>JACJYZ010000002.1:1667334-2000801 GCA_020635855.1 Flavobacteriales bacterium | reverse complement strand
AGATAGGAATGGTCCAACCCGGATAGCCAAACGTTATGTCATCACGATTTATCAGGTCACCGTTGGGTTTCAACCTGGTGAGCATGGTCCTGTTTGCCGGACTGTTTTTAAGAAATGGATCGGAACTCCGGCTTGCAATCATGTAGTTTCCATCAGCCATTTGTGTGGCTGTTACCCCAATCTGCAGGTGCCCGGATCCGAGAATCCTGGCCCATGTTTCATTTCCGTCGCCATCGGTTTTGACGATCCACATGTTTGATCCCAGGGAGTCGGTGCTATGCGTGGTTTCTCCCACCAATAAAAATCCCCCATCGGAGGTGTTGATCATGGCGTGTGCCTTTTCATCTTCGGGGAAGCCATAGGTTTTGGTCCAGAGCAGGTTTCCGCCGGTGTCCACCTTCATCAGCATGAAGTCGTAGCCGCCCTCGCCGTAGCTGTTGGTGTACCCCGCGATCACGAAGTTGCCGTCGGGCGCTTCCACGATGGTCTCGGCGATGTCATCACCGGGTCCGCCAAGTACTGCCTGGAACGTGGGTTGCGCCAAAACGGTGGCGATGCAGCTCAAAATAAAGAAAGAGGCCAAAAGCCATGGTTGGAGGTGTTTCATGTCTTTGCAGATCGGTTGTTCATGCAAAGTAGGGTATGCAGGCGTATGACCATCAGCACAAATGGTGAACAATGCAAAAGCGAGGATAAGCGCCAGGGGCGACTGAGGGAACGAATGACCCGGAAGTGGCCTTTTGCGGGGGCGTCTGCTATTTGCGCTGGATCACCCTACTTCGAACCACATCACCTGATGGCAAGGTGATTTTCTGGATGTGGATGCCACTGGTTTGTTATAGGTGTTCATAGATAGCAAGGGAACCAAGTTGCCATATTCGAGTACAAATGCAATGCACATGTTCCAACCCACAACATCACGTATTACCATTCATTCAGGTACCAACAGCCTGGAAGTACGCCTCCCGCCCTGGAACAAAAAGGGAAGGTCTACATACATCACATGGTTCGGTGGCATATTCCTGGCGCTGGGACTTTCACACCTATGGTTCGGAGGCGATTACGGATGGGTGGCATTCTGCTTTGCCGCCGGCGGGTTGCCGGTTTTTCTTTATGGCTTGTTGCTGGCCAAAGGAACACTGGTGTTCGAATGGCGCCCCGACAGCATCACCCGCACCTGGTACTATGCAGGGAGATGGGTGCTGCGTAAACGGGTGCAAGGAAAAGTGAAAGAGATCCGGGAGGAAGTGTTCTACACCAAAGATTATTCATCCGTCTACGGCATCACCTTTGTCACCACGGACGGAAAGAGAATGAAGTTCTCTTCCATGATGGATGAAACCGAACGCAGGTGGCTGATGAAAGAACTGGTGGATGTGATGTACACGGCAACCCTGGTGTACTCAGCAAAGGAAAGCTAGCGCCAAAGGGGTGCAGGTGGGCACAGTCACAAGTATCAAGTGGGTTGGTGGAGATAAATGCTATTTTTACATCAAGCCAAAATAAAAAGCGCTCCTTCAAATAACTTCACTACGTTGACCGAATGAAATTGCCTCGCTACCCGCTCGCATCAGACGATAAGCTGACCACTTTTGAATTCATCAGTTCAGGGCCGGGTGGTGAAATTCCCAAGCTGGTACAGTTTACTCCAACCAATCTGAAAGATGTGTATAACCTGGCCTTTGGCGACAAAGATCATGATACCGGCGAAATCAATGATAAGGCAATCTCAAATAATGGCGATAGCTAACAAGTATTGGCCACGGTGGTTGCTACCGTTTATGCCTTTACTGATAAGAATCCAGATGTTTGGGTGTATGCGACCGGAAGCACGGCAATCAGAACTCGGTTGTATCGCATGGGTATTGCGAAGTACCTTTCAGAAGTGAAGAATGACTTTGATATATACGGAGAGTTGGAAGATGGATGGGAGCGGTTCCGGAAGGGAAAAGAATACCGTGGATTTTTGGTAAAGAGGAAAAGTCCGTAATTTTATGATATGAAGATCAAGGATCTCAATAAGAAAAAAGTACCTATTGTTAAGATCGATAAGACCCTTAACAAGTTTAGCGACAAAGTACTTTTTCCTGAAAAACTGGAAAAAGCCAATGAAATGTTGCGAAACAGGGGACTCCCCAAACTCGGGACAGAGTGAGGATGGTCACACCTGTCCATACGGCAGGATAGAAAGTTCATCAACAAGGCATTTATAGTGGCATGGTGTTGATCGTCTTGTTCAGGTGGTCCCTTCTCAATCCACTCGCCCATGTGGTTGCAAATAAAAACCCGCTGGCGTTATTCCCGATCCCTTCCTATCTTTATCTCCCTCTTTTGTCAAACCAACAAATTTCAAACCTATGGCAACCATCCGCCTGGGCGATACAGCCCCCGATTTTACAGCCCAATCCACCGAAGGCACCATCAATTTCCACGAATGGATCGGTGACAACTGGGCCATCCTGTTCTCACACCCCGCCGACTATACACCCGTGTGCACCACCGAACTGGGCACCGTGGCCAAATACAAACAGGAGTTCGACAAACGCAATGTGAAGGTGGTGGCCCTGAGCGTAGACGGCCTCGCATCTCACGAGGGTTGGGTTAACGACATCAACGAAACCCAGCAAACCGTTGTGAACTTCCCCATCATCGCCGATGAAGACCGCAAAGTGTCGGAACTCTACGACATGATTCACCCGAACGCCAACGACAAACTCACCGTGCGCTCCGTGTACGTGATCGGTCCCGACAAGAAAGTGAAGCTGATGATCACCTATCCCGCTTCCACCGGTCGCAACTTCGATGAGCTGTTGCGCGTGATCGACTCACTCCAGCTGACTGCCTACCACAAAGTGGCTACACCCGCTAACTGGAAAAACGGCGACGACTGCGTGGTGGTGCCAGCCGTGGCAACCGCCGATATCCCCGCCCTGTTCCCGAAAGGATTCACCGAAGTGAAACCTTACCTGCGCATTACGCCGCAACCGAATTTGAATTGATTGATAGTCGTAAGTCGTAAGTCGCAAGTCGTTAGTAAGGCATGCGTGAGCGACAGATCTTATACGGCCCGGACAGGAATGTCCGGGCCTTTTTTTGGTGCTGGCGCGGACTTTTTTTGGATGCTGGCGCGGACGTCCACGTCCGCGCTACCAACCATAATGTTAAATTTCCCCGTTTCAATTTCAAATTATTTACCTTGTGCCCCTCGACAGTTGAGTCTATTTTTTTCTCTACCCCAATCAAACACAAATCCCCATGAAAAACAATGTACCTTTTTCACATCGGGTCAGATCAGGACGCCTTTGGATCGCCTGTTCCCTGATGCTGGGCTTTGGTGTTTTCATCTCCCCGCATGCGCGTGCACAACAGGTGCAGATGCGAAATGCGCAGGTGAATCCAGCCTACAAAGCCCACTATGTATCTTCCGCGAAGGTGGAAGGAAACCGCCTGGTTGTGCCTGCGCAGGCTGCACCCGGTGCTTATGAAGCGGCACTAAGCGCCAACTTCAATCGGTTTGATGTGTACCAATTGGACGCGTCGTCCATCCAGACTTTCGTGCACCAGAAAGGAAGGCTTTCTGAAGTAAGCCTCCAACTGGCCCCTGGCAAGATATTCAACCTGCACCTGGAAGAACACGACATCCGCAATGTGAATTATGAGTTGCGTGTGCAAACTGAAAATGGCGTGGTGGTTTACCCGCGCAGCCGCAACATCACCTATTGGGGATCCGTGAATGACAACCCCAACGACAAGTTGCGTCTGAACATATACAACGGTCAGATCTCAGGCCTGATCCAGAACAACGGTGAGGATTTCTACATCGAGCCGGTGAACCGCTTCGATAAAGAAAGCCGGTTCCGACCTGTTTGTTGTATACCGCGCGCAGGATATGAGAGTCGATCCCAACGTACATTGCGGCGTAACTGAAATGAATACCGCCATCGAGCGCCTGGGTGGAAACACCGCTCCCGATGACGTGACATTCGCACCAGCATGCGCCGAAATTGCCATTGCGGCGGATTACAGCATGGTGACCGAGTTCGGCAGTGTATCCAACGTGGAAACCGAAGTGATTGCGGTTCTGAACATGGTCACCGCCAAGTACGAAGAAAACCCGATGCAGATCTCCTACGACCTCGTGGAA
The DNA here is from genome assembly GCA_020635855.1 of Flavobacteriales bacterium. Taxonomy (NCBI): domain Bacteria; kingdom Pseudomonadati; phylum Bacteroidota; class Flavobacteriia; order Flavobacteriales; species Flavobacteriales bacterium. Next base: position 1,996,657 of record JACJYZ010000002.1, on the reverse strand, counting down.
ACCTACGTGGTGAGCTGCAACGGTTGTGATCCATGGAGCTCCAGCACCAACGCCAGCACCCTGCTGTCGTCGTTCAATGGATGGAACGGCTTCTCCAAGACCTACGATGTAGCCAGCCTATGGACCAAACGTGACATCGAAGAAAGCGGCAACAACGGTGTGATCGGTCTGGCCTACATCGGACAGATCTGCCAATCCAACAACCACAACCTGCTGGAACACTACTACCAGTCGCAAACAGGTAGCATGGTAGACCAGGCACATGAGCTGGGACACAACTGGAATTGCCAGCACATCTCGCCGGCCAATACCACCAACATCATGTCGCCCTCCATCGGACCCAGCAACACAACACGGTGTGGTCCACACAATCCAAGAACTCCATCACCGCGCATCGCGACAGCCGCAATTGCCTGACATCTTCCTGCCAGGCGCCGCCGCTGGCCGACTTTGTGGCCAATACCACGGTTCTTTCAACTGGAGGCGCTGTGGATTTCACCGATCTGTCGTTCGGTAACCCCACATCATGGTCATGGAATTTCGGCAATGGAGGCACACCCAACACTTCAAGTGTGAAAAATCCGTCGGGGATCGTATTCAATACGCCGGGTACATACACGGTTACCATGATTGCCACCAATGCCAACGGTTCGGATACCGCCACCAAGGTGAACTATATCAAGGTGAATGCAAACAAAGGTTGCGATACCCTGAATTTCGGGTTTTACACCGGCGCCGATCTGCCGAAATGGACCTTGCAGAACTACTACGTTTCCGGTGGTGCGGTTGGTGAGAACGGATGGGTGAACGGAGTCAACCAGTACAAAGACAAAGCCAAAGCCCAATACTTCCCCAGTGTGGCGCCCAACACCCACATCATGGGAGCTTGGCTGCACATCAGCCTGGCGCAAACCGACGAGCCCAACAAGACCATCGCGGTGAAAGTATGGGATGAAATGAATGGAAATCCCAACAACGAAATCGCTTCCGTGGATGTTTCCATGCAGCAGGTGATGGACAACGTGGATGGAAACTATTTCACCCAGGTGCTGTTCAATCCGCCCATCCCTGTACCCGATTCGGGCAGGTTCTTCATGGGGGTTGATTTCTCCAACCTGAACTGGGCTTCCGACAAGGATACCTTCAACATCATCAGCAACAAGGACAAAGAAACCACGCCTTCCATGGTATGGCAACTGGATTCTTCCGGCACATGGGTCCGTTACAACACGGGCAGTGCATGGGCGCTGGATCTCTCACTGGGTATCTTCCCCTTCATGAGCGAAAACCCGCCCACGCTGGTGACCACGCACACCGATGAATGCGAAAGCAACTGCAACGGTACCGCTACGGTTGACGTGAACGGTGGCACCTCTCCTTACACATACAAATGGTATGACGCCAACGGCAACGTAGTCGGCACCAACAAAACCCTGATAGATATGTGCTCAGGAGATTACGTGGTGTTTGTGACCCAACAGACCGGTTGCACCGGCGGATATGAGTGGGAAACGATCAGCTCTGCCAGCAATACGGTGTCGGTGACAACCAGCAAAACCAATATCCTCTGTGGTGGTGAATGCAATGGACAGGTCAGCGCGATCGGAGACAACGGAACGCCTCCCTATACCTATGAATGGCTTTCTGTCGGTACCGGTCAGTCAATGGATTCCCTCTGCCCAGGCTCATACACCGTAAAGGTGACCGATGCCAACGGTTGTTCCCAAACCAAATTGGAAACCGTAACTGAACCCGCACCGTTGGTGGTGGTTGCCACTGCACAGTCCAAAGACGTGGCCGGAGCCTGCAATGGTACAGCCACCGGATCGGCTGTTGATGGCACCCCTCCCTATGTGTATCTGTGGGATGATGCCAACAGCCAGACTTCCGCTACGGCCACCGGTCTTTGTACCGGAACGTACAATTTCTGCGTGACGGATGCCAATGGTTGCATGGTTTGCGACACCGCTTACGTAGATCTGGGTGTTGGACTCTCACAGCTGGACGGAACAGGTATCGCCCTGTACCCGAACCCGGCTCGCGACATGTTTACGGTGCAACTCAGCCTGTCTGCGCAAACCGCAGTAACCGTTCGCGTGATGAATGCGATCGGACAGGAAGTGTATGCCGAACAGCTCGAAACCCAATCTTCCAAGCTGGATGTAGACATGTCATCACGCCCCGACGGCGTTTACCTCGTTGTGGTGGATGCCGGTGACGTGCGCCACATTCAACGCCTGGTGATCTCGCGGCAGTAGATAAGATCCGGTTTTATACAAAGCGAAAAGAGGAGTTCCGTACGGGACTCCTCTTTTTTTGTGACGAATGGGTCAATAGTCAATAGTCAATAGTCAATGGTCAGTGGTCAATAGGCAATGGTCAGTGGTCAATGGTCAGTGGTCAGTGGTCAGTGGTCAATAGTGAATGGTACCCGGCGATATGTACGCGACCGGAGGGAGCAACTGACCATTTACGCGACCAACGGGAGCCATTTACGGCGCAGCCCACTTACGCGACCAACGGGAGCAACCTTCACCCCACCTGTTCAACTTCAGGTTCAGGCAAACGCTCCGACGTTGTCTTGGGTTGTGAGAGCTCTGCCAGCCAGGCGCCGTTTTCAAGTGAAAGCAGTGATTCGCATTCGGCAACGAAGGTTCCTTGTTGTTCACCTGTAGGTTGTTCATACCGGGAGAACCTGGCTGTAAGCATGAGCAGTTTCTTGGCGGTGGATTGATAGGACACCACCAGGTATTGATAGCGGTTTGCACTGACGTATGCGGCAACCGAAGCGGTGAGTGAAGCGATGAATGCCACCCACACCGTTGTGTATTCTTCCATGCTGAAGGCCCCGGCGCTGCCGAGCACGATGCTTACAAATCCCATGGCGAAGCTGAGGTTCTTTGCCCGTTTGTTGATTAGATCGTACGATTTGGCTTTAGGCAGGTAATACCCGTTCACCTGCCCTGTGCACCTTTTTTCAATGTAACCTTCGAAGGTCAATCCTTCCGGCATATCTTTCGTTGCATCGGCATCAGCTGGAATGGTTTGGATGTCAGAGGTGGTATTCAGCAATTCTTCCACCCGAGTGAAAAGCGTTTCCCTTGCATTTCCTCCCGCATACGGACCTGCTTTGAACAGGTAGAGGTAAGCCTCCGACTTAAATGATTCCGCTGCTGCCCGGGTACGAATCCAGGTTTTCTCCCTTTCGTCTGTCAGTACCTGTGCTCCTGCATAGGCTGCCAAACTAAGTAAGAGTCCGCTCAGTGCGGAAAGGGCACGCGATACGGGTTCAAGACCGAACGTACTTGCATTTTGTCCCAGCACGGCAAAAAGAGCACCGGCAAGGGTAAAGATGAACACGCGTTTGCGCCACTTGTCGATGGTGCTTTTGATGTCGCGCGCCGTGCCTGCGAATGTCCGGTATTGTACCCAGGCGAATTCAAGTGCGTGGTCTTTTTTTTGTGTGGATGTGTCGCTCATGTCAGTATGGACTAATGGAGGATGATGGGTAATGCTGGGCTGCCATTTGGTTAAGGAGTGCGCCGGTCACGAGGGGATCTTCAGCCAGGTAAGTCATGAATTGCTGCCGTCCCATCGAAAGGTACCGTTCGTGTTCCGCAGAGGAAACAGATCTCCAGATGGTGGAAACCGAATCGGATTCGGGCCACCATGACAGGATATCGTCAAGCAGGAAAGCAGGTCCGGAGGTGACCACATGTTCGCCTTCTACGGATTCCAGCGTCCATGCTCCTTTCGGTAGAATGATACAGGTGGAGTTGGTAGCGATCTTCTTGTGCGGGGTGGTTGGTTTGCCGACAAGGTTTTCAGCGATATCCACCAACCGGTGTGGCGGCATCGGATTCAGAAAGGGAAATTGTTGTAGCAGCAGCACCCGCTCGTAGGTGGTTATGAAACCGGGATCTCCGGTATACATCCCTTTCAGTCTTTCCAGTTTGTCGGCGGGAAGTCGGTTCAGGACCGGCAATACTTCATCCGGATCCCGCTTCATCAACAAAGCGAATGCTGTTTCGTAGATCAGCGGATGCCGGTGAAAGATGCAGCCGATGATCTCACGGCGCGCATCGTCAGGGAGCACCAGTTTGTCCAGCATCAGCAGGGCATTTACCTGCGTCCACCGGGTAACATGCGCCTGGTTGCCGTACAGGATGTGGATGGCGCGGTTAACCACAGAGAGCTGTTGCTGTGGAAACACCTGTCGGGCATGATGGCTGAAGCCGGGTGTGATCAGGTCTTCAAACAGGGGATAGGTGATCTCTTTGATATCGGCATCAAACAGGTTGTCGACCACTTCCAATGCATATACTTTGCTTTCCAGGTTGTTCTCGGGATGCAGGTTGTTGCGGATCAGGTTGATCGTGGCCTGGCCATACAGAAAACCGCACAGCATGAAGAGCATATCCACCTGCTCTTCCAGTTCGGTCTGCAGGCTGCTCATCAAAGCTTTGTTCCTTCGTGCATCCTTCAGGTCATCCATGGAAGCCATCAGCCATGTGCAGGTATAGGCGGTTTCGCTGATTTTCTGCCGGATGGCAGGCCGGTGTTCCTTGTCAGCATCAAATTCCCGTGTGAAAAGTGCTTTTCCTGCGAGTAACATGGTTTCCCTGTCGCTGTCGCGCAACGCATGCACCAGGGCCTCCCGGGCCGGCGGTGTGTCAAGGCCGGCATAGATGCCGATGATTCTTCGCTTGGTATGAAGGTCGGTTGATTGGGAACGATGGAATTCCAGGATGCGGATGCCCTCATCGCCCATCGACCGGATGCCGGTCATCAGGTTATCGGTGGGCAGGGAAGAGGCAAGCAGGGTGCTGAGTTGCGAAGAACTGAAATGAGGCATTTGACCGATCATGGTCTGGGTGGATTCTCTCAACCCGGCACGTCCGGTACTCAGAGGCAATTCCTCGAAGAACATTTGGATGCTGGCGGGCGTTTTGCCCGTGACGCGGTTTGTTTTTTGCATCAGGTGGATCCACTTTCGTGCCTTTGTTCGCTGCGTGTTGTTGCCGGATGAGATCCACCGTTGCAGCAATTCCCTGCCCGATAGGGCCTCGTTCCGGGATTCTCCGTGATCCGGCGCCTGCAGGGTCAGCGCCAGTCGTTTGCGGTAGGCTTTGTACAGCGGGGAGACGAGGAATGCCCAACAGCAAAGTACCGACAAAAGCACGAGGGTGTGTAACTGGAACCCGGATGTTTCCGCCTTCAGGAAAAGCAGGATACCGGTGCCGGCGAGGATGTTGCCGAAGGCACCTGAAATGCCATCCACCTTGCTTTGAAACGCCGAGCGGTCGGTGGCAGGAACCGCCTGGTAGATGATCTGCATGCCCGGACCCTGAAGGCCGCTGTTCAGCGAGCGCTCCAGCAGTTTGGTGAATGCGATGACACAAAACAGAAGGTAGATCTGGGAGGTGATTGCTTCCGTTGCGATGGTCAGCAGGGTGGCCAGGATCAATACGGAGGGAATAACCAGCAACACCACGCGAATGCCATAGTGCTTGGCGACCTTGCTGAATACCGCCGCTTTCAGTAGCAACTCTACTGTTGACACCGCTCCGAGGAAGTAGCCCATGAAGGTGGCCAGGTCGGTTTCGCCGTGAAACTGGATGCTGGTAAGATCGAGAAACAGGTAATCCACAAAATAGAAAACGAAAATGGGTAGGATGGAAAAGGCAAGCACACGCCGGAAATAACGTGCCTGTTCTCCCGGTACCTTCAGCGCCTGCACGGAAACATCGGAAGGTTCGTTTTCCTCCGGTTTGAATGCGCCGGCCAGCATGCGGAATACGCCTGCCATCAAAACAAGTCCGAGCAACAGCGCTCCGAAAGCGATCACCAGCAGTCCTGTACTGCCGATCGCGGGCGCCAGCGCCGGAATGGCCATAAAGCCGAGGATGGAGGAGACCACTTCCCCGCTGCCTATCATGCCGAAGAGCCGCTTGGCCTGGCTGATGTTGAACAGCTTTTGAGCCATCCCCCAGAACATGATGTTGCAGATGAACATCACCGGCGTTACACCCACCAGGAGGGCCATCGGTACCCAGCGTCGTCCGTCGTCCAGTTTCAGGTAGGTGAGTGCGGCAACCATGCACAGCAGGAACGACATTCCAAGGAACACACGGGTGGTGAACCGCATGTGCCTGCTTACGAAGGAATCGATCATCCACATGGCAAACCCTACCGCTCCGGATATCAGGTAGGCGTAGGGCAGCATGGTGCTCCCTTCGTAGTCCATGAACACGGAAATGGAAGCCGTGAAGTAGAATGCCAGCGCCATCCCCATCAGGAAAGAAAGGGTCATCATGGCCAGGATGGGTTTCCACTCACCCGGTCTGATGTTCGCCCATTGAAGCAGCCTGGCCTTCATGCGTCAGGGTTTGAATTGCAGGTTGGCGCCCAGGCAAACCCTGATCGGATCCTGGGGCGTGATGGTGAAAGAATCTTGTCCGGCAGCCGCGTTGTAGTATTTTACATTGGTCAGGTTACGGATGCCCAGCGTCAGCTGCAGCTCGTAATGTTTTTGCGATGCCAGCGCATATCTTGCATTCAGGTTGTAGATGGTGTAGGCCGGACTCGTATAATAATCGCCCGACGTTTTGGTCAGCACCGAATTGGAAGCGGAACGGTGCAGGGTACGCAGCGAAGCCGACCATTTGCCCAGGGTCCAATCGATCCCAGCCTTCCCGGTATGCATGGCGCTCAGTACAAGCGGTTCACCGTCGATCTTTCCGTTGGAATAGCTGTAGCTTCCGTACAGGTTGAACCGGTGTTCGCCCAGGTTGAGGAAGTAGTTCCCGCTGAATGTTGCGCCATAGGTATTGGCCACGCCCTCGTTGTTGGCGGTTTCGGCATAGGTAACCGATACCCCGCGGAACGATGTTTGGGTGGATGCGGATTGGATGTTGATGAGGTTGGAGATGGTGTTGTAGTAAACATCGGCAAAAGCGGAGAAGTTCTTGCCCTTGTAAAACGCCACGCCGCCTTCCAGCGATTGCAGTTTTTCCGGTTTCAGGTCCGGGTTGGGTATGTGGAAAAACGGCGATTCCAACCCGGTGATCTGCCCCAGTGAATCGGACACCGGCTGGAAAGAGCCATACGTGGAATAGGCTTTCCATGGCGACGGGGCAAGGAACGACTGGCCGTAGAGCAATTTCAGTTTCAGGTTGTCTTTGGGTTTCACTACAAGCCCCATGCGCGGGTTGAACACACTTTTGAACCGTGTGTTGTAATCGAACCTGCCGCCCACGGTTAATTCCACCCACTTCCATTTGTTGTACAACTGTGCGAATGTGCCGTAGTTCTGGTAGTGCAGGTAATAGAAATCCTGGTAGATCACCAGCGAGTTACCCAGGTAGTCGGTGGTATCGGTGTTGATGTATGGGATCTGCTGATATGCGGCAGGCACTTTTGGGTTGAAGGCGCGCGGGAGGTCGGCGGTTTTGGGAAGCACCGAATGATCTTCGATGGAGAAACCGGCGATAACGGATGCGTTACGCGTCAGCTCGTAATCCCACTGTTCTTCGATCTTCTGCGATTGGCTGGCCTGATACTTATATCCCTGTTCGTACCCGGTGAAGCGGTTGATGAAATTGCTTTCCGGATCCATGCGCGTGTTGCAGAAAGAGATGTAGCTCTGCAATGACCAGCGGTCGTCCTTACCCGTATGTACATGGCGCGCGTATCCGCTTTGCAACTGGGTGGCGATGAAGGCATCTTTGGTGTACAGCGAATACCGGGGATCAACACTTACGGACGAACTGTGGCGTTCGTGCATGGCCAGCGCCCCGATCTCAAAGTCGCCGAAATTGGCCTTGGCATCCAGGTAATAGGAGCGTGTAGGCATTTCAAAGCTTCGGTCGAACGAAACGGGTGTTGCCTCCGGATTGCCATTGATGTCCACCGTTCCGTCGGGCTTGTAATGATCGTTGTACCACGAGAAACTTTCAGGGTAGATGTTGTAGTAGTCGGGTTCCTGGCTGTGGGTGACCTGGGCTGTTACGGTGAACCCGAGGTCACGCGTGTGGCTGCCCAGCACAATGCTGTGATCACCGGTGGCATATTGTCCGTAACTGGTATTAACCGTGCCGCCTTTGGTGTCCCTTGCATCGTTGGTGATGATGTTGATGATACCGGAGAACGCATCGGCTCCATAGAGTGCGGAAGCCGGCCCGAGGATGATCTCCACCCGTTTGGCATTGGCGAGGGAGAACTGGGCACCCATGCTGTAAGGGTCACCGGTGGGGGGGGTGATGCGTACCCCGTTCTGCATGATGATGAATTTCTCGCTTCCGGCGATGCCACGCAGGGTCACCGTATTTTTAAATTCAGATATGCTGTTGCGCTGCACCTCCACTTCGGGAATGTCTTCGAGCAGGTCCAGCAGGGTGGTGTAGCCGCGATTGACAATTTGCTCGCGGGTACGCACATAGATGGTGGCGGGTGCATCCGATGACAATTGCGAACGTTTGTTGGCCGTGGTGACCAGCACGTCGGCTATGTGATCTTCCATCGATTGCTTGTAATCGTCCACCAGGTTGGCGAACGTTTCTGTTTCGGAGGTGCGATTCGGTATGTAATCGGGTTGGATGCGGAGCAAACCCTCGATCTGTTTGCGCGCCTGCTGGAGATCATCCATTGCGATGTATGTGCGTGCCAGCACCTGGTATGCGGTGAATTTTTCGTCGTCGGTTTTGAAATGATCCAGGCAACCTGTCAAGGTTCCGGTCACATCGTCGAACTGACCCAGCTTGTATTGGTCCTGTGCTTCCTGCAATGTTTGTGAATCGCAATTCTGGGCAGAGGAAGCCGAGGTCAGGGCAAGGCCTGTGAACAGGCACGCTGCCATGCGTCGGGTGCTACTTGCATGTCGACTGATACGGTACATTGGAAATGTATTTGTTCCATTCATCGGGTGTCAGGTTTCGCGTAACCCGCTTACAAATGCGATCGGCAAGCAGGTCGGGATCCACGATCCATTTCCGGAGGGTTTTGTCTTCGCTGCATGAGATGAGTGCGGTACCCTTGCCGGTGAACTGAAGGCCCCATATCCAGCTGTCATGGCCTTTCAGCGTGATAGACTCTTTGGAGCTCATGTCCCACAACCGGATGGTTTGGTCGGAGCCGGCGGATGCGAGGCGTTTTCCATCGTCTGTGAATGCCACGCCGTTCACGGACGACAGGTGTCCGACCCACTGGTCGGCGATTCTATTGGGTTGATTCATGTTCACCACTACGATCATGCCGGAATACAAGCCTGCAGCCAGTTGACGGCCCCGTTGATCAAATGCGACCGATTTTACTTTGGAAGGACAGGTGACCGAAGCGATCGGTTGGAAGTTTTTGCCGAACAGGCGGATGGTCCGGTCTTCGCATGCCACGGCGAGGACATCCGATCCGTCGATGGCCATCGCATTGATGCGGCTTCCGGTGGTTGCCACTTCCTTCATGCCACCGTTTTGTGGGGATACCTGAACGATGCGTCCGTCGGCGCCTCCTGCAACCAGATCCGTCTCTCCATGTCTGAATACAACCGCGTTGACACTACTGGAACATACGTTGGGGTAGGTGGAAGCATGGTTGCCTGAAGAACGTTCGATGATGGTTACGGCGCCTGTGAGGTCTCCTGCCGCCAGGTATTTTCCGGTGGCGCTCGAGGCAAGTGAACGGAAATTGCCGGCGCCGGCCGTCTGGATCACTTGTGCTTTTTCTTTGGGCTTTGTGCTGTCCCAAATGCGCAAGGTCATGTCATCGCCGGCGGATGCAAACAGGTCGGCGCCGGGAATGGCAGCCACGGCGCGTACCCCGCTGCTATGTCCGGAGAATTCTTCACGGTCGTCGGCCGCCTTGCTCAAAGCATTGAAGATGTCCGGATCGAGTTCGGGACCATCCTTTTGCCGGTTGAAGAGATAGGCCTGCCGTGCGAGCAGGGATGCCTGTTCTGTATTCCCGGCGGCATACTGCCGCTGCGATTCGAAAGCAAGTGTGCGGCTCAGGGCCAGTACACGCAGGCTGTCGGCTTTGGATTCCGATTTTTTTGCAGCGGCCCGGCTGATCATGGCATCGCGTGTTTTGATCTTGGCCACATCTTCCTGCTGCTCTGCTATCTTCTGGGCTACGAACGCATCCTTGGCGCGTTGATCGGCCAGCGCGGCATTGGACTTTGCCAGGGTTTCCTGTTCTGAGGCGCGTTGTCGCTGGGTTTCTGCTTCCTGACTGTGCAGCACCGCCTGCTGCTTCTCGTAGTCGGCTACTTTTTTCTGGCGCTTGGCGATCTTGGTTTGCTTTTCCGCCTCCAGTGCATTGGCGCGTGCTACCTGAGCGTTTTCCTCGGCCTGTGCCTGTTTCAGGGCGGCGTAGATGAACAGCATGATGGAAACAAGGGCGGCTGTTCCAAGGAAAGCCGTAAATGTTCGCATGCGCCGGATCTTTTGCCTTTCCTGCTTTTCCTTCTGCTGAACCTCGAACTCTTCCTGTCTTTTGCTTTCCATGAGGAAGCCCACTGCGCGTTCGAAACTGGGGTCGTATCTTTTTGCCCATGCGCTGTTGGGCTTGTGTTCGTCATACCATTGGAGGGCGAACTGCAGTTCAGGGTTTCGCCACAAACCCGACTTACGATCCTGGTAAAGGGATGCTGCTTCCGCGAGCCTGTTGTAGATATCGGCCGACTGGTTTTCCTCGTCCACCCAACGGATCAGGCGTCCCCATATCCGCATCAGGCTCTCGTGGGAAATGTCAATGATGGATTCCGGTTCAAGGGACACGCCGGAGGGCGGCATCAGGAAGGAACGGTTGCCGTCCCGGAATACGTTGATCACCGTGGCCACCTCGTCCGCTTCCGATTGTGTGATGGAGCTAAGCTCCTTCATCTTGGTAGGACGGCGGGTGCCTTGTCTTTCATCTCCCTTGTCGGTAAGCGCCTTGAAGAGATGCTCACAGATGTCGCGTTCCCGGTCGGTTTTCAGGTCGTTGTATGCTTCTTCGGCATGTTGTGACAGGGCTTGCCGCATGGTGCCGATGGCCTGGTAATCCGGTATGTCAATCGGTTGATCGGGATGATGTTGCTGCCAGTAGTCCCAGGTGCGCATGAGGGCATGCTGCAGGATGGGCAATTGGTCGGGGTTGTCGCCTACGTCATTCAGCAACTGGGTGAGCAGGCGGGGCGTGATGTCTGCGCCGCCCACCGCAATGGGACCGGTGATGGCATGCTTGCGTTCTTCGCGTGTCATGCGGGGTACGAGGTATTGTCCCTGGTTTACGGCTTCCGTGAGTCCGGTGAAGCTGGTACACTCGCCCAGGAAATCCGACCGCATGGTGAGTACGATATAAATGGATGGACTGGCTTGCTGGCTGGCATTCAGGAGCAGCTCAACAAAAGAGAGCGAGTCGCGTTTGTCGGCCGATGTTCTTTTTTCAAAGCGGCTGAACCGGAAGAGTTCTTCGAACTGGTCAACAACAATGAGGAGGTTTTCTTTGGGGTTGAGTTCGGATTGCCGGACCACCTCCGATAACCCCCGGTTGCTTCTTCTGAGTGTGGTTTCAATGATGGACTCATACGTCGGGCGAAGTTCATCATCATCATAAATCACCCCCGGTTCGGCGAGTACCTTGGCCAGGTTGCCGATGGGGTCATCGCCGGGGCGGAACACACACTTTTTCCAGTTGGATCCTGCCAGTGCCATATAGCCGCTGTACAGGGAGGGAATAAGGCCGCACTTAACCAGGGAGGATTTACCGCTCCCTGAAACACCCACCACGGCAATGAAGCGGGTCATGCGGAGTTTTCTCAGCAGCTCATCAATCTGTTTTTCCCTTCCGAAGAAAAGGTAGTCTTCATCTTCCTCAAAAGAGCGCAAACCGGGAAACGGGTTTCCACCTTTTGGCAGTACCGGAAGGTTACCGAATACATCAAGGTTGGATTGCGGTTGGGGTGTCATGCCTGAACGGGTGAACTGATGGTTTTGAGGAATTGATCGAGTGCATCCTGTGGAAATTGATTCATGGCATCTATCACCACGGGATCATGTGAGCGGATGCGGGTTTTCATGTCCGTAGACGGCCCGGCCACATAAATCGCTTTGTGATGAAGCGGTTCCTGCCTGCCATATCCGGCCACCTTCAGGAAATCACGCATTTTAGACCGCAGCCACAATTCGTTGGCCTCGCCAAGAAAGATGATGGCGGCAGAACATGCCACGAGGTTTTCCTGGTAATCGAGCCGTATCTCACTTTCTTCACCTTCAAATACCGGCAACACCACATCCATGCCTTTGGCAAACAGGTAGTCTTCCAGTTTTTTGAGTCCCTCACTACCGGCGTCGCGTTGATCACAGATGACAAAAATGCTGTGTCCGGTGGTAGACGTCGCAGGTGCCTGCTGTTGATCGGTTGGTTGGGGTTTGCTGATCCTTGTCAGCTTGTCGTGAATCGCCAGCTTCACCTCTTCGATGGATGTCTCCAGGAGGTCTGCTGCGTAAAGGTCACGTGACTCGTTCCGCAGGTTGCGAAGAAATGTCAGTTGCCTTTCATCATTGCCTTCAGTACCGGGTGTAATCCACACGATACGTTGCAATTTATGCCTGTGGCAGAGATCCACCGAGATGTCATGCTGAAGTTCAGGCAGGGATTTGTTGCTGCCATCGGGTACAAGGCCATAACTTTCCCCGACCAGGTGGATGGAGAGGCTGCATTGCGTCATCTGTTCGCGTACGGCCTGTTCGTACTCAGAACCCACCAGGGGCAGGTTGCGGTCGGGCAAAACACGATGGCCGTGCGCTTTTAGTTCACGCAGGATGGATTCCCGGTGTTCCTTCAGGTCGTGGCTGGTTTCGGCCAGGTAAATGACTTCTGTGTTTTTATCCGGGGCTTCCACACGACTCTGTGTCTGCTGAAGAATACCAAGTGCTTCGCTGATGTCGTGTGCGAGGTCATCAAGTCGTTGCCAGAACGCTTGTTCATTGTCGATGCCGAAAATCTTGCTGAACTCCCTGGCACGGCCCGTGTCGGGATCTACACGATAGAATTCATAGCCCAGCTGGTCCCTGAGGGGAGCGGGGTGTTCCTGCCGGTTAACCGGTGTTTTGATTACCTTGAAAAGGCGCGACTTGTTGTTGATCCGATCTCCGAGGTTGCGTTGGCTCGCCTCATAAAAAGTATTGACCTCACGTACACACCAGTCGGACTTCACATAACGGGGCGACAGGATGGATACCAGCAGGGCGATTTGCTCCAGCTGCTCCATGATCTCATCCGCAAAATGATCATTGCCATTCAGCTTCGGATCACGCCAGATACGGGGCTTTTTGCCCAGGAGTTGAGCCAACCGTATTTCCAGGGAACGGTGGAATTCGGTTACCCAACCTTTTTCACCCTCCACCAGCGGCGCGTCATCAATGTGCGCGTAACTGATCAGGATGTCTTTGTCGAATCCCATATTTAGGTATGCATGAAATCAAGAATGCTTCACCTCATTTTCTCCCGGACGGGGACGCAGGAGAACATCATGGGGTAAAAATAGAAAAAGCAGACGAACCATCAACCTGAATGGGAAGATAGGTTCGGGTTTCATTGTTTTGGAAGGGATCGGAAGAGTGTCAATGCCTCTTTTATCATACGGGAATTCGTCTGTTGACCAGTTAACAAGAGGATTGTCTTTGTCCGGCGAGCCCAGGTTTTTGAAATTCCATCCAATCTTCTAATTTCGTCTCATCATACGGGTATGGTTGAAAATGCAATTACCAATATTGATGCGATCGTAAAGATCCAGGAAAAAGGTATTTCCACGCGCATCTACTACGCGATCATCCTTTTTGTTGCCGGCGGAGCCATGCTCACCGTTGTGCAGCTCGTGGGGATCTTCGACGAAGGCCCGTACCTGAAGGAGATCATGTCGGTCATTTCCGGACTGCTTTCCAGTTTCAGCGCGTTTCCAATCAAAGAGGTGAGGGACAAGATGGACAGCATCCGGATCTTCCGCCTGTTCAAGTCTCAACTGACCATGTTGCAGGATCGGATTTCCAGAACACCCGGTGATGAGCAGATCCAGGAACAGCTGGATCAGATCCTGGGGGTGGTGTGGGAGAAAACCAAGAAGATCGCGTTGGGTTGATCATATTCATGTCGTTAAACAACAGAAACAATATCTGATGGAACACGAAGAGTTCACACGAATGGTCGAATCCTACGAAAAGAAGGAAAAGAAATCCCGTCGCAGGATGGTCGGTGCCCTGATCGTGCCCATCGCTTTGACGGTAGTCCTGCTTTTCGGAGTATACGCCGGCTACCAGAATTACAAGGCCAAACTAACGCACGTGGAGGCCGTGGCAGACAGTGCTCAGACCGAATACACCCAGCTGGCCCAGCAAAAACTGCTTGATGAAGGGTGGGATGAAAAAGAAGTGCAAACCGCCAGTCCGGAAGACATCAAGCGAAGCGTTACAGCTGCCATTGAACAGACCAAACTTGCAGAATCATTGCAGGACAGTACCATCGCAGAAGCGGAACCAACCACAACAAGCACAGACCATACCTCGGATCCAACGGTTCCCAAGGTGACCACACCCAACACCATCTCTTTAAAAGGCCGGGACCCGAAGTTTACGAAGGTGGTCAGGGACAGCGTGATTGTTCGGTATTACAAGAGGTCAGGAGAGCGTGATCGCGTGTCCAAGGAATTGACATCACTCGGATATATCGTGAATGAAAAGGAGGTTCCGGAAGAAACAGCCTCGTATGAAACCAACGCCATTTTCTATGGCAGTGAGGTAAGCAGACAAAAAGTGGAGTTGGTGGCACTGACTTTTCTCAAAGCCGGGTTCCCGATCAGGTACATAGAGCCTTTCAAGGAAGGTCGGGAAATGGCCTGGAAAAGCAAGGCGATAGAGGTGGGTTATAAGGAAGCGGTTAAGACCGACCCGGTGGTGGATGTGAAGTCGCTGCGGACCAGACTCAAATAGTTGAAATCACGTGCAGATCTTGTTTTGACACACGGTATCTCCGTGTGGTAATTCCATTACTTTTGTGGTATTGATGAAGTTCCCCTGGGTGTACATATTGCGCCAGGCGATCTTCTGGTTTCTTTTCTTCATGTTCGGAAGGCTGATCTTCCTGGTGTACAACCATGCCGAGATCAGCAACCTGGAATGGGGTGAGATACTGGGGGTATTCTGGCACGACAAGCGGCTTGACCTGTCGGTTGTATGCTATATGCTGATCCTGCCCTGGTTGCTGGTGTCGGCTCAAACCGTCTCCGGATGGAATCCTTTGCGTTACATGGTGCGCATTTATCACCTGTTCCTTGTGTTTCTTGTTTCGGTGATTACGGCGTCCGAACTCGGATTGTACGATGAATGGGGCACGAAGATCAACTACAAAGCCATTGAATACCTCGAACACCCCGGAGAGGTGATGAATACGGCGGGGTGGGGTATGACCGTGATGGTTCTTTTACTGGTGCTGCTTCAGATGGTGTTCGCACGATGGTTGTACAGGAAAACCGTAGTGGGTAAGAGCAAAACCTCCGGAAGGTCGGTTTTGGGCGGACTTGTATTCCTGCTGCTGTTACCGGTGCCACTGTTCCTGGGAATGCGGGGTGGATGGAAGCCCATTCCCATCAACCAGAGCGCATCCTATTTTTCCCATCACAACGTATTGAACCAGGCTGCCGTGAACTCATCGTGGAACCTCATTCACAGCATCACGGAGAATTACAAGAACCTCGACCACAATCCGTTCATTTACATGCCCGATTCCGAGGCACAACAGATTGTTCACGGTTTGTATGAGGTGCCGCAGGATACCTTTCCCCATATCCTCACCACAACGCGCCCGAACATTGTCATGATCATCCTCGAAAGCTGGTCGGCAGACCTGATTCCCGAAACTGGCGGAGATACCGGAATAACTTCTGCTTTCGGAGAACTGGCCGCACAGGGCGTCTTATTCACCAATACCTACGCCACCGGCACCCGGTCTCATGAAGGCATGGCCGCTATTTTCAGCGGCTTCCCCGGGCAATCGATCACCACCATTGTGGGACAGCCGGATAAGTTCCCCAAGTTGCCCATGATCAGCAAAACACTAAAAAAGGAGGGCTATCATACCTCATTCCTGTTCGGCGGGCAACTGATTTATGGGAACATCAAGGGGTTTATCTACAACGGCGACTTCGATAAGATCATTGAAGGGGCAGACTTTGACGGTGATATTCCCCAGGGGCGACTGGGGGTTCATGATGAATATTTGTTCAAAAGGCAACTAAATGAGTTAAACTACGTAGAAGAACCCCTGCTCTCTGTTATGTTCACGCTTAGTACACATGCGCCGTTTGATATGCCCATGAACCCATTGCCTATACAATGGGGAGGTGAAGAACGCATGTACCTGAACTCGGCCCGCTATACCGATAACCAGATCCGGGCCTATTTTGAAGCCGTTCGTAAAGAGAAGTGGTATCCCAATACCTTGTTTATTCTTGTTGCCGATCACAGTCATCGCTCGCAACGCATGCGGCCTTTCTACAGCATCGGCTACCATAAAATTCCCATGATGTTCTACGGCGAGGTGATTAAGAAGCCTTACCGCGGAATGAAGGTGGACAGGATCGTTTCCCAGGTAGACCTGGCTGCCACGCTGCTGGCTCAAATGAACATTGATCATTCAGCCTATCACTGGAGCAAAAACGCATTGAACCCATCCACCCAGGAGTTTGCATTCAATGCCTTTACCGAGGGCTTCGGATGGATCCGGCCGGATGGGAACTTCAGCTTTCAGCATGTAACAAGGCAATGTTTTGAAGCCAACATGGAGCCGTCCGACAGTGTTCGGGTCACCCGGGAAGGCAAGGCCTACATGCAGTCTGTGTTTAAAGAATATTTGGAATATTAAAACCCAGTTGGTACTTTACCTAAGTAAGAACCCCTCTAACCCAGAAAGCTATGTGCAGGACTCGTATCTACCTCAGTGTTTGTTTGTCGATGTTGTTAATAGGTTTGGTCTCAAGTGCATCTGCCCAGGCAGCGCAAGGAACCAAATCCAAGAAGGATTCAACCGCTGTCAACGGTTATACCGGAGTTGACTCAAGTTTTTACTATGCCGGGGATGTATGGTCCGTGGCCCATTACGAAAAAGGACACATGCACGGCTCTTACCAGCTTTGGTATGAAAACGGCGAAAAATGGTTTGAGGGCGTATTCAAGGAAGGCAAGCCCTACCACGTATTGATGGAATATTACCAGGATGGCGGTCGCAAAATGGAGATCATGCGCAACGGGGATGTGGAGAAAACCGTGGCCTGGTATGAAAACGGAAATACATCCTATGAGATGGAGTTCAAGAGTGGTTTGCCCCAGAACAAGCACGTGTACTGGTATGCCAATGGAAACGTAAAACTGGAAAGCAATTTCGCAGAGGGGCTCCGCGACGGAATCTGGTCATACTACACCAGCGACGGTGTGCTTGAAAAGCGTGAAAACTATGAAAAAGATAAACTTGTGCTGCAGGAGAACTACCACGGCGGCAAAAAACACGGCGCCTATCAGGCCTGGTACAGCAACGGTTACCCCAAGGTGAGCGGCATGTATGTAGCCGATGCCAAGCACGGAAAGTGGCTTTACTACAACCCTGTGGGCAAGCTGATCCGGGAAGAAGAGTACATGAACGGAGAACAGATCAACCGGAAATCGTACTGAACAGACAGGTTATAAAAGTTAAGGAGAAGGGGCATGCACCCTTCTCCTTTTTTTGTCTCAATGTGTACCATCGAGGATCAGCCCATGCTGATCCCTTGGCATACGGTCGGTTCCGGCGATCAGGTATCAGAAGTGGCAAACGAAATGGAATTCACTAATTTCGCGGCGTATGTCTAAGCTTTCCACTTACATCCGGGACAGGCACGCGATCCTCTTCAAGGCTTTGTTGTTCGTGGCCACCATTGCGGTGATCATCTTCCAGTTTCCCAGGGAAGGGAAATTCAAGTATGACCTGAACAACCTTCGGGGAAAGCCCTGGCCATATGAAGACCTGACGGCGCCATTCTCATTCCCTATCCTGAAATCACAGGAGGATCTTGACAAGGAAAAGGCCCTTATCAAAGAACAGAGTCCGCTGTATTATAACGTCGACACAGACATTCCTCAACAGGTTCCGGCCGACCTGTTGACGTCTTTTGAAGCCCGATGGGAAGAGTACCGCGGTGCAAAAGGAGCGGACACCCTGGCTTTGCCAACCGACCCGAAAGCGAAGTTGGCCGAACAGGAACACCTGAAGTCAAAGGCGGTGAAAATTCTCACCGACATATACAGTGTAGGCCTTATCCAACTGGATGAGCATCTGGAAGGAAAGCCGGATGATTTTGAGGTATTCCTGATTCGCAACAACATCGCCGAAGCCACGGATGTGGGAAGCCTGATGATGCTCCGGAAGATCCCCGCTTATGTAGCAGGGGCGCTTGCGGATGAGTCACCCTTGGGGCGGTCTTTCCTGCAGGGATTGCTTGAAAACGCCGTACGCCCCAACGTGATTTATGACGCGGGGAAAACCGAGTCGGTGCTTCGCAAGCAACTCGACAACATATCCCTGAGCCGCGATATGGTGAAGGAGGGAGATCCGATCATCGAAAGAGGAGCGCCGGTGGATGACGACAAGCTGGGGGTGTTGCAATCCCTCAAGCATGAATATGAAGCCCAGTTGGGAAGCGAAGTAAACTACTACTACATTCTGGCCGGGCAAATCATACTGGTGGCCTTGTCTATGCTGATACTCGGGTTTTTCCTGCTGATTTTCCGGAGGGATATCATTGTGGATCATGTACAGCTTACTTTCATCTTGTTGCTGCTGGCGATGACCGTGACCGGTGCCACCCTGGTGGTGAAGGCCGGGCAGAACATCTACCTGGTTCCGTTCTGTTTCCTTCCCGTGGTCATCCGCGCATTTTTTGACACACGTCTGGCATTGTTCACCCACCTGACCGCGGTGCTGATCAGCAGTATCATTTCCGCCAATGGATTTGAATTTGTGTTCCTCCAGTTCGTAGCGGGCAATGCGGCCATCTACAGCCTGACCAACATGCGCAACCGTTCCCAACTGTTCGTGTCTGCGCTGGTTATTTTTCTGGGGTATTCGGTGACCTACCTCGGCATTCTTGTGATCCAGGAGGGTGCTGCCATTACGGTGAATCCGAACAAATTCAAATGGTTTGCCATCAGTGCGTCATCCATCCTGCTGGTATACCCCATGATCTACATCTTTGAGAAGATTTTCGGTCTTGTATCCGATGTCACTCTGATGGAGCTGGCGGATCTGAACAGCCCGTTGCTGCGAAGACTGGCCACTGAAACGCCGGGTACCTTTCAGCATTCGCTACAGGTGGCCAACCTGGCGGAAGAAGCCATTCATGCCATCGGGGGAGATGCGTTGCTGGTCAGGACCGGAGCTTTGTATCATGACATTGGCAAGATGGAAGCTTCAGGCTTTTTTATTGAGAACCAGGGATCCGGTATCAATCCGCATGATGACCTCCCGGAAGAGGAAAGTGCCCGCATCATCATTCATCACGTGATCAAAGGCATTGAAATGGCGCGCAAGCAAAAGTTACCGGAGAAGGTGATCGATTTCATCCGCACCCACCACGGAACCACACGCACCGAGTTTTTCCTGCGCAGGTATGCCGACAAGCATCCGGGGGAGAAGTTTGATGAAACCATGTTCCAATATCCTGGCCCCAAGCCCTTCTCAAGGGAAACCTCTGTGCTGATGATGGCGGATGCCTGTGAGGCTGCATCGCGTAGCTTACGGAAACCCGACAAGGAAAGTATTTCCAAAATGGTGGAAGGTATCATTGGCCGGCAGGTAAGCACCGGTCAGTTCTCAAACGCCAACATCACGTTGAAAGACATCAGCACCACCCAAAAGATCATCATCAAGCGTTTGTTGAGCATCTACCACGTACGTGTGGCCTATCCGGGTGTAAGGGCTGTTCAGGCGGGAACCACTCCGACCGGGAAAGTTGCAGAAGAAAAATCGTAAGAAATTATAGCAGGTAAACCGCTTCCTTGTTCTTGTCAAGAACCACCTCCACATGTTCTTGCAGGGTGGAGGAAAGCGACATGCCTTCGAAATCGGCATGGATGGGATACCGTGTATGTGCGCGGTTGACCAGCACAACGGTTCTGAGTTTCTTCAGGGGTTGACGCAAAAAGCGGCGGGCGCCATAGATCAGGGTCTTGCCAGAATTCAATACGTCATCCACCAGGATCACCACCTTGTCTTTCAACTCATTTTCTTCCAGTGGGAGTTCGATCTCGTATTTGATCGGGTTGTGTTTGTCGAGTTCCACTTCAATCAGTTTCACTTTCAGTGGTGACACTTTCTTGAGGGCTTCCGCAATACGTTCTGCCAGCAAGTATCCATTTTTCCGGATGCCTGCAATCAGCACTTCCTTTTCATCCACATTGTCTTCGTAGATCTGGAAGGCCATGCGGTTGATCTTTTGCTGAATGCGGGATCCGTCTAGAATTTTGGTTTTGCTTTTCGGCATACGGAGTCCTTTCCTCAAAAATAAAAAATAGAATGGGTTCGGCAGGTGTTCACCGGTGAAATCATCTGCGTGCCATCAGAAGGGCGGTTGCTGCGGCTTCTGAACCTTTATTACCCATATTGCCTCCTGCACGGGCGAGTGCTTGTTCCTGGGTGTTGGGGGTGAGTACCCCGAATACCACAGGCAGGTCTAGATCCAGGTTCAACCTCATGATACCATTGGCAACAGCCTGTGCAATGAATTCGTTGTGCGGGGTTTCTCCCTTGACGATGCATCCCAGGCAAATGATGCCATCGGTATGTTGCCCTTTTGCCAGGCGCAGAGCGGCAAGGGGAAGCTCAAAGCTGCCCGGAACGTCTATTCTTACAATGTCGTGGTTGGCAACACCGGCGGCCAAGAGGGTGTCCCTTGCACCTTCATAAAGGGCTTCGGTAACCTGGTTGTTCCAGGCGGATACCACAATCCCGAAGCGCAAACCCCCACCGGATGGGACGGCGTTAAAAGCAGCGGGCTTGTGTTCCTGTGTGGCCATGTATCGGGTTATTTTACCAGGCCTTCCGCCCGGGCGATGTACTTTTCAATTCCTTGCGCCTCGCGTGAATCGGGGAATTCTTTTTGGATGCGTTTGTAGGTTTTGGCCGCATCAGCATATTTCCCAAGCATTTCCTGGGCGGTGGCCGCTTTTTTCAGGTAAATGGGAGCCGTGAAATGATTGTCGTCTTTATCGGCTGCATCCTGATAATAGGAAAGTGCTTTGTCGGTTTGGTTCAGTTCCATGTATGCATCACCGATGGCGCCGATTGCGATCGGGCCCAGCATGGCATCGTCTGAATCAAAGTTGCCGAGGTGGTCGATGGCTTCCTGGAACTGGCCCAGGCGCAGGTAGCTGATACCCTGGTAGTATTCAGCCAGGTTTCCGCTGGCAGTCATGCCATAGTCGTCAGCAATTTGCTTGAAGCCCGGTTCCATGCCATTGCCGTTGATGGCCAGCATGAGTGAGTCCTGTTTGAAATAGTACTCTGCCGTGAACATCTTGCTTTCGGCTTCTGCTTCCTGTCCTGGAATATATACCTTGGCATAATACAGATAGGCTGCAATGATTACAACGATTGCACCTACCACGATGCTCAGGCTGTTCTTGTTCTCTTCGATATACGCCTCGGTCTTCGTGAGGGTCTCCGGCAGGTCTAATACGTTCTCTTCGGTTTGTGTGGCCATGGGGTTGTCCTTGGGTCCTTTTGTTTTGAGAAAGTGCAAAAATAATCTTTTTCGGCATTTCCGCATAGTCTACTGCGGTCCCTATACAGGGTAGGGGATGTAAATGTTAATATTAAAGACATTCAAAAGGGTATAAGCGATTGGTTGTGTGGGGGATGACAAATCAGCTTCGTGCATGAAGAACGGATGCGGTGGCTTTTGTATCTTTACACCATGTCGCTGTACCTGCAAAACCTTTCCCTGCTTAATTTCAAGAACTACGAGGACCTCAACCTGACCTTCGGGGAGGGGATCCATTGTTTGCTGGGACACAATGGTGAAGGCAAGACCAATGTACTGGATGCCATCCATTATATGAGTTTCGCTAAGAGTGCTTTTCAGTCTGCCGACAGCATGAACATCCGCCACGGCGCACCTTTTTTTGTGGTACAGGGAAGCTTCCGACTCGATGGGCATGATGAGAATATCTACTGCGGATTTAAGAAAGGCACCCGGAAGCAGGTCAAGCGCAACCAGAAAGACTACGAGCGTCTGGCCGAACACATCGGCTTGCTACCCGTGGTGATGATCTCGCCTTATGATATGGACCTTGTGACCGGCGTTAGTGAAGACCGGCGCAGGTTCATGGATAGTGTGATTGCACAGTACGACAGGGAATACCTCGAAAACCTGATGGCCTACAACCGTTTGTTGTCGCAACGGAATGCCCTGCTCAAGCACATGGCCATCGAAGGTAAACGCCAGAGCGATACCCTTGATATCCTCAACCTGCAAATGGAAAAGCCGGCGTTGCATGTATATGCCAAAAGGCAGGAATTTCTGCAGGGATTGGTACCGGTCTTTCAGTCGTACTATGAACGGTTGGCAGGAGGCAGGGAACAGGTGTCGGTTGAGTTTCAGTCGCACCTCCATGATGACCAGCCGGCGAACCTGTTTCGTGACAGTTTACCCCGTGATCTTGCGCTTCAATATACATCCAAGGGTGTGCATAAAGATGACCTGCTGTTCAAGTTGGGTGAGCACCCGGTCAAGCGGATCGGTTCCCAGGGACAACAGAAGACATTTCTGATTGCGCTGAAACTGGCCCAGTATGCTTTCATGAGAACACGCAAGGAAGTGAAACCCATCCTCATGATTGATGATGTGTTTGATAAGTTGGATGAGAACCGGGTGTCACAGTTGATGAGCCTTGTAACCGGCAGTGACTTCGGACAAGTGTTCATCACCGATGCGCATACGGCGCGACTGCCTGCCATTCTCCGGGGCCTGGATGTGCCGGCCCGCCACTACCATGTGAAATCCGGAGGCGTGATCACCGAAAAAGAACAGCCCCTTGAAGAAAAGCAATGAACAGTCGGTGGCAGAGGTCATCCGTGAACTCCTGCAAACCTATGGTCTTGAAAAAGGACTGGCAACACAGCGTCTCAAAGACGCCTGGGAAGGCATAGTGGGGAAAACCATCGCAACGCACACCGAGTCGTTGTCCGTGCGTGACGGTAAACTCTTCGTTAAACTCGATTCATCGGTGGTTCGGTCGGAGCTGGGTTATGTGAAATCTGCTCTGGTGAAAAAGCTGAATGAGGCCGCCGGTGAGGACGTTATCACCGAAATGGTGCTTTTCTAAAAAAAACAGGCAGGTTACCCCTGCCCGTCATTCACGTATTTATTTCTGACAAGGTTCAGAACCGCTCATCCGCACCGAAGAAAAAGTTGCCTTCAATTTCGGCATTGGCATCGCTGTCTGATCCATGGATCGCATTCGCACTGATGGAAGTCGCATACAGTTTGCGAATGGTACCCTCTGCTGCTTCAGCGGGATTGGTCGCGCCGATCAGTTTGCGGAAATCTTCCACGGCATTGTCTTTTTCCAGGATGGCAGCAACGATCGGGCCGGATGACATGTAGTCCACCAACTCCCCGTAGAACGGCCTTTCCTTGTGAACTTCATAAAATGCGCCCGCGCGCTCTTTTGAAAGTTTCAGGTATTTCATGGCTACCAGACGGAAGCCGCTTTTGATGATCTTATCCAGAATGGCACCGGTGTGCCCGGCTTCTACCGCATCCGGTTTGATCATGGTAAATGTTTTGTTTCCAGCCATCTTCAAATGATTTTTATGTAATAGGCTGCGAAGTTAACAAAACTAAGTATTGCCAGAACCGGAATATGGGAAAAGAGTATGTTATGTATAAGTAAAGCGGCTTCACTGCCACAGCTGGTTCCATGCATCACGGATCAGCAGAAAGCCCGGAAAGGCCACCACGATGAACACCGGATCCCACGTTCCGGTGAGCACGGAACGAACAGGAAGTGTGATGAAAAGGAATCCCAGGAAGATGATGGTGATGAAAAAGCTTTTTACCACCGTGGGGTTTCGTGCAGCCATGCTTTGGGTGCGTGCCGGACCATCGGCATAGTGCATGTTAAACGGAGGTGGTGGTGCGGTTGTGCGGGGTGCCTGGGCCGGCCTGGGGTTGGTTCCCGGCTTGCGACCGTACTTGATCAGGTAGTCGTAGTTGAAGCGTTTATCCGCATCAATCAATGTTTCGTAAGCAAGGTTGATTTGGGAAAACAGGGCGTTTGCTTCCGGTGAAGGGTTGATGTCGGGATGAATCTCCATGGCGATCCGACGGTAAGCCCGTTTGATCTCCTGGTCGCTTGCATTCCGGCCTACCCCAAGCAGTTTATAATAATCAATGCGCATGTACTGATCTTACGAAATGAACCGGCAGAGGTTCAGGGACAGAACACAAAATACTAATCCTCCGAGAATTCCACCAATTGTCTGCGGTAAGCAGAGAAAAGTTTCGACCTGGAAATGAAGCCCAAGTACTTGCCCTCTTTGCTGATCACCGGCAGGTTCCATGCACCTGTGTCTGCAAAGGTGTTGGCCACTTTCTCCATGGAGTCTTCTTTTTTGATGTAGGCCGGCGGCATGTCCATGAGGGTTTCCACGGTGATTTTGTCATACTTCTCGGGCTGGAACATGATTTCCCGTATATCATTCAAGAGCACTACACCCACCATTTCACCCGCTTTGTTTACCACGGGGAAGATGTTGCGGTGTGATCGGGCCACCACTTTCACCAGTTCACCCAGTGTTTGCTTGGGGTGGATGGACTCAAAATCGTTTTCTATCACCTGGTCTACCTGCAGCCTATTCAATACCGCCTTGTCTTTGTGGTGCGTGATCAGTTCGCCACGTTTCGCCAGTTGCATGTTGTAAACCGAGTGCGGAATGAAGGTCTTGACGGTTACATAGGATATGGATGAGGTTACCATCAGCGGCAGGAAGAGCCCGTACCCACCGGTGATCTCCGCGATCATAAAGATGGCGGTCAACGGTGCCTGCAGCACACCTGCAATGAGCCCGGCCATGCCCACCAGGATGAAGTTGCTGGTTTCAAGGTGAAAGTAGGTAAGATTGTTCACAGAGGTGGAGAAGATGAACCCGCCCAATGCGCCCATGAACAGGGCAGGGGCGAATATCCCTCCGACGCCTCCACCCCCGAAGGTAACCGAGGACGCGATGACCTTCAGGAACAGCACGGCCAGCATGAACAGGATCACAATGTAAATGTTGTTGTGAAACTCGTAAAACAGGCTATCGCTGAACAGGTTTTGGTAGTTACCCGTGAACAGGTCGTTTACCACATTATAGCCTTCACCATACAACGGAGGGAAGAAAAAGATGAGCAGTCCGAGTATCAACCCGCCAATCAGGGCTTTTTTGTAATACTTGGTGTTGGATTCGAAGCGTTCTTCGATCCACCAGAAGACCTTACTGAAGTAGACCGACAGCAACCCTGTTAACAAACCCAGTATGATGTAGAAAGGAGCCACCTTGGGTGTGAAGATGGTGCGGAATTCATAGTGGAAAATGACTTCCGACTCCATCAGTAGCATGGATGTGAGGGCGGCTGATGCCGAAGAAATCAGCAGTGGAATCAGGGAAGACATGGTGAGGTCGAGCATGATGACCTCAATGGCGAATACGATGGCGGCAATGGGACAGTTGAAGATGCTGGACATGGCACCTGCCACACCACAGCCAATCAGCAATGAAATGCTTTTGTAATTCAGGTGTAAGACCCTGCCCAGGTTGGAACCGATGGAAGCACCGGTGGATACCGACGGTCCTTCCAGTCCGACGCTTCCCCCGAATCCCACAGTGAAAGCACTCGTGATCATCGACGAGAACAGGGTATGACTGGGTAGAATGCTGTTGTTCTTTGAGATGGAGTAGAGGGTGTTCGGAATGCCGTGTCCGATCGGTTTGCGTAATACGTACTTGATGAAAGTAACGGTTAGCAACAGACCGATCAGCGGGTAAGCGAAGTACAGGTAGTTCTGGTAGTGCCCGGTAAAGCCGCTGGTTAGCAGGTTGCGGATCACATAAACCGTGTTTTTAATGAAAACGGCGGACAAACCCGTGGCGAACCCCACCACCACACTCAGCAGAATGATGAAGTTTCTTTGCTTGATGTGCCTGACCCTCCAGATCAGGAATCGGGTCAGGAGTGATTTTTTACGGGCTATTGATTCTACTGGTTCCTCTGCCATATCAACTCGGCTTCCCTTGACAGCATCCGGGAAGCCGGTGCAAAGCTACAACATTCCACCGGAAAGGTTGAACAACCGGCGGCCTGAAATAGCCGACGTGTTCTGCCTGTTGGCATTATTCCGCGATGTGTTGCTGTAATTCGGAGATAAGTGTCGGGAGGTTGGTGGTGCCGTCACCAATCGTGAACAACAGGTTTTTTCCTGACTGGCGGCCGTTCTCATCCACCTCGCGAAGTTCAAGTCGGCCTTTGAACTCTTCCTGTGCTCCACCTTTCTTGGGGTGTTCCACAAAGATGAACAACAGGATGCAGCGGGCATCTCCTTTTTTGAGCATGCTGGGAAGGCTGCCTCCGCCAACCGGCGCCTTGATATAGGTGAATGCAGGTTCAATGCCGATTGCCTTCAGGTCTTCCTCTGTGTATTTTTTTGCATCGGTATAGGTCTCACTTTCGTTGGTGATCTTTTTGGATTCTTCCTCACCGAACTGGAGTCCCAATGCCACATGATGTTCGCCGTTGAACACGCCTTTGGGGAATTCCTGAGCAAAAAGACAAGAGGAGGAAGAAATAAGAAGCAGGATCAAGAGTCGTGTTTTCATGCCGGGGAATGTTTATGTGAATGAATAAGGTAAATGTACGGCATTCGTCGGGTGGTTGCAAGAGGAAGCAGCTTTGTTGGGATAAACAAAAGCCGGAACCAAAAGGCTCCGGCTTGTAAGGAAAGAAAGGTAGGATTAACGGATCAGGGTTACATGACCCACCCGTTTCCATTTGTTTCCGTAACAATCCACGGCTTTTACCAGCCACACATATACGTCTTCCTGCGCAATGTCCGCGCCGTTGTTGGCGGTTCCGTCCCAACCCCTCATGTTATTGGTTTCAAAGATGAGGTTGCCCCAGCGGTCGAAGATATACATCTCGAATTCGCAGTAGTTGTACTCACCAACGGTGAAGTATTCGTTCTTGCCATCCTGGTTGGGTGTAAACGCGTTGGGAATGTAGATGCTGGTGATGTCTTTCACGCAAACGGTTCGGGGAATGCTGTCCACACATCCGTATTGGTTCTCGATCCAGAGGGTTACATCGTAACACCCCGTGTCGGCGTAAGTGTGTATGGGGTTCTGCAGGGTGGATGTGGTGCTGTCGCCAAAATCCCATACCCAAGTGATGGCATCGCTTGATTTGTCAAAAAAGTTGATCACCGGGTTCAGTAGCAATACCTCTGTTGGGTTGGGCACGAATTCGGCCCTAGGAAGAATCTGTTCGTTGCCCACGGTGCCGGTACCTTCTACCGTGCATCCGTTGGCATCGGTCACGGTGACGCCATAGGTGCCCTCGGTCAGCATCTTGATGGTGTCGGTGGTGCTTCCGTTCGGGTCACTCCATACTAGGGTATAAGGAGGCGTTCCACCGGAGGATGTCTGGAATACGGTACCCGTACTGTCATGGCATATTTCATCCGTTGACTCCGTGGAGACCTTCACCGCGGGTGGCTGGTTGATCACAACAGAATCACAGACCTGGCATCCCTGCACATCGCGCAGACACACCTTGTAGGTTCCTGCGCAGAGTCCGGTTGCTGTGGCGCCGCTCTGGTTGCCCGGGTCATCCCATGTATAGTTGTAGGGTGCAATGCCGTTGGATCCTTGTGCGGTGGCTGTGCCCGTGCAATCACCGTAACATAACGGGTCGGTGCTGTCGGTGATGTCTACAGCAGGCATGCTGTGTCCGGTCACACTGTCTTTGGTTATTGTTACACACCCATTGAAGTCGCTGACGGTAACCGTGTATGAGCCTGCGCAAACATTCGGGCAAGTGGCTGAGGCGCACCCGGAACTCCAGATATAGTCGAACGGACCACTGCCTGTTGCATTCACGGCTACCGTTCCATTGCACAGTCCACATGTAGCATCGTTGGTGGAAGAGGTCAGGTCGGGTGGTTGATTTACGGTGAACGTAGCGCATGTACTGGCACTTTTTCCGAACGCATCGGTTACGGTCACACAAAAGTCGGTGGTCAAGGCCGGGCATGCAGGGTGCGGACCTGCGCCTACAAGCGTAGGATCACTCCATGTATAGGTATACGGCGGAATGCCTTTGGATACCTTGGGGGCGAGGATGCCGCAGTCGCCCAGACAAAACTGATCCGGTGCAAGGGTGACTTCCGGTATACAGATGGATGTAACGGAAACCTCTCCATCGGTGGTACAACCGTGTGCATCGGTAATGAAAACATGGTAGGTAACAGTTGAGTCAGGCACAGTGGTAATGGTGATGGTGGAAGTGGTGCCTGATCCCGGATCGTCCCACATATATGTGTACGGTGATGTGCCGCCAGTCACCGTGGCAGTCAGATCCAGGGTGGGAGTTTCATTGGAGCACACCGTGGTATCGGATGGAAGCGTCACCGAGGGTATGGGGTAAACGACAAACGTAGAGGTGGTGCTATCGGTGTATCCGTCGGCATCCGTGATGGTGATGTGATACACAGTGGTTGTGGCCGGGCAGACATTATATGGCCCCACATCTGTTCCGCCGACATCAGGTGACCAGGTATAGGTGTAAGGTGGTGTTCCGCCAGAGCCTGTTGCCAGTACGTCGCCGCATGATCCGGAACACACCGAATCCGCCACGGCCGTTACATGCGGATCACATCCCTTTGTGGTGATCACCACGCTGTCAGTGGATATACATCCTGCGTTGTTGTTGGTGGTGACCACATAAGTGATGTCTGAAAACGGTGGGTTTACCTGCGGATTGGGGCATGTGGTACAGCTCAGTCCGGTGGTCGGGGTCCACTGGTAGGTGGCCTGGTCGTCATTGGAAATGGTGCTGAGCTGGATGGGGTCGGTTGAATTTCTGCAAACGAGTGTATCGCCGGAGGCTTTCACGCCGAATATCACCAGGGTATCGGTGATGTAGGTATAGCATCCGGGTGATGCAATGTTTTCCATACGAACGGTGTAGATATCACCATCTACAAGCGGCACTGTTGCTGTGATGTCGGTGCTTACAACGGGAGGTGTTAACGGAAGCGTTCCCTTGTACCATTCGTAATTCGTAAATCCCTGCGGCGCTGTCAGTGTAACACTGTCTTGCCAGGCGCAGACATTAGCGCCATCGATTTCCAGGGGGGAGCAGTAGGTGTCTACATAGGCATATCCCCAGTGACCACCCTTGCCGCAGTCGGCTGTACAGAACTGAATGGTAACCTGCTGGCCGATATATGCAGTGAGGTCGGTGGCTACCGGTGTCCAGTTTTTATACCATACACTTGTGTCTCCGCAGGCCGGGTTGGCAGCATTGTTATAGCCCTGGTTGATGGCGTCCTTGCTTACTACGAGGTATTCGCCACCGCAGGGAACCGGACTGCCATTGGAGGAAATGTTGATATTGAAACGGGGGCGCTCATCGTCGGTGTGGTTGTCGGGAGGATCCTGGAAAACCACGGCATACATGTAGGTGAACAATGCATTTTCCTTGTATACCATAAACGTTTTTGACATGCACTCGGCCTGTTTGCCTGCTTCCTGGTTTCCGATCCGTACAGAATAGTTACCGCATCCGGGCGCCACTATAGGTATCTGGTTGTCGCTGTTCGGGTCGAATCCTGCGCCGGTTGTAAGGGTATGGCGGATATTGTTAGCGGCGGGATTGCGTGTGTTGCAGGTTCCGAGGCTTCCGTTCACGGAATTAATGCCGGGCTGCAAGCCTGCCACATCGCATTGGATCGGACAGCAGGGAGGGTTCATGCCCCCGTCGAAGTGGCATCCGTCCCAATTGGAAAGATCTCCGTCTTCAAACCCCAGGTTGTCGCCGCAATCGCTTGTGCCGTAGGTGTCATTAGGTGATGCCAGGGGCAGAAGTTGCTGGGCATGGGATGCCGCGGTCATGAGGGATAGCCATCCGCACAAACCCAAAACAAATCGTCTCATGTAAATCTTCATCAATCTGATACCGGTTACAATGTTCAAAAATGAGGAAGCCCATTAAAAACATGAGATGCATCAAACCTGCTAAAGTTTAATCCCATGGCGCGACAGGGGTAAGAACAGGCCCGGAACTTCCGGTGGACAAACACAAAGTTAGCCTGTGTGGAAGTTTCGGGCAAAAATATTTTTGATGAAATCAGGTCTCTAATTTGGTGGTGAAATGCAGAAAAACAAAAGCCGGATGGGGATTCCGGCTTTTGTAATGTGTGATTCAAATGTGGATGAAAGCTACCTGATCAAGGTCACGTTACCAACTCGCTTCCATTTATTTCCGTAGCAATCCTTCGCTTTGACCAACCAAACATATACGTCCTCTTGCGCGATTTCCGCACCGTTATTGGCGGTACCGTCCCATCCCCGCATACTGTTGGTTTCGAAAATAAGGTTGCCCCAACGATCAAAGATATACATCTCGAACTCGCAGTAGTTGTACTGGCCGATCGTGAAGTATTCATTTTTACCGTCGTTGTTCGGGGTGAATGCATTGGGAATATAGATGCTGGAAATGTCTTTCACGCATACGGTTTGAGGGATGCTATCCACGCATCCGTACTTGTTCTCAATCCACAGCGTCACCTGGTAACATCCCGTGTCAGCGTATGTGTGAATGGGGTTTTGCAGGGTGGAGTGCCTCCGCCTCCACAGCCATTGCATGTACACACGCCATTGGTGGTGCTGGTGCTGGTACATTGAGAAGGGCATCCGCCCGGGAATTGTTGTCCGACC
Organism: Flavobacteriales bacterium; assembly: GCA_020635855.1. Taxonomy (NCBI): domain Bacteria; kingdom Pseudomonadati; phylum Bacteroidota; class Flavobacteriia; order Flavobacteriales; species Flavobacteriales bacterium. The sequence continues at coordinate 1,965,619 of JACJYZ010000002.1, read as the reverse complement.
GGACAAGTGCCCAGGGTTCCGTCGTAATGGCAACCTGTCCACCCGGTCAGGTTGCCGTCTTCAAAACCCAGATTGTTGCCACAGTCTTCACCGTAAACCGCATCCGGGGTGGGAAGTGGTAATAGCGTTTGCGCAAAAAGAGGCTGGCTCCATGCCCAGATAAGGCATGCCAGCAGATATGCGCAATGTTTATAACAATGCCGCATGACATGGGGTTGTTAAAAGTTACGGTGGGCGCTCGGGAGAGGCGACACACAAACACCCTCCGAAAAAGAATACGGACTAACTCTTCAAATAAGAATACGGACTAACTATACTACACTTACGTAACCAATGTACTAAGAGATATGGATATTCGCAATTTTTAACCCGGATATTTTGACAGGGTAATTATGTATAACTAGGCTTTTGATTTCCGTGTTATGCCGATGGGGTGCATAAATGTGGCGTTGACTCGTGCTGTCCAAAGGGGCGTTAAGCAATGTGGCGGATTGTGACCGCAAGTGAGTCGGAGCTATGTTTTAGAGCAAATAATCCGGGTAAATACTTTTGAATCGAAGTGTAGGCGATGAGGGGTGAAATGAATGAAAAAAAGGCGCCAGATCTGACGCCTTTTCAAATGGAACTATGATGCGATCAGGCCTTTTGCAACTTCTCGCCTTTTTTGATGGGTTTTCTGAAAACGATTTGGTTATCGAAAACATCCATCACCACATCCTGACCTTTTTCCACTTCACCTGCCAGCAGCGCTTTCGACAGGCTGTTCAGCACTTCCTTTTGGATCAGACGTTTGATGGGACGTGCGCCGAATTGCGGATCAAATCCTTTCTCACTGATGTATTGAATCACATCATCGGAAGCTGTCAGTTTGATGTCCTGCTTCAATACCTGTTTTTGCAGCAAATTGAGCTGGAGCTTCACAATGTCGTGAATGTGCTTTGAGGACAGCGGTTCGAACATGATCACCTCATCCACGCGGTTCAGGAATTCCGGCCGCATCGACTTTTTCAGCAGTGCCATCACTTCGGTGCGGGTGCTGTTCATGATCACCTCGCGGTTTTTGTCGTTCAGTTTCTCGAAGTTTTCCCGAATGATATCCGACCCCAGGTTGGATGTCATGATGATGATGGTGTTCTTGAAATTGGCCACACGTCCTTTGTTGTCCGTAAGCCGACCATCATCCAACACCTGGAGCAGCACATTGAATACGTCGGGGTGCGCCTTTTCAATCTCATCCAAAAGGATTACGCTATACGGTTTACGTCTGACGGCTTCCGTTAACTGTCCGCCTTCATCGTATCCCACATATCCCGGAGGGGCACCAACCAGTCGTGATACCGCATGGCGTTCCTGGAATTCACTCATGTCAATGCGGGTCATCAGGTTCTCGTCGTTGAACAGGTAGCCGGCCAGCGCTTTGGCCAGTTCGGTTTTACCTACGCCTGTGGTTCCAAGGAAGATGAATGAACCGATGGGGCGTTTCTCATCCTGTAAACCGGCACGGCTTCTCCGCACCGCATCCGATACGGCGGTGATGGCTTCATCCTGGCCGATGACCCGTTTGTGTAATTCATCTTCCAGGTGCAACAATTTATCCTTTTCGCTTTGCAGCATCTTGGTTACGGGAATGCCGGTCCAGTTGGAAACCACTGCGGCGATGTCTTCGGCATCCACTTCTTCCTTGATCATCTTGCTGCCTTTTTGCTCGGTCTCCAGCTTTTGCTTGTATACTTCCAGTTGGTTCTCAGCTTCCTTGATCTTGCCGTACCGCAGCTCGGCCACGCGTTCGTAATTGCCCGCGCGTTCCTGTTGTTCGGCTTCCAGTTTGTACTGTTCGATGTCTTCCTTGCATTTCTGAATGCCTTCCACGATTTCCTTTTCCGCCTGCCATTTGGCTTTCAGATCATTTCTTTCTTCACTCAGGTTGGCGATTTCCTCGGAAAGGTTTTTCAGTTTCTTTTCGTCTTTTTCCCGTTTGATGGCTTCGCGTTCGATTTCCAGCTGGCGGATCTTGCGCTCCACTTCATCCAATTCCGCCGGCATGGAGTTGATTTCCATGCGCAGTTTTGATGCGGCTTCATCCATCAGGTCAATGGCCTTATCCGGAAGAAACCGGTCGGTGATGTAGCGTTGTGACAATTCCACCGCAGCAATGATCGCTTCGTCTTTGATGCGCACTTTATGGTGCGTCTCGTATTTTTCCTTCAGTCCGCGCAGGATGGAAATGGCATCATTGCCATCCGGTTCATCAATGGTGACTTTCTGGAACCGTCGTTCCAGTGCCTTGTCTTTCTCAAAATACTTTTGGTACTCAGCCAGTGTCGTAGCACCTATTGCCCGGAGTTCTCCCCTTGCCAGGGCGGGTTTCAATATGTTCGCGGCGTCCATGGCGCCTTCACCGCCACCTGCCCCAACAAGGGTGTGTATTTCATCAATAAAAAGCACGATCTCGCCTTCGGCGCCGGTTACTTCCTTGACAACGGCCTTGAGGCGTTCTTCGAATTCACCTTTGTACTTGGCGCCTGCCACAAGTGCACCCATATCGAGTGAGAAGATTTGTTTGGATTTGAGGTTCTCCGGCACATCACCGTTGATGATGCGGTGTGCAATACCTTCGGCGATTGCAGTTTTACCCACGCCAGGTTCACCGATCAGGATCGGGTTGTTTTTGGTCCGTCGCGACAAGATCTGCAACACACGTCTGATCTCTTCATCCCTTCCGATGACCGGATCCAGTTTGCCCGTACGCGCCATTTCATTGAGGTTGATGGCGTACTTGTTCAGGGCATTGTATGATTCTTCGGCACTATGGCTTGTTACGCGTGATCCCTTGCGGAGGTCGGTAATGGCCGCCTTCAGGTCTTTTTCTGTTACACCGCTGTCTTTTAGCAACTGAGATGTTTGGTCGCTGGTGCCCAGGATGGCCAGCAACAGGTGTTCGATGGATACGAACTCATCCTTGAATTCCGACATCAGTTGAAGCGCTTTCTGCACCACGGCATTTCCGTTTCTCGACAGGTAATGTTCATTGGTGCTTACCTTCGGAAAGGATGCAATGATCGCATCAACCGCTTTGCTCACGGCATCGAGGTTGACGTTCAGTTTCTTCAGCAGGAAGGGGGTCACATGCTCATCCACCGACAGAATCCCTTTCAGGATATGTGCCGGTTCGATGGCCTGTTGTTGGTTGCCCTGTGCAATCTGTTGCGCCTTTTGCAGGGCTTCCTGTGATTTAAGGGTGAATTGATTCAGGTTCATATTTCTGGTTTTCTTGTTGGATTCTGTTTCTGCTTCCCAAATGAAAGCAACGCTTTGAATGGATCAAAGAGCTTTCCAAGTTCCGAATCAGGACAGATTGACCGGAAAGATGTTGAGCCGGATCCATGGGCGTGGACATTTTGACCGCTATTGAGAGATCAAAGCAAATCAATACGACGTTTTGTCTTTTATGGAATGCGCCAGCCCGACATTTTCTAATTTTACCTCATGGAAGAAATCAAGGAACTGCTTCGTTTGCACTTTCCCGTTCTGGGTGATCCACGGCTTATGGACGAGATCGCACAATCAGGAAGGTACATGTCGATCCCGGAAGGTTCACAACTGATCGATTTCGGGCAGTATATCAAAACCATACCGCTTGTGGTGCAAGGGGCCATTAAGATCATGAGGGAAGATGATGATGGTGGCGAGCTTTTTCTTTATTACCTGCATCCCGGACAAACCTGCGCTTTATCGTTGAATTGTTGCATGGGACAAAGACCCAGTGAGATCAGGGCTATTGCAGAAGAACACACCGCATTTGTGGCGATTCCCATTGAAAAGATGGATGAATGGATGCAGGCCTACCCCGATTGGAAAGCGTTTGTGATGCAAACCTACCAGCAGCGGATGAATGAACTGCTTCAGACCATTGACAGCATTGCATTCAAGCAGCTGGATCAGCGCTTGGTGGAATACTTGCACAGCCGTGCCGAAGCTTCCGGTCAAAATGAACTGAGCCTGACCCACCAGGAGATTGCAACGGATCTGCATTCGTCACGTGAAGTGATATCCCGGCTGCTCAAACAATTGGAGAAGCAGGGACAGATTGTGCTGGGAAGAAATAAGGTGATGTTGAAGTAATCGTGGCCCGGGTTACCGCGACTTCCGGTCGTAGGTTTTTACCATTCCATAGGCATACTGCTGAAACGGTAGGTATTTGTTCATGGCAGAGAGGTGAGTGTTCATCGGAGGTTTGTCTGAAACAACATCTTTTCGGTTTGGCATGGATGCGACCATCATACAGAGTGAACAGGTCAGTAGCAGCAAACGTTTTCCATTTTTCATACAGCACTTCAAGTATCGGTTACGGGCGGAGGCAGGGACGACAAATGTATGCCACCCGTTTGTCGGCATTTTGAACGACGTGTTAAGTGTGTGTTGTATGATGTGCTCCCGTTGGTCGCGTAAATGGTAAATGGCTCCTTTCAGTCGCGTCAATCACACCCGACTTCATCGAACCACGAAAATGAACATCACCCCTCTGTGACATGTGTCACTGTATTTCTTTTTCACCCGCCGGATCTTTGTGTCATCAATCATGCAGATACAAACATTCAATACTTCTGACATATGAAAACAAACATGGGAAATACGGATCGGTGGGTGAGGGTGATTGTCGCCCTCTTGTTGGGCGCGCTCTACCTGACCGGTAAAATAGAAGGCACCCTGGGTGTTGTGGCCCTGGTGGTGGCTGTCGTGTTTTTGTTAACCAGCGTAGTCCGTTTTTGTCCGCTCTATTACCCTTTCGGCATCCGGACATGCAAAACCGAAAAGCAATGAACATGTTTCAGATACTGATCCTGGTTGCGACCGGACTGGCGGCAGGCTACTTGAGTGGACTCTTGGGTTTAGGTGGCGGGGTTATCGTGATTCCGGCACTGATCTACCTGTTGGGGTATTCGCAGCACCTTGCTCAGGGGACCACGCTTGGATTGATGGTATTACCCATCGGTCTGGCGGCTGCCCTGGAATACCACAAGAAGGGTTTTCTTGATGTACGGGCGGCCCTGATCATGGCAGTGGTGTTTGTGATCGGCAGTTACATGGGTAGCAAAATGGCACTGCAGGTAGATGCGGTAACACTCCGCAAGGGCTTTGCCGTCCTGTTGGTTGCCATCGCCCTTAAAATGTTTTTTCAAACCAGATAATTCCTGTTCAAATGACCATACATCAATTTTACGATAAGAACCTGGCACATGCTTCCTACGCCATTTTGAGCAATGGAGAAGTGGCGTTGGTTGATCCGGGCCGCGATCCGCAACCGTACTATACATTCGCTCAGAATCATGGTGCGAAGATCACCAAGGTTTTTGAAACGCATCCACATGCTGATTTTGTAAGCAGTCACTTTCAGATCCACAAAGAGAAAGGAGCTGGCATTTATGTTCATCAGGATCTTGGGGCGGGATATCCGCACATCAAGGTTGGCGATGGGGAAGTGGTTCCCCTGGGAGCAGTCACAATACGGGTATTATACACACCCGGTCATTCCCCGGACAGCATCAGCCTGGTGGCAGTGAATGAGGCAGGAAAAGACGAGGCGGTGTTTACCGGCGACTCTTTGTTCATTGGAGATTGTGGTCGTCCCGACCTGCGCGAGAATGCCGGGAATCTTACCGCCCGGAGGGAAGAATTGGCCCGCATGATGTACCATACCCTGCACCATCGTTTTCTGAAACTTGGCGATGATGTGAAAGTTTATCCGGCACATGGGGCGGGTTCATTGTGCGGCAAGAACCTGAGCGATCAATTGAGCAGCACCATCGGAGTGGAACGTGTTTCCAACTGGTCCATGCAGGAAATGAGTGAGGATGATTTTGTCAAGGCTTTGCTGGAAGGACAACCGTTCATTCCGAAATACTTCGGGTATGATGTGCGCCTGAATAAAGATGGTGCCCCGGATCTGAAGCCTGATTTCGCCTGGATTCCCGTGGTTGCATATCAGCCTGGATGGAAGCCGGATGTATTGGTGGTGGATGCCAGGCCCGCATCGAAATTCAGATCGGGCCACATGCCGGGGGCATTGAACGTGCCTTACAGTGCAACCGACAAGTTTGAAACATGGGTCGGAGCGGTGGTGGCCCCCGACGAAAAGTTCTACCTTGTTGTTGAGGAAGAATCGTCCCGGAAGGCAGCATTGGCAAGGCTGGCGTCTATCGGATATGACGCCCTGGTAAAAGGCGTGATGGTGGTATCGGAGATGGAGGGTGTCATTTCGAGCGAGTTGGAACACGATGCTTTTGAAGATGCATATGGCAACTATGTCATAATAGACATACGCCAGGAAGGTGAACACGCTGCCGGTCCTGTATTCTCGCATGCGGTGAACATACCCTTGTCGGAACTCAGGGAAAGGGTGAAGGAAGTCAATGGTGAAGCGCCGGTGGTGGTGCATTGTGCCGGTGGCTACAGGTCGGCCATCGGGACGAGTATCCTGGAGCGGGCTTTTCCGGGGCGCCATGTGTATGACCTGGGTAATCGCATTAAGACATGGATGGAGCGAATGCCATTATCCGCTTGAAGAATAAAATCTAACAACCAAATAAACACTACAGATATGGGAATTCTTAATATGTTGTTCGGAGGCGGTGGTGCTTCTGAAAAGGTGCAGGAAATGCTGGCCAATGGTGCCGTGGTTATTGATGTTCGCAGTGTGGATGAGTACAGGGGTGGGCATGTGGCCGGCTCCAGGAACATTCCATTACATACGTTGGAAGGGCATGTGGAAAAGATCAAGAAACTTAACAAGCCGGTGGTGGTGTGCTGTGCATCGGGCATGCGCAGTGGTCAGGCAGCATCCCTGTTGCGTCGCCACGGTGTGGAATGTGAGAACGGTGGCGGATGGCATCAGGTGAATGCGATGTTGTGAAAGTCATCAAAGACAAAACAGAAAGGAGTGACGATATGGCAACTTTCAATGAACTGATCAAGGGATCACAACCGGTATTGGTGGATTTTTATGCCACATGGTGCGGACCATGCAAGATGATGGCACCCATCCTGGATGATCTGAAGGCTCAGATGGGTGACCGGTTGACGATCCTGAAAGTGGATGTGGATAAAAATCCGCAAGCAGCCATGGCTTATGGTGTGCAGGGTGTTCCGACGCTGATTCTCTTTCGGGAGGGGCAAGTGCGTTGGAAACAATCAGGTGTGATGCCTGCCGGACAACTCCGGCAGGTCATCGAAGCACATGCTGCGTGAGTAGATTAGAATGCTGCAGACATCATGCCGCCAAGAAAACTGAAGAGAATGACGATGGCCATAAATCCGAGATAGATGGCAGCCAGAATGCCGATGAACTGGAAGTATCTGCGAAGGTTGGAGAGTGCTTCTCCCAGTTCCGTTGCATCGTATGAGTCAACGGCCCTCAGGGTTTTGCTTGAAAAACTGAACAAAAAATAAACTGGGAAAAAGCAGAACGCGGCCATCATAAGATAGATGATGGTGACAACACTGGAGTTCACCATTCCCTGAGTTGCGAGGGCCATCATTCCACCGGCAAAAAAGGCGACAAGCACCATCAGGCCGATGAAAACAAAGCCGAGGATGGAAAGGAAACGGGCCCATTTGGCGGTTCTTTTCAGGTGATCAGCGGCTACGGTACTCAGAGAAAGTTCCGTATTCGGGTTGGTACTTGTGAATTCCGGTGAATCAAGCGGTTTTTGTTCCATGACATGAAAACGGGGTTACGGTTTTGACGGGGAATATATATATAAATACTTTCCTGGATGTGTCCTGTCGGAAGTTGTTCGGTGGTTACGGGCTGATGCGTTTAGGACTGTGTCGTTTGTCCTTCCTGTGTTTCTGTAAATACTTCGTCAACCGGTTCCCATAATTCGATTTTATTGTTTTCGGGATCCAGTATATGTACGAATTTTCCGTATGAGTACGACTCGATTTCATCGCAGATCGTTACACCGTTTTGCCGGAGTTCTTCTACCAGCGCTTCGATGTTTTCCACCCGGTAGTTCAGCATGAATTCTTTTTCCGAAGGCTGGAAGTAGGTGGTGTCTTTTTTGAAGGGACTCCATTGCAGGTATTCTTTCTTCTCGGGGTTACGGGCGGATCTGAATTCAAAGAGTGATCCGTATTCATTCACATTCAGCCGCAAATGATCGCCGTACCATTTTTTCATTTCATCCGGATTTTCGCACTTGAAAAAAATGCCACCGATACCGGTTGCTTTACCTTTCTTGTTTTCCATGATTGATGAGGGTTAAGGCCCCTGAAGGGCATTTTCTTACTTGTTTTATGATGTCTTCCTTGCCGGCATGTTCAGTTGTGACCCAGGGGCGTTCTCCCGGCCTGAACACCGACGGAAGGCCACGGGCGCATATGCCGCTATGTATACATAGCGTAGGATCCCATTGAATGGTGATGTCTTCCTTATGATAGAATTTTTTCATGGAGCCAATATACCAATTCCGGTTGTGTCTGTTTCCGGAAACAGCAAACCCGTTCGCCGGCCGGTTGGCCGAGAACGGGTTTGGAATGGTTACAAATGGCAAAGGGATCAGTATGACCATCATGATGCCTGGTAGAGCGGATGGTCTCCTGATCGGTGAAGCAATGCGGAGAATAGAACATTCAACCTGAGGCCTCCGCGCTGTCACCATTCTTTGCCACTTGCGAAACTTGTGGCTATCAACCGGGATGAACGATGGATCCCGTGATTTCCGTCTTACGCCGGAAGGAACACCTTGCCGCCTTCCCGTGCATCAAACCGCAAATGGTTTTAATTGCGATCAGCAAGGTATACTGGCCCTCCGGCAATTGAATGGGGGTAATCTTGTAGTGGATTGCGGCAAAAGAAGAGAGGCGCTGCGAGCATTCCTAGGGGCTGCCCGGGGATCGTACTTCGCAGCGCCACTTTTTTCCGCTTTCTGGTACCAATTTCCGGCTTGAAACGGTCATTTCCCAAACCGTTGTGGATACCAATTTAGGTTCCCGACATAGGCCTTCCTTGTGGGGTTGACCACAGCTGAACCTATGTGTGAATATAGGTTGGAGCTTACTTGGACCGACCTTCTTTTAGGAGGTCGCGGATGTCTGTCAGCAGCATTTCTTCTTTGGAAGGTGCGGGCGGTGCAGCAGGTGCGGCTTCTTCCTTTTTCTTCAACTGGTTCATGGCTTTGACCATTAAAAATATGGCCAGCGCAATGATGGTGAAATCCAGTGCCGTTTGAAAAAAGTTACCGTAGTTCAGGGTGACAGCGGCCACTTCCTGGCCACCCGCATCTGTGTAAGCATCTTTCAGGACCAGTTTCAGTTCCCTGAAATTCATACCACCGATGGCTAAGCCAAGGGGAGGCATGATGATGTCATTCACCGCAGAAGCGATGATTTTACCGAACGCACCGCCGATGATTACACCGACGGCCATGTCCATTACATTGCCCTTTACGGCAAAGGTTCTGAATTCTTTTAGAAATCCCATGTTCTGTTGGTTTACTGGAATTTGTATGAAAAGCCCACACCCAGTACTTCCTTGAATTGGGTTCTGGGGCCTGATTTGTCGGTCACACCGTCATTGTTCGTGTCCACCGCAATGTTGATGTCGTCATCGTAGATGAGGTCTGTGGTTAAGGTGGCGGAAATGTACTTGTTCACCTTCATGGATACCAGCACCTGCCAGTTGACGTCGATGTTTTCAGGATGCTCAAGGTAGTTGGAAAACAGGTCGAGTTTGGTTTGAGCTGTGATGTTTTCCATTACATCCTTTTTGGCAAAGATGCGCACATAGCCTCCAAGTTCAACCCTGCTTTTTTCCCCGGGTGTGATGCGGGTGCCTGAGGTTTGGTTGTACACGGCAGGTTCTACGCCGAATGCACCCGCATCAGCCAGTGTCTGGTCATTTACCAGGGTGGCCTTGGCGGTGAATGGTGCGAGGAACGCAGTGAAGTTTTTGCTACGCTGGAAGTCGAATCCCAGGGCGCCCAATACATAGGCGGGGGCCAGGGCTTTGGAGATGATTACGGTATCATTCGGGTAATTGTAACCGTTATCCATTTGGGTGCGGAAATTGAAAAGCCCTGCATAGTGCCAGTATTTACTGGCTTTTCTTCCGTACTTCGACATCAGGTCAACCTTGTCATCTGATTTCCACCAGTGTTTCTGGTTTCCGTTTTTGATGCTTCCGTATCCGAGGTCGAGGGTATTTTCCCAGAGAGATTTGCCATGACTGTGATGGGCAAACAAACTGAGCAGTCCACTGGCTGAAACCGAATTCTGACCACCGGCTGCCCAATTGGTCAACGACACCTGGTTCAGGTTAACGGCGATCGTTCCACCGATTTTCCAACCGCTTGTGGTATCGGTTTTCGCATCTTTCAGTTTGTTTTCGGCATCGGTAACCTGTGCGTGAAGCAGGCCCGAGGTAGCGCTCAATATCAGCAGGCATCCGGTCAGTGTGCGCAATGATTTCATAGGTAAGTAGGGTTTGTTTAGCGCGGCAAAGATGAAACATTTTTCCAAAAGAACATTCGGGTGGCCAGATTGTTCGCGTAACAACCGAAATTGGCGGATGAGTGTCCGGGAGAGCCCGTTTTTATTCCTCTTTCAGCATTTCCTTTTTTCGCCGTTTCTTTTCCTCCATCAGGTCGAATTGCTGAAAGATGACCCGCACGCCTTTATCATTGTTGAAATAACTTCTGGTCCAATCCAGAAATACAATCAGCTTGTTTCTGAAACCAACCAGGCTCATGAGGTGAATAAACATCCACACGAACCACGCCAGGAAACCGCCGGTCTTCAATCGGCCCACTTCCACCACGGCCTTGTTCTTTCCGATGGTGGCCATTGATCCTTTGTCGCGGTATCGGAATGGTTTGAGGGGTTTGTTTTTCAGAAGCCTTTCCAGGTTTTCAGCCAGCAGAACACCTTGCTGGATCGCGGCGGGTGCTACCTGAGGATGGCCGTTTGGGAATGCATCACTGATCATGGCGGCGCAGTCGCCGATAGCAAAAACATGCTCGGAGCCTTCCACGCGGTTGTATACATCCACCAATATACGCCGGTTGCGTTTCTCAATGCTGTCAGCCGGAAGTCCGTCTACCGGGCAACCCTTAACTCCGGTGGTCCAGATGAGGGTGCGTGCCGTGTAATCTTTCTGGTTGGTTTGGATGTAGTCGCCGAAGTAGTCCAGTACACGGGTGTTGAGTACCACTTCAACGCCCAGTTTCTCCAGGAATCTTTTGGCACGTACGGATGACTTTTCGGAGAGTGCGGGGAGTACGCGGTTGCCGCTTTGGATGAGCAGGATCCGCATGCGGGAAAAGTCCAATTCGGGGTAATCCCTTGGCAGGATGTTCTTTTTCAGTTCGCCGATGGCTCCGGCCAACTCCACGCCGGTTGGCCCTGCGCCTGCAATGGCGAAAGTCATCAGGCTGTCTTTTTTTCGCTCGTTCTGTATGCTGAGCGCTTTCTCGAAATTCTGCAGGATCAAGCTGCGCAGGTCAATGGCTTCCGCAACACTCTTCATCGGCATGGAACTGATGATCAATCCTTCCATCCCGAAATAGTTGGTTTGTGAGCCGGTGGCGATGACAAGGTAGTCGTATTGGATTTCACCAATGTCTGTGTACACCATTTTTTCGTCGGCCTTGATCTCGCGTACATCGGCCATGCGAAAGTAGTAATCATCATAGCCGTGGAAAATCTTGCGTATGGGGAAACTGATGGAGGCGGGGTCGAGGGCTGCGGTTGCCACCTGGTATAACAGAGGCTGAAAAGTATGGAAGTTCTGCTTATCAACCAGAACCACCTGGAAGCCCTTGTTGCGAAGTTTGCGCGCCAGATGTATGCCACCGAAGCCTCCTCCGATGATCACCACCCTGGGTGATGCTGTAATGGGGATTTCTATGTTCACGTATGCCGGATGTTTGATTGCAGAAATGCATGCACAAGATCATAAAAATATCAAATTCGGTCATGCTCTCTTCCTGTGAATTTCATCCACCGGAAAGTGGTCTCCCGTTATCCTGACATCTGTCATGTTTCAACTTGATGCAGGTCATGCGCATACGCAGCATGGCACTGTACCTTTAAATAAATTTTTAATCAACATTGTTAAACCCTCAAATGCAAAATGCCATGACACTCATTAGGAGGAATTTTTCCAACTGGCCAAATCTCACGGATTTCTTCGATGACGAATGGATCAGGAACCGGTTTGCAAATACCGACCTGTCTCCTGCGGTAAATGTGGTGGATAATGAAGGGAACTACGAGATTGAAGTCGCCGCACCGGGCTTCAAAAAAGATGATATTCAGGTAACAGTTGAAAACGGTGTGCTGACCATTACCGGAAAAGTTGAAAACGAATCGGAGGAAAAGAAGAAGAATTATACACGCAAAGAGTTTTCTTCCCAATCCTTCACCAAGCGGTTCACATTGCCGGAGAACGTAGAGCAGGATAAGCTGTCTGCCAAGTATGAAGACGGCGTGCTCAGGTTGGTGGTGAACAAACGTGAGAAAGAACTTCCATCCAAGAAAAACGTGGAAGTTCAATGATTGATTCGGTTATGCGGGTGTGGGATTCCATGCCCGCATAGCTGAATTAAAAAAGTTTATTGGATAAAAAATAAGAAAATGGAAAATTTTGCCTTACGCCCCAAAAGCGACTACATGAACACTGCCGGTTTTGAATCGCTGGCCGTGCTTACCGAACGCTGGCAATCGAACCTTGATTTTTACAAAGATGAGATCAGGTTTCTGCACAGCCTGATCAGTAAATACTTCATCTGGCTGACCCATGAAGACAATGTGAGCAAAGTGCAACAACTTGCCGCAAAGGTATCGGAAGTGGATAAAGAACGGGGGCGTTTATCGCAAACCGTTGCCAAGCATATGGGGCATCTGACGCTGCTGATGGAGAATGCTTATACGCATGATGAACAAACATTCCGTGAAGAACATGCGAAACTGGAAGATGAGCTGTCGGCTTTTGTGAAAGCCTTCAGAAGCATCAAACAGGAAGTGTTTCAGGTAACGGAAAGGGTGATTGAAAGCGAAAAGCTGAACCGTCTGATCGCTGCGGAATAAATCCCTACTGGTCGTCGTTGCCCATCAGGACAAACTGAACCAGGTTGGCGCCCATTTTCAGTGCCTCTTGTCTTTTCTCTTCCGGGTCATTGTGAACTTCCGGGTCTTCCCAACCATCTCCCAGGTCACACTCGTATGAATACAGGCATACAAGTCTGCCCTGGTAAAACAGCCCGAAGGCTTGGGCGGGTTTGTCATCGTGTTCGTGGATTTTAGGTAATCCCCGTGGGAACGCATATTTCTGATGGAAGACAGGGTGGCTTGACGGAAGTTCAATGAAATCCAGGTCAGGGAAAACCTTTTTCATTTCCGGTCGGATGAACTTATCCATTCCGTAGTTGTCATCGATGTGCAGGAAGCCACCTCCCGTGAGGTAGTTCCTGAGGTTCTCGGCTTCTGCGGGAGTGAACACCACGTTGCCGTGGCCTGTCATATGGATGAACGGGTAGTTGAATATCTCCGGGCTGCCAACTTCCACCACGGTATTTTCTTCCTTCATGGCGGTACCCAGGTTGCGGTTGCAGAATTGAATCAGGTTCGGGAGGGATGTGGGGTTGGCATACCAGTCGCCCCCGCCGCCATACTTCAGCAAGGCAATCTCGAAATTACCGGGCTTCCCTGCCAGCAACGGCAGGAGGAAGAAAACCATCATCCATTTCTTCATCCTTCAAAGGTAGCAAATGTAGGAGACCTGTGACGGATTATACGGGGGCTAGGGGAGGCGCGCGTATATCACGGCTGTGCAGGTGCATGGCGGAGCACCGCACGCAGGACACGTGTATTTTCTTTCCAGGCTGTCTTTTTCCCAGTAGCGATGAATCACTTCCAATGTGTGAAATCCTGATTGCTCGAGAATATTTCCCAGGCCAACTGTTTCATTATGTTTCCAGGTCGGACAAAGAAACACTTTCACGCGCATGCCTGCCAGGAATTGCACTGCATCCTGCACAAGCACGCGGCCGATACCTTTTCCCTGATGCGGCCCGGCCACCGCGATGGTTTTTATAACCCCGACCATGCCTTCTGCGGGAAGCAACGGATGCGTGGTCAGGCCAAGACGGGTGGAAATTTCGGAGGCTTTCAGGAGCAGGATGATGCAAAAAGCAATTGTCTGCTTATCCTGATTGTAGATGATCCTGCACCTGTTGGGTGGTTGCAGGAAGGTAAGGGTGAGTTCGGGTGTCAGGTACCCTTGTCCCAATTGCTGATCCGCAATGGAAACGATATCATTCACATCCGTGTCGGAGGCATCGGTGATCGTATAATGAGTGGCCGACAACCGGGTAGGTTTTGGCCTCAAAAGTACAATTCCTAATCTTGTTTCGCCACCTTCAATGTCTGTTCACCATTATTGATCCGGATCATGTAAATGCCAGAGGGGAAGCCCGCGATGTTGATGCGTGTTTCAATACCTGTGGTTTGCCCGGATGAAATGGTTCTTCCCAGGTGGTCGAGTAGGGTGAAGGGCACGGGTCTGGTGTAGAGATTTTGTTTGAGAATGATGGCTCCGGAAGTAGGGTTCGGATACACCTTCATCCATTCAACTTCAGGTTCGTCATTCAGGCCATTTGTCATGGTGTTGAGGTATACTTTCCAATAAGGATTTACATCAACGCCATACACGTCCCTGGTGGAACCATTCCCTTCGCTGTGAACCACAAGGTCGGTCTTTCCGTCTCCGTTCATATCTAACAAAGCCCATCCCTGGTCACCCGCATCATAACTTCCAGCATCTCCGATGTTGTTGAATCCGAATGTATGTGTACTTGAAACATGGCCGCCATCCGGCATGCTCCAGTGAATGTCAGATGCGGAAAATCCATTTTCATTTCCCTGGTAAACTTTCCAATACGGATTGTTTCCTACGCTGAAGGCATCCCGGTAGGTGCCATCTCCCTGGGAATGTATCACAAGGTCGGGAAGACCATCTCCGGTCATATCCATTGTGGACCACCCCTGGTTGCCGGCACTGTAGCTACCTGAATAGCTGATGTAGCTGAAGCCGTAATTGTGGCCGTTGTACAGGTATCCTCCGTCAGGAACATTCCATTTTGAGAAACTTCCGGTAAATCCATAACCACTGTTGGTGTATACTTTCCAATAGGAGTTGTTTCCTACATCGTAGGCATCTCGGTAACTTCCGGTGCCTTCAGCATAAATAACCAGGTCAGGTTTCTTGTCGCCATCCATATCCATGACGGCCCAACTGTGGTCGCCTGTATTGTAACCTCCGGTATAGCTGAGGTTGTTAAACCCATATGCGTGGGTTGATGAAGTGTGACCGCCTGCAGGCACCTTCCAGGTGAGTGGAGATGCGGCGAAACCCGAAGTGCCGCCCTGGTATACTTTCCAGTAAGGGTTGGTTCCCACGTCGAATCCATCCCGGTATGAACCGTCACCCTGGGAGTGCACGATTAGGTCGGGTATTCCGTCTCCTGTTATGTCTGTAACCAGCCATCCCTGGTCATTGGCTTCATAAGAACCGGCATCTGCGATGTTATTGAAGCCGAATTGATGGGTGCTTGTGGTATGCCCCCCATCGGGAACGCTCCAGTTTTTTGGTGTTTGAGAAAACCCGGAGCCGTTGTTGTAATATACTTTCCAGTACGGACTGGTGCCCAGGCCAAACACATCGCGGTATGTGCCGTTTCCTTCCGAGTTCACGACCAGGTCGGGTTTGCCATCCGCGTTCATGTCCGTTAGCGACCATGCCTGATCTCCCGCTTGATAGGACCCGACATGTGCTGTTGTGTAGAACCCGTACAAATAACCGTTGTTTAAATCGCCGCCATTCGGTAGTGACCAATGAACCTCATTTTGAGAGAAGCCGGAGCCATTGCCCTTATACACCTTCCAGTATTGGTTGCCATCGTTTACGCCGAACGTGTTGCGGTGCGAACTGTCTCCTTCGCAATGTACCACAAGGTCTAATTTTCCATCGCCATCTATGTCCAACACACTCCAGCCCTGATCATTTTTTGTATAGGATCCGGTGCTGGCTATGTTGTTGAAACCAAAAGAGTGGGTGTTGCTCATGCTGCCTCCGAGCGGAAGCTGCCAGTTGAAAGGATTTGATGGAAACCCTTGTGCAGAGCTTCGGGTGTGGGTCATGGTCAATACAACCAGCAGGAGAAGGGGGTAACGGATGCGCATGTGCCTTGGCTTTAAGTGTAATGGATGCATGCTACAAAGGTAGAGCCTTTGACAAAACATGCATGAATGGCCGGGTTGCAGATTGCTTTAGCTGAAAGAATTCTTATTATTCGTGCATGACTACCGATAAATCCATTACATTGACCGAATATCCGTTCACTCGCCTTAGGATATACTTCCCGCTTCGGACCGGGGTAACTTCACGGTGATGGCCGGCGTTTAAAGAAACCCATGTAAATCTGTATCCATGCAAAAACGTTTTCTACTCTTAACCCTGTTGGGTATTCAATGCTGCTTCGCATCCGCCCAGATCGGGCCCGAGGTTTATTCATGGATCATTAACACCACCAATGCCACAGGTTACAACGGCATTCCGTCTAACATCCAACAGGTGCAGTATTCCGACAACAATGTATATGTGAGCGCCACATGCATCCCGGGATATGACATAGGACCGTGGGCCGGAAACCCCAATACACCGGCCAACCAGAATTTCGTTTTCAAAATCACCCGACATCCGGCCAAGAACACGGGCACGCCCATTCAAACCGGATTGGGACATATCGGTGTGTTCAGCAATGGCGTGTCGATCTTCAATCCGAAAGACGCCATGAGTTATAAAAATCAGAATGTGTGGTACCAGAACGCGATCATCGTGGAAGGACCGTCGTTTGATGATTGCCTCGGGCACCCCGCGGGAAACGGTGAATACCATCACCACCTGAATCCTACATGTCTGTATGACGATAGCCTGACAACCGAACATTCACCGATCATCGGATACGCTTTCGACGGATTTCCTGTATATGGTGCTTTTGCCTATGCCAATGCCAATGGTACAGGCGGCATCAAGCGAATGCAGAGCAGCTATGCCAAGCGGAATATCACCAAGCGAAACACCTTGCCTGATGGCAGCACAGCCTCCTCAACCGGACCGGATGTTTCCACCACCTATCCGCTCGGGTATTACGTTCAGGATTTTGAATACATAGACGGCAGCGGCGACCTGGATGAACATAACGGCAGATACTGCGTGACGCCCGAGTATCCGGACGGCATGTATTGTTACTTCGTGACACTCGACAGCGACCTGGTGGCTGAATATCCCTACCTCATCGGGCCAACCTACTATGGAACCGTTCAGACCGGAAATACAGGTCCGGGTAGCGGCCACAACAGCATCAACGAAACGGTGATCACCTACACAGGTACGTCCTCGGTTACCGAACCAACCGGCCGGCTAAAGTGGGGACTTTTCCCCAACCCAACCCGGAACATGCTGAACATTTACGTGGAGAGGAACATGCCCAACAACATCACTTTTGAGCTGGTGAACAGCGTAGGACAGGTTGTGCTCAGCCGCACCAACCTGCAGCCCACCGTTCAGTATTCCTTTGATCTCTCCGAATTCGGGCAGGGGATTTATTTTGCCAGGATGATCGCCGGGCAGGAAGTAGCTACCAGGAAATTTGTATTGGAGTGATTCAAGCGTTCAGCTCGCTCCACGCTTTCCGTGTCAATTCCCATCTTTTTACCGGTTGTTCGAAGTTGATGAAACCGGGTGTAGTCACGTATTCCTTCACAAATCGAAACCCCACTTTCTCCAGCACGCAGTGTGGCGCCGGGTTCAGTGCATAGGGTTCACTGTACAGGGTTTTGAGGTTCAGCTTTTTGAAATAATGCGACAGAGAAAGACGTACCAGTTCTGCCCCAAGACCTTGTCTGCGGATGTTGCTCTTCCACAGATGAAGGTGCATATAGGCATCTTCGCCAAAGCGGGTGGGGTTGGTGTTGGAATGCCCCACCGGTTGTCCGTCTGCTTCCCAGATCAGGGCAAATGATCGGCGTACCTCTACCGGCAGTTGCAACTGAGACTGCAACATGTTCGAGAATTCTTCCCGGGTGGGCATCTTCGCCAGATCAACGCCCATGCCTTCAAGGAAGGCATCGTCATTCTTAAACCAGTAATCAAGCAACAGAGGGAGGTCGGTTTCTGTGAGTTCGCGAACGTGAAGGTGTGCGGGTGATGTTGTCATGCCGAGATAGTCTGTGGTTTGCAGTTTGTAGTTTCTGGTTTGTCACATACATAAACAATGGAGGAGTTGAAATGCATGCAGCATAAAAATTGCGACGCTCGCGATGCGGTACACCAATGTACCCGCCCGGGTTCAAGTTAAGGCGTTTATTCATATGGAAGGAGAGAATCTTATGTATGAACTTTCCCAGGCGAAGAATGGTGGTGATTGGTTGGGTATCAGTCGTGAGTCTGTACTTGGCAAATGTATGTCAGGTCATTTCTGCCGGGCTTAAACAAACCACAAACCTTCTGTTGTCAAAGTCATTGTTTCTCCTACCAACTTGCGACTTTTACACCCCTGTGTCTTTTCCTTTTTTCTCCGTTATGCATAAAAGCCTTCCTATGATACGCTACCTCCTTTTGTTGCTTTTGCCAAGTATGCTGTATGCGCAGGAGCAGCTCAACTATCACCTTCGTGATGCCCGCCCGAATGCCGATGTCCAACGTCAGGTCACATCCGCCTTCAGGCAACTTACCAATGGGGAGGAGGTCGTATTCGACCTCTTGCTGAAAAAAGAAAAACGCCAGCTGTCCTTACAACAGCAAGCTTCCCTGGCGCGGGCACGATCCACCATGCTCGTAGAATACTGCGATGATGTGATGCAGCTTACCCCCAACCAGGTGATGGTAACCACCGTGCCATTCTCCTGCAGCAACAATCCGGCATCCGCATCCAATGCATCTTACCGTCAGTTTGCTACCGCCAGCAGCGGCATCAGCCAGCTGGTGCTGACCAAATCAGATGACCTCTTCCTGTATACCGGTGTCACCGACAGCTTGCCGCAGGATGATGCACAAGTCTTTACGCTGGACCCGAATCAATCGGCCCTTGTGATCGGCAGGAACGGAACTCACGTGATTTTCCGCGAGCATGCTTTCAGGCTGGATGAAGATTCAGTATGCGACCTGGTGACCCTGAAGCTATGGGAGTTTTATACACCTGAGCAGATTGTGATGGGCGGGATGACCACGCATGCCGATCGTGCGATTCTGGAAACCGCAGGTATGGTGCATATGGAAGCATGGTGTGGCGATCGCAGATTGGAACTGGCACGTTCCATCACCCTTAAAATTCCCGCGGATCGGTTGGATGGAAGAATGCAGGTCTTTTATGGAGAAAAGAAACACGGATTAGAGAATTGGAAGGCACAGGGAAAGTTACCGGTAGGTTTTCAAAGAACGGGTGATCTTGTGAGGGATGAATTTGCCGATCAGGTATTGGTTGCTGAAGGAGCCGGCAAAGATCAGGGTGGGTTCGAATCAGAAGTGATGGAATCAGTCAATGACTGCTACGTTTTGAAAAGCACCCGGCTGGATTTTATTAACTGCGACAGGTTCGTAGATGAGCCTGATCCGGTTGATCTGTTGGTTAACCTGGATAAATCCGACAAGGTGGTGGCAAGAATTGTATTCGCCGATCTGAAAGGGGTAATGCCAGGTTACTATTTCGATAACTCCCATACGCAGGTGAAGTTTTCCGGCATCCCCAAAGGCAAATCCGCTGTTGTAGTGGTTTACAGTATCCTGCCTGATCATCGGGTACAATGGGGTGTGCAACCGGTAACGGTTGGCACTGACCGGGAAGTAACAGACCTTGCCATGAAGACGACCAACGTGGAGGAGCTGAGAACTTTCCTCCGCAGTATTCGTTGGGATGCATCGCAGTGACCTAAATTCCTAATTCCTAATTCCTAATTTCTAATTATACCTCACCCTTCCACCACAATCTTAAACCCTGTCAGCAATCCGGCCAGGCCGTCGGATGAAAATCTGGCTTTGGCAATTTTGTTTTTAACTGGATCTATGATATAGCCTATGGCGTCGCTAAAGTCGGCGCCGGAAAGATTGGTCGTGTCAAAAGTGGCGCCTGACAAATCACTGCCTTTGAATATGACGGTCTGGAGGTCAGCCTCGGTGAAGTCGACCTCGTGAAGCCTGCAGTTGATCAGGGATGCACCCTTGAGTTTGCAACGAAAAAAGGAAGCCATGCTCAGGTCGCAGGATGTGAAGTTGGCGCCGAACAAAAACGGATTGCAATCTTCGAAGTGCAATCCCAGCAGCTTGCACTCAACAAAAGTTGTTTCCCGGATGGCGGTGTTCCTCAATTTTGCCATGCTCAGGTCGCACCCTTCGAACCGGCAGGAAGTAAAGGTTATGCCGGATAGGTCGGACTCGCTCAGGTTGCCTCCCGTGAAACGGCAGTTTTCATATTCACCGCTTGCCAGTGGCTGTTCACTCAGGTCTTTTCCGGTGAAGACCCGGCCTTCGAAGTAAGTATCTGATGTGTTGGCTTTCATAAGAGCGTATTTGAACCGGCGGATTCAAAATTGGCGGTTTTTTTTATGAAACACAACGATGTCGTCCGGTGTTCAGGAGACCGCCTTGTTTTTCTTGCGAACAAATACAACGGTTGCCGTCAGGTAGGCCAGGGTGATGGCGATCCACAACGGATACCGTCCGCCTTCTTGGTAGAGGTGATAGGCCATGCCGGCTGCAGCAAGGGAATTCATGGTATTGGAGATAATACCCGACAGCAATGGCAAGTTTACTTGTATGCGCATCACCACCACATTGCACATGGCAGCAAAGGCCATTAATGCGGCCATGGGAATGTGATTGCGGTTGTAGAATTCCAGTGCGAGAATGCCATATAGCACAGCGCTGATCGCGGTTGAGAAACGGCTCAGGCGGTTTCGTTTGGCGTTGGATGACTGCATAAGAAATCAATGGAGGTTATGCAAAGTTCATCTTTCTTCCGGTTCCATACAAGCCCTATCATTATCTGGAAGAATTAGGCTGACAGCAATACCTCCAGTCTCCGAAAGGCCTGGTCACGAAACCGAATAAGTACCTGGTATTCCTCGCTGTCGTAAACTTCTGCGATGGCCTCTCGGTTGGGGAATGCAATGACAGAGACCATGTCTACGGGATTTTCACCCACCATTCGGGAGGTGATGTGATAATTGTGCATCACCCGTGCCGATACATTGTCGTAAAGTTTTATCAGGCCTTGAAGGTATGTGTTCAGTGCTTTTTCTTCGCCTTCATTGATGGAGGCGATGACAATCATGAATACAGAAGTGGTCATGGTTTTTGGTACAAAAGTGCACCGGAAGTCATGCCGGATTCCTTTTCAAAATTGCTAAAACGGATGCTTGCGGAAATGACCGGGTGTGATACCGAATGCCGCCTTGAAGGCGGTTTGCATGGAAGTGCCTTCCGAGAACCCCACTTGCCAGGCGATTTCTTCGATGGTTAGTCGCGATGTTTTCAGCAATTCACGTGCTTTGTAAAGCCGGATCCAACGGATAAAAGCATAGGGTGTCATGCCGCAACATTCCCTGAATACCCGCAAAAAATGAAATTTTGACATTCCTGCTATCCGGCATAGAACGTCAAGCGATAAAGCGGCGTGGTAATGACCATAAATGTAATCCCTTGCTTTGGATATCCGGTCGTACAGTTCATTGCGTATTGCTCTGCTTTCTGCAGGAATTCGCCGGATGGCCCGGGCCGTGTCCCGATGCAAAGTAAGCAGATATGCCAGTGTTTGCATCCAGCCGTAGGGGTTGTCCGGCTCTTTCATCAGGAGTGATTTCATTGCCTTCCACGTATCAGATTGAAAATGTAATTCCTGTTTGAAGTCCGGCACCGGTACCGTGAATTCAGGATCTTCCAGCAATGTTTGATCGCTGCATATCAGGGCCGGTACACATTGCGAAATGAATGCGTGGTTGAAATGTACGTTGCATACCTCCGCGGTTTCCTCGGTACCCAATCTGTAATCCATATGATTATAGGGGTTAACCACCAGCAATGACGCATCGCAGATGCGGTACATTCTTTTTCCGAGGTAAGCCTGTGCATTTCCGGTGATATTACAGAAAATGGACAGGGATGTTTCTGTCAGTTCTTTTTGAAATCCTTTTGTGGATGTATGTACGACCAGGTTGGGCCAGGTGATCTCGTTCCGGTGTTCGCTTTCCGCCCGGTTCCGGAGCATGAGCAATACGTCTTGCGGAGCAAAATCCCGGGCGATCATTCGATGCGCTGTAGCTGAACGTAGTCGACCAGGATGCGACTGTTCGAAGCGGTATCAACCGGGGTGAGTTCGATGAAGGCGCTGATCTTCGCGGAAGAGCTCAGGCTGTGTACAAGGCTGTGGCTTTCCCAGGCCGCATTGGTCACAACGGTGTCTTTGTAGGAGGAGTCAATACCGTTGCTCAGTTTCAGGCGGATGCGGCATTGTGCGAAATGCTGACATTGCAGCCACGTGATCACTTTATACGTGCCCGGTGTCAGGCTGTCTGTGCGGTTGAATGTAGCCGGGAAACGGGTGTGCATGCCTTCGTAGGCCGCTGTGTCCAGGTGCCCTATGTAGAACGACCATGAACCGAAATGCCCTTCGGGAATCAGTTGGTTGGGTTGCTGATAAGTGCTGTCGAAGGGCAACCGGGTGTATTGCCAATGGTTCAGAATGGTGTTATTGGATGGGTCGAACTCGTCGGTGAAGATGGTCTGGATGGTGTTGTTGGGCAGCGCATCAGGATCCGGGTCAGTCTTTCTACAACCGTTCGCAATGCACACACATGTCGTCAACCATGCGATGAAAGTGCCTGTTTTGATATGTGGCCATGTGCCAGGCATGCGGCAATCAATCCAGTTTGACGGGCATGGGAACATCCCTGTCTAACCGAAAAACCGGGTAGCGGTTGTGTTCTTTTTCGTAATGAACGGAGTGGGCGTACACCCAGTACAATTGCTCCCGCGGGTTCTCCGCAAATGAATCGTCTTCGATCTTTTTCAGGTCGAACTGTTGTTTCAGGGCGGGGTCGTTCTTCAGCATTTCTGCCGCTTCATCTTCGAACAGATAAGGAGAAAACCATTCCTTCTGCATCAATACATTGTCAAAAAAGTTCCAGGCAAAGTAGCTGTCCGGGGCATTCGGTTCAAGGGTTTCCACGATGAAGCGGTTCTTGGTTTGGTTCACATATACGACCATGTCGTCTTTGCGAAGCTGTATGGGTTGTGCGTCCTTGCTCACCTTGATGTCATAATGCAGGTAGTGCCCTTCATAGGGGTGATGGACCGTCTCGTACCCATCGATGTGATATGCGCTCAGCTGCATGACCGTGTCTTTGGTGACCCGGTGCATCATGATCTTATTCATTTTCAAAAGCTCGATCACTTCCCGCCATGCCTGGGGAATGATGTAGGCTACCGGTGCTGTGACCTTTGCGGTGACCTTGTATTTGTTGTAATATGGAATCTGTTTTTCGTAAGGTTGGTTGCGGTCATAATAGAGCCTGTCCTTCCCTGTTACTTCACTGGGTTTGTAGGCGGCGGTATATCCCTTGAAAGTAATGGTTTCGGTTTGGGTTGTATCCAGTTCCCAGCGCAGGCCGAAATCTTTTTGTGTTCTTCCGTCCTGCAAGGCAATGCCCCTGATTTTGCCCAGGTATTCACAATTCTCATAGCTATACTTCAAAACGTTAGTAAGGAAGTGATAGGTTGCCTTTACGCGGACAGGATAAGGTTTCAGCATATGCGCCTCCGTGATGAAGCCGATGGTGTGGAACAGGGCCGTATACCCGGTTGAATAGCGCGGTGTTTCCAGGAAAGCCACCAGTCCGTTGTCAGGCGTGTCCCCTTTCATGTCCACGTAAGGTGTCATTTCATACCCGTCATCCGCCATGCCTTTGTACAGTGCGGGCAGCATGTTGTCTTTCATGTATTGCCCTATCAGCGGATTGATTTTGTTGGGTTGGGTCGCGATGAGGGTCATGCTGTAGCTGTAATCGGCACCGTCGGAGGTATGTGTATCGATGAAGATATCCGGCCGCCAGGTATGGTAGATCTCGGCGAAGGCACGGGCATTGCGGCTGTCGCATTTGATGAAGTCGCGGTTCAGGTCGAGGTCTTTTGCATTGCCGCGGAAGCCGTACGTTTCCGGTCCGTTCTGATTGACACGCGTTACGCTGTTCCGGTTCATCATGCCGCCGATGTTATAGGCAGGGATGATGCAGATCACCGTGTTGTCAAGGTAGAGCTGGGGCAGCTTTCTTGCGAGCAGGTCGGTGGCGAATTGCAGACTGGCATCCACGCCACAGGGTTCACCCGGGTGGATGCCATTGTTGATAAGGATGATGCGTTTGTCGCGTTTGCGGAGTGAAACAGGATCCACATCCCCGTCCTTTGAAATCAGCAACATGTGCAGGGGTTTGCCTGCATCGGTGGTGCCGTAGGTGAAGAGGAAGGCCATCGGGTTGTTTTCCGCCAGTTTCTGGTAGGCGGTGATGACCTCATCATACGAGAGGGTTTGATTTTGTTCGTAAGCCGGCGTTTGTGCACGGCTCATCAAACTACAGATGAGAAATACGCACGTGGTTCGCCAGCCTTTATTTGATATAACGGAAATCATGGCCTGCTTTGAGTTGGATCAGTGTTTCGTACATCAACCGGATCACGTGGTCGATGTCGTCTTTGTGTACTGTTTCCACCGTGGTGTGCATGTACTTCAGTGGAAGGGAAATCAGTGCCGACGGAACACCTTCTGCTGAATAAGCAAAGGAATCGGTGTCTGTGCCGGTGCTCCGTGAGGCTGCCGCACGCTGGAACGGGATCTTTTTCTTTTCCGCAACATCAATGATCATGTTGAGGAGCTTGTTGTGTACGGCCGGACCTACCGTGAGTGACGGTCCTTTGCCACAGGAGATATCCCCTTCTTCTTTCTTTTTATAGGGTGGTGATTGGGTGTCGTGGGTAACATCCGTAACGATGGCTACATTGGGTTTAAGGCGGCGGCTGATCATCTCCGCACCGCGCAGTCCGATCTCTTCCTGAACGGAATTCACCACGTACAAACAGAACGGAAGTTTTTTCTTGTTGGCGTGAATCATGCGGGCTACTTCTGCGATCATGAAACCGCCGATGCGGTTGTCGAGTGCCCTACCGGTGTAAAAGTTTTTTCCCAGTTCCATGAGGCCGTTCTCGAAAGTAATGACGGTGCCCACATGGATGCCCAGCTTTTCAACTTCGGCTTTGGAACTGCACCCGCAATCGATGAAGATGTTTTTCAGCGACGGTGGTTCTTCCTTGTCCTTCTGGCGTACGTGGATGGCTGGCCATCCGAACACGCCTTTCACAATGCCTTTTTTGGTGTGGATGTTCACCCGCATGGAAGGAGCGATCTGATGATCCGATCCTCCGTTACGAATTACAAAAATGTACCCGTCGTCGGAAATGTAGTTCACAAACCATGCAATTTCATCGGCATGTGCTTCGATCACTACCTTGTATGGGGCTTTGGGATTGATCACTCCCACGGCTGTACCATATACATCTGTCTGATACGTGTCAACGAACGGCTTGATATAATCGAGCCAGATTTGTTGTCCGCTTTTCGTGCTGCCCGGAAGTTCGGATTCAAAGCCGGTGGGCGATGCGTTGTTCAGGTAGTTCTCTAAAAATGCTTTGCTGGATTTGTTCATTGCATATGGTTTTGGACAAACAAAAATGGTGCTGGGATGGGCAAAAGTATGAAAATATGTTTGGTTGTTGGTTTTTAGTTATTGGTTACTGGAGGCGTTGAGTTGAACTTTGATGGGTAGGTTTTGTGGGGCTGGGATGTTTGGACGTTTGTTCCTGAATATGATGCCCCATATCCCATCCAGGAGCAAGTATTGGCGGCTAACATAGCAATCTGTTTCGCTATAAGCATAGAATCTGCCGGGCGAACCATTTCTCATCAGACCCCCAAATAACCAACAACCAATAACCAATAACCAACAACCAATAACCAATAACCAATAACCAATAACCAATAACCAACAACTATTAACCAACAACGAAAAACTATTAACCAACAACGAAAAACCAAAAACTAAAACCCCTACCTTCGCAACCCTGATGATTAAGCTGGAAGATACGTATCGCCATAAGGGCCTTCGCAAGCGGCTCATGGCTGTTCTAAGGGAGAAGGGTATACACGACGAGGCCGTGCTGGCCGCCATGGAACGGGTGCCCAGGCACTGGTTCATGGAGTCGGCTTTTCTGCAATTTGCTTATGACGACAAAGCCTTTCCCATCGGTGCGGGCCAAACGATTTCACAACCTTATACGGTGGCTTTTCAAACATCCCTCCTGGAATTGAAAAAAGGGGAGAAGGTGTTGGAAGTGGGTACCGGAAGCGGGTATCAAACCTGTGTGCTGTTGGAGATGGGGGTGAAGGTTTTCAGCATCGAAAGGCAAAGGGAGTTGTACGGTAAAACCAAGAAGTTACTGGAAGTGATGAACTACCGCCCGCGTCTGTTCTATGGTGATGGATATGCCGGGCTTCCCGCTTTTGCGCCTTTTGATAAAGTCCTGGTTACCGCCGGTGCCCCATTCATTCCGCCGGCCCTGATTGAGCAGCTTAAACCGGGCGGATGCCTGGTGATCCCTGTGGGAGAAGGGGGTGTGCAGGTTATGACGGTCGTGAAAAAAGACGAAGGCGGTGACATTGTGCGGGAGACTTTCGGAGAGTTCCGGTTTGTGCCTCTCCTGGAGGATAAGTCGTCGTAAGTGGCTTCCTCCCAGTTATTCGCGTGATTTTTCTGATGCCCGGGTGCAGCCATCACTGAACCCCGCTGAAATCTCCGGAGCACATACGGGCTATTTTTTTTCAACAAAGTCCGTGTCTTTTGTTGAAAACTACCGCCACGCAAGGATTTGCGGCATTTTGGAATTGGTTATCTTCGCAATCCACCCTGAAAATCCGCATGTCCGAAGAAGTTAAATATACCGAAGACAATATACGCACCCTCGACTGGAAAGAACACATCCGGTTCAGGCCCGGTATGTACATCGGGAAGCTGGGTGACGGTTCTTCACAGGACGATGGAATCTACGTGCTCCTGAAAGAAGTCATCGACAACAGCATCGATGAGTATGTGATGGGCCACGGTAAATACATCGACGTGAGCATCGATGAGGGGAAGGTGACGGTACGTGATTATGGCCGGGGCATTCCGCTCGGGAAAGTGTTGGATTGCGTATCCCGCATCAACACAGGGGCCAAGTACGATACCAAAGCATTTAAGAAATCCGTCGGGTTGAACGGTGTGGGTACCAAGGCCGTCAATGCACTGTCTGATTACTTCCACGTGGCATCTGTCAGGGAAGGCAAATGCAAATCCATCGAGTTCAAACACGGAGACGTTACCCAGGATCATAAGCTTACCAAGTCGGACGACAAGGAAGGAACGAGCATCTCCTTTCTTCCCGACCGCACCATCTTCAGCAACTACAGGTTCCGCAATGATTATGTGGAAAACATGCTGTGGAACTACGTGTACCTGAACCCCGGACTCACCATCCGGTACAACGGACAACGGTTTCATTCCAAAGACGGGTTGCTTGATTTGTTGAATTCCCGCATAGACGGCAACATCCTGTACCCGATCATCCACCTGCGCGGCGAAGACATTGAAGTGGCCATGACGCACGGTTCGTCCTACGGTGAGGAATACTACTCTTTCGTTAACGGCCAGCACACCACCCAGGGCGGTACCCACCAGGCCGCCTTTCGTCAGGCCGTGGTGAAGACCATCCGTGAGTTCTATAAGAAAGACTACGATGCGGTCGACATCCGCAGTTCCATCATCGCAGCCGTCGCCATCAAGGTCGTGGAACCCGTTTTCGAATCGCAAACAAAAACCAAACTCGGCTCCCAGGAGATTGAACCCGGCGGGAAATCCATCCTGGCCTTCGTGCAGGATTTCCTCACCACCGAACTCGATAATTATCTTCACAAGAACCCGGAGGCCGCCGAAGCCCTGCAGCGTAAGATCCTGCAGTCGGAAAAAGAACGCAAGGAGCTTTCCGGCATCCGCAAGCTGGCGCGCGACCGGGCCAAGAAGGCCAGTCTGCACAACAAGAAACTGCGTGATTGCCGTGTGCATTTCGCCGATAAACACGAACGCAACCTGGAAACCACCCTCTTCATTACCGAAGGGGATTCGGCCAGTGGCTCCATTACCAAGTCAAGAGATGTAAACACCCAGGCCGTTTTCAGCCTGCGGGGTAAACCGCTGAATTCATACGGACTCACCAAGAAGATCGTATACGAGAACGAAGAGTTCAACCTCATCCAGGCAGCGCTCGACATTGAAGAAAGCCTGGAGAGCCTCCGGTACAACAACATCGTGATTGCTACCGATGCCGATGTGGACGGCATGCACATCCGGTTGCTGTTGATCACTTTCTTCCTCCAGTTCTTCCCCGACCTGGTGAAAAACGGTCACCTGTATATCCTGCAAACACCGCTTTTCAGGGTGCGCGACAAGAAAGAAACCATCTACTGCTATTCCGAAGGGGAAAAGCAAAAGGCCATCCGCAAGCTGAAAGGCAAAGTGGAGATCACCCGATTCAAAGGACTCGGCGAGATATCGCCGGATGAGTTCAAACATTTTATCGGCAAGGACATCCGGCTGGAACCCGTGGTGGTGGGCAAAGAATCTCCCATCAGCACATTGCTGGAATTTTACATGGGCAAGAATACGCCCGAAAGACAGGAGTTCATCATCGAAAATCTCAAGGTGGAAAAGGACATGATGGACGATGAGGAAGAGGAAGAAGAGCAAGAACAAGAACAAGATGAAGAAGGCATGGAAGCGGTGGCTGATGAAGAAGTGAAGAAACCTGCAAAGAAGAAAACCGGCGCAACCGCCAAAAAGAAAAAATAACGCACCCATCCGGTGAGCGAAGAGGAAGAACATATCGAATCCGACGAGAACGGAAATACCCCCGGTTCTGACGAACAGGTCGTACACCTGTCCGGCATGTACAAGGAGTGGTTCCTGGATTATGCATCCTATGTGATCCTGGAGCGTGCCGTGCCTGCCATTGAAGACGGGTTGAAGCCTGTGCAGCGCCGCATCCTCCATTCCATGCGCGAACTGGAAGACGGACGTTATCACAAAGTGGCCAACCTTATCGGGCATACCATGAAGTACCACCCGCACGGGGATGCTTCCATTGGTGATGCATTGGTGCAAATCGGACAGAAAGACCTGCTGATCGACTGCCAGGGAAACTGGGGGAATATCCTCACCGGCGACGGTGCGGCTGCCGCACGTTACATCGAAGCACGCCTGACCAAGTTTGCACTGGAAGTCGTCTTCAATCACAAAACCACCCAGTGGCTGGCTTCTTACGACGGCCGTGCCAAAGAGCCGATGTACCTGCCCGTGAAGTTTCCGCTGCTGCTTGCGCAGGGAGCGGAAGGTATTGCGGTGGGACTCTCCACGCGCATCCTGCCGCACAACTTCAACGAACTGGTGGATGCTTCCATCCGTGTGCTGCGCGGACAAAAGCCCACCTTCTATCCCGATTTCCCGACAGGTGGGATGGCGGATTTCTCCAACTACAATGACGGACAACGCGGAGGCAAAGTGCGTGTGCGCGCCCGCATTGCCAAGGATGATAACAAAACACTTCGCATCTACGAAATTCCATTCGGCACCACCACAAGCAGCCTGATTGAGTCCATCATCAAAGCCAACGACAAAGGCAAGATCAAGGTTCGAAAGATTGAAGACAACACCGCAGAACATGTGGAGATCCTGGTGCACCTGGCCACCGGTGTGTCGCCGGATAAGATGATTGATGCCCTGTATGCATTCACTGATTGTGAAGTTTCCATTTCACCCAATACATGCGTAATTGAGGCCGATAAGCCACGCTTTATCGGTGTGAGTGAAATGCTGCAGGTATCCACCGACAGAACACTGGAACTCCTGAAAATGGAACTGGAGATCCGCAAAGGTGAACTGGAAGAACAGTGGCACTTCGCATCGCTGGAAAAGATCTTCATTGAAAAACGCATCTACCGCAAGATCGAAGAATGCGAAACCTGGGAAGAAATTCTGGAGACGATCCACAAGGGATTGAAGCCGTACGTCAAAGACCTGGTGCGGGAAGTCACCGATGAGGATGTGACCCGTCTGACCGAAATCCGCATCAAACGTATTTCAAAGTTCGACAGCTTCAAGGCCGATGAACTGATCAAAAAACTCGAGGAGGAAATCAAGCAGGTCAAGTACCACCTGAAGAACCTGGTTGATTACGCCATCGAGTATTTCAAGAACCTGAAGAAGAAGTACGGCGAAGGCAGGGAACGCAAAACAGAGATCAAAACCTTTGATACCATCCAGGCAACCAAGGTGGCCGTGGCCAATGCCAAGTTGTATGTGGATAAGGTGGAAGGCTTCATCGGGCACGGACTCAAACGTACCGAGTCCGAATACGTATGCGATTGCTCCGACATTGACGACATCATCGTGTTCCGTGAAGACGGAAAAATGATCATCACGCGCATCACCGACAAAACATTCGTGGGCAAAGGCATCATCCACGCCGGCGTATGGAAGAAAGGGGATGAGCGCACGGTGTACAACATCATTTACCAGGATGGTAAGATGGGTGCGGCCATGGTGAAACGATTTGCTGTTACGGGCATCACCCGCGACAAGGAATACGACCTGGCCCGGGGCAAAGAGGGCTCACGTATCCTGTATTTCTCCGCCAATCCCAATGGGGAAGCGGAAGTGGTTACCGTGCACCTCCGGCCCAAACCCAGCCTCAGGCGTACACAGATGGACCTGAATTTTGCTGATGTCATGATCAAGGGACGTGGTGCCGGAGGCAACATCGTCACCAAAAACGCCGTGCGCAAAGTGGTGAAAAAGGAGGAGGGGATTTCCACCCTCGGCGCCCGCAAGATCTGGTTTGATGATGTGGTGCATCGCCTCAATTCCGAAGACAGGGGTACCTACCTCGGCCAGTTCCGGGGAGAGGATAAAATCTTCGCCGTATACCAATCGGGTAACTTCGTGCTATACGGCAATGAACTCAGTACACATTTCGAAGACGACCTCGTGCTGATTGAAAAACATCGTCCAGCCAAGGTTGTTACCGCCATTTATCTTGACGGTGAAAAGGGACTTTACTACGCGAAGCGCTTTACCGTAGAACCCGGGTTCCGCAACAAAACACTTTTTATTCCTGAAGAGAAGGATACGCGCCTGGAGATGGTTACCACCAAAAAACATCCGGTTGTTCAGATTTCTTTTTACAAGGAAAAAGGAAAAGACCGTGACCCGGAAGAGATCGACCTGGTGGAATTCATCGGTGTGAAAGGGTTCAAGGCCAAGGGCAAGATGCTATCAAACTATCGCATCAAAGACATTGTGCTGCTTGCATCCGAGGAAGAGGAAGAAGAGGAGGAGGAGATTGAAGAGGTAATTTTGGATGAAGCTCCCGACGAACAAATGCCTGAAAAATCCACCCCGGAATCAGACAAAGAACCGGATGCGCCTTTGACAGAGGTGCCGCGCAAAATTGTGCCTAAAAATCCGGGGGGTGCGAAAAACCAGATCAGCCTGGATCTGGAATAGCCACCTGCATTATTCTTCCAGTGTGAGTGCGTAAATGCGCGGCCACATTTTTCCGGTCACATACAACATGGATGTTGTCGTGTCATAAGCAATACCGTTCATTTCCTGACATCCGCTGTATTGCTCGCGGGTTTCCTCCGCCAGGCGGGTGAGGTCCATTTTGCCCGTCACCTTTCCTGTGGCCGGATCAATCCTTACGATCTCGTTGGTGCGCCATACATTCGCGTAAAGCATTCCGTTAACGAATTCCAGTTCGTTCAAGTAATCTTTTGCATATCCACGTTCGGTTACCTTCAGGCGCCGCACCACTTTCCAGTCTGCGGGATTAAGGTAGGTGATCACATCGGTGCCGTCGCTCATCACGAGGTGGTGGCCATCTGTGGTGAGGCCCCAGCCTTCCGGACTCGGAATCATGAATTCGCTCAGCTTGCGGTAGGTGGAGTCTTCATAAACGAAGCCCACACCACTCTGGTAGGTGAGCTGATATACCTTGCCGTTCAGAAAAGTGATCCCTTCGCCGAAATAGCGTTTCTTGTCAATTTCCACCTTGGTATCAATCACACCGGTTTCCATGTTCACTTCCCCGAACAGCGATCGTGTTTGCGGAAGCCCTTTCGTTGCACCGGTGCTCTCAAACAGTTTTCCTTTGTGAAACAGGAAGCCTTCGGTGAAAGCCTGTTTGTCGTGTGGATATGATTTCACCACGTTGAATGCAATGTTCGGTACGGGCGGAGTTTCAGGAGGAGCTGATGTATTAGTTCCCTGAGAGCTGCCATCGTTTCGGCATCCTTGCCATACCATGATGGCACATCCCAAGACCAACAGGTAACGGTAAACGCGGAAATATGGAATTGGAGGCATGGCGTGTTTCAACTGATTTTTCGCGCCAAAGGTAGCATTCCGCTGCATGACATGCCACATACGGGGCTGTTTTTTCGCCTGATCCGACTCCGGCCGTATGCGGTCAGGATGCAAAGTAACTCACCGTTAACAAACCGGCGACAAGAATGGCAAGACTTCCGGCAACCAAACCCGCCAGTGCCATCCATTTTCCTTTGTACAGATCGGGGCGTCTCCTGATATCCCGTAGCGCCCGCAAACTGGCAGCTATGGCAAGGATACCGAAGAAGGCGCAGACGTAAAACGAAACAGCCAGGCATGTCAACGCAAGCAAACCGGCGCTGAAGCCGACAACCGCCAATCCATGTACCCGTTGTTTCGGTTGGCCGGCAGGTTGGGGATCTTCCGGCTTAACCTTTGAAACAACCCGGGTATGTTCTTTTTCCGGGTGCAGGGATGTATGCAGGAATGTGCCAGGACGAACCGGTACTCCGGTGGGTGTGGTGTATTGGGGAGGTGGAGGAGCATACATGGGAGAAGCAATCGGGAGGGGTGCCATTGACCGCATAGGTTCAATTCCGGGTTGGGCATGTTTGCGATCGGAGTGCAGCGACCATTCCACATGGTATCCCGGCCGGTACATGCGTTTTTCAACCTGGCAGGAAGTTGCGAACAGGATGCAGCAAGTCATCGCCACCAGGCATACGGAATGCGGGGAGAGAACAGACGTTTCATGGCGCGAAAGCTTCCTCAAAAATAGGAAATCGGGTTGAGGTAAAACATCTTCTTCCAACCCTGGTGGCTGCTGTCGATGCGCCAGGGATATGGGATCAGTGTAACAATGGAATAGTGCAGGTGGGCGGGCTTTCCTTTGGCATTCCCGGAATTTCCTACCGTGCCGATCAGGGTTTGGTGATCTACGAAACGACCGGGTGACACCCGGCTTTCCTCAAGGTGGGCGTAGTAGTGAATACGCCATTTGGGCCCCAGCACCAGCACCACGTTGCCACCCATGCTGATTTCTCCTGCGAACACCACCACGCCGGATGTGGCAGCATGCACGGGCGTACCCTTTCGTGCGAAGATGTCAACGCCCTTGTGGGTAACGGATTTGCCCCATGGGTAAAACCAGAACGATTTGTGGTGATAGCTGTTTGGTCCGGCGCCTTCAACGGGCATGAGCAGGTCCTGCGGCCAGGCGAGTCCGCCAATGAGGATCACAAGAACGACCCATCGCCAGCGCTTTCTACGTGATTTATTTCGATGTTTTCCTGCCATGTCAAGGTTGATGGACAGAGTCGGTTGACATGGGTAGCATGTCCAGGGAATCACGGATGGCTTCCAGTCGTTGCCAGCGTTGCAGGTCATCGGGATGCAGCAACATGTCCCTGTAGGCTTGCTGGTAGGGGTTTTCTCCGGGCCAGAAGGCATACACCAGTTTTTCGTAAGGAATGGTCATCAACAGGATGCCGGCAACCAGCAAAGGGATGGCACGGGAAAGCATGCGTTTGACGATCTCCGGATATTTATTGGACAAAAAGAAATACCCGATTCCCGCACCAATGCCTGTTGCAGCTACTCCGAAACTCAACATCATACCCGACCCGGGCCAGAACATGATTTTAAACATAATGCCGGAAGTAAGCGTTGCCAGCACCCAACTGGATGCAAAGGCGACACCTGCGCCCGACTTGCGTTCACGCACGGATTTGAAGAACTCCCTGATCGTTTCGTTTCTGAGCAGAAGAATGCCCAACGGGAAATATAAGATGGCCAAGGTGGTCAAACCAAGTACGGATGCCATGCCTCCACCCGGGACGTGAAGCAGGCGCATGATGGTGCCCAGGATGGCAAGTACGGCGGCAAATTTTTCAGTGATGCGCATGGGGCTTGTGCTTATAAAACCATAACGGCGAAGATACCGGATTTGGTTGATGAATGGATGGTTGAATGTCCGGAAGTTGCTTACCAGCTTCCGCCGGCACCACCGCCGCCAAAGCTTCCACCTCCGAAACCCCCGAAGCCTCCGCCTCCGCCCCCGAAGCCGCCACCTCCACCACCGAAGAAACCGCCTCCGCTTCCACCGCCGCGTCGGTTGTTCATGGAGTTCAGGATCCAGAAGGCCGTCCAGAAAGAAAGGTCATTTGCTCGGGCGTAATGCCGGACACGGGAATACCCGATCAGCAGGACAAGGGATGCGATGCCAAGAACCATGAGGATGCCCATCACCACGGTGACTATTTTCTGACGTGCCTGACGTTCCTCCAGCTGACTCACGGTGATCTCTCCGCTGGCCAGTTGCATGAGTACGTCAGTCGCCTGATCAATACCGTCGTAATAATTGTTTTCCTTGAATTTTGGGATCATGGTATTTTCTACGATCCGTTTGCAGATCGCATCGGGGATGGCGCCTTCCAGTCCGTACCCGGTGGCAATGAAGGTTTTTCTTTCACCCGGGCTCACCATCACCACAATGCCATTTTTGAAATCTTTTTGTCCTACGCCCCATTGATTGCCCACGGCAATGGTGAACTCGGCGGGGTCATACCCGTGCAGGTCATCGGTGATGAGTACCACAATCTGGTTGGATGTGGTGTCATCGAAGGCAACCAGTTTGTTTTCGAGTTGGTAAACCTCGGACCTGGATAGTGTGTTTGTAAAGTCGTTGACCAGCGTAGGTGGACTCGGTCGTTCTGGGATGCCTTTCTTAAAAGGTGCTTCGGCATGAATAAAACCGAAGCATGCGATGAAAAGAAATAGAAATAGTTTTAGTTTCATGATGAACCTCCGTATGAGATCTCATCCGTCAACTCGTTTTTGTCATCGGATCTCAGGGGGAAGTGTGATTTCAGTTGTTCACCGGCCATGCGAATGCCTTCCGCCAAACCTTCCCCGTATTTGTTTTCCCGGAAGCGCGACACCAGGTGCTCGCGGATGTTTTCCCAGAAATTTTCAGGCACGGTTTTATTGATGCCTTTGTCGCCCAGGATGGCCAGCTTCTTGTCTTTCACCGCCACATAAAATAAAACGCCGTTGCTTTCGCGGGTAGCGGTCATGCCCAGCTTGTCGAACAGGAACACGGCACGGTCGATCACATCACCCTTGCAACGGTTTTCCAGGTGCAGGCGTATTTCCCCTGACGTATTGTTCTCGGCATCCCGGATCGCTGCCAGGATGCCGTTCTTTTCTTCGGGTGTAAGGAACTTCCGAATATCCATATCAGAACTTGACTTCAGGCGCTTTTGCACTGGAGGCTTCGGCTTCGAAACCCTGCATGGCTTCGAACTCACCGTCGTCGGCCATCCATCCTATGAAAATTTTCGCCGGGAATCGGCGCAGGTGTGTGTTGTACGATTTGGTGGCGGCGTTGAAGTTTTCCCTGGCCACGGCAATCCGGTTTTCGGTGCCTTCCAGTTGCGCCTGCAATTCCAGGAAATTCTGGTTCGCTTTCAGGTCGGGGTATTTTTCAACGGTCACGAGCAGGCGTGATAAAGCGGATGACAATCCGGCCTGCGCATCCTGGAATTTTTTCAGATTCTCCGCATTCAGGTTGGAGGCATCAATGTTCATGCTGGTGGCTTTCGCACGCGCTTCCGTCACCGCTACCAGTACATTCTCCTCATGATCGGCATAACCTTTTACGGTGCTTACCAGGTTAGGGATGAGGTCGGCACGGCGCTGATAGGTGGCTTGAACATCCGCCCATTCGGCCTTGACATCCTCCTGTAGTTTTACAGCTTTGTTGTAGGCATTGGGGACGGCGAAGATGAGGAAAAGTACCAGGAGGCCGCATACGCCCCAGATGATGTGGGATTTTTTCATGTGAGTGTTAAATGGTTTGTTTGCCTTGTTGTGTACAAAGCATGTTCCATTCAATGATCGGTGCCAATGTGGCAGGGATTCGGGATTCGAGGTTCGTTTCTCGGTGTCAACATCGAAAAATAAACCACGAATCGTCTTAAAATCTTCCCGTCAGCCGGAGGTTCAGCTGGCGTGATGTCAGGTAATTCGGAACGGCCCATTCCAGGTTGTCCACATCCTTGATCCAGAGATATGAGTTGGTGTTGTTCACCTGGAGCAGGTTGAATACCTCCAGGCTGAGCCACATGCTGTTGAAGTGACTGAAGAAACCTTGCGTGACGGGCTTGCTGTTTTCGCCGATCAGTTGCTTGCTGAAACCGATGTCTACCCTTCGGTACGGCGGCATGCGTTTGATGGCATCCGGTGTGCGTTGCGCATGTGGTGGCCAGATCGGCAGGCCCGTGCCGAAAAGCAGGTTCAGGTGTACTTTGTAGGTTGGGTTCTTGGGAAGGTAGTCCTGGAAGTAGATGCCTACGTTCACCCGTTGGTCTGCGGGGCGCGGCACCGAACCGATGGGGTGCGTTACCCCGCTGGTATCCATATAAGAGTCGTTGCTGATGTCTTCCCTGGTTTGAAGCAGGGAGAGGTTGAACCACGAATCGATGCCCGGAACGAATTCGCCGTTGATCTTGAAATCGATCCCGGTGGCATAGCCGGTGGATGTATTTTCGGCTGCATACCTGATGCGGAGGTTGTCTACCTGGTAGGGGATCAGGTTCCGGAGGTATTTGAAGTACACTTCGGTCACCCATTTGAAGGGGCGGTTCCAGGCATGGAAATATTGATCTGCGCCTGCGATGAAATGGATGGACGTTTGGGCCTTGATGTTCTTGTTCAGCTGGCCTTCGGTGTTGCGCAGTTCGCGATAGAAAGGGGGCTGATGGTACACCCCGCTGGCGAAACGGATCACGGTTTCCCTCTTCCAGTTGGGTTGAAAGGAGAGCGAGGCGCGCGGACTGAATAACCACTGTTCATTCACGTCCCAGTATTGGGTGCGTACGCCTGCCGAAAGCTCCATGTCGATGCTGTCATTCAGCGTCCAGGTTCCCTGCGCGTATCCTGAATAACGATGAGATGAGAGACCCAGCCTGGCTTTCGATACGTCGAACAGATCCAGTGTACTGCCTGTGCCATGAGGCAGGGAGTAGCCCGCCGAATCGATGAGCGTCCATTCACTAAGCTGGTCATGGATGAGTTCTTTGCCAACCTTGAAACCCCAGTAGTATTTGGCGTTGCCATCTTTGTATTCGCCTTTGTGTTCGGCGGTGATTACTGTTGCATCCAGATAGTTGCGTGCGTGGTTCAGGAAGGAGCCGACGCCGCGGTTGAAGGCTACATCACCGAAGTTATCCTTCCCATAATCGGTTTCCAGCTCGCCCAGGTAATATTGCCCCAGTATGTCGAAGGTCTCGCTTTCATATGTTTGGAATGCGCTGCTGATGAAACGCAGTTTCGTTTTGCTGTTGGGTTTGACGTTCAAGGCGAGCGCGCCGAAATAGGTATCGAATTCATCCACTTCTTGTCCTTCGAAAAACACCCTGAGCTGCAGCGCCTGCTTAACGGTTCCGAATTCTGTGGTTCGGCTTTGGGGTACCATGGTGTAGTGATTGCGTGACCAGTTGGTGAGGGCTTCCAGCTCAATTTCAGGCGTGATGTCATAGGTAAGCAGCGACTGGAAATCGGTGAAATAAGGTTTGTATTCACCGTCGGTGTCCAGGCTTTTCAATACGTATTGGTTGGTTTTGTAGCGGAGTCCGGCCACATAGGTGAACCGGTGATTGTCGGATGCATTTTCCAGGTGAACGCTGCCTCCGAGAAGCGAACCGGAAACGGAGCCACCGAATTTGAGCGGATCTTTGTAGCGGATATCAAGCACCGATGACATCTTGTCGCCGTACCGCGCCTCGAAACCGCCGGCGGAAAATCCCACGGAGGAAACCATGTCGGGGTTGACGAAACTGAGGCCTTCCTGCTGACCGGAGCGCACCAGAAAGGGTCGGTAGATTTCAATGTCGTTCACATACACCAGGTTCTCATCGAAGTTGCCTCCGCGAACGGAGTATTGCGATGACAATTCGTTGTTGGATGACACACCGATGCCCACCACTTTCAGCAGACCTTCGATGCCCGGATTCGGTCCGGGAAGGGTGGCTGCAGGTTTGGGGTCGATGCTGCTCAGCATGTGTCCCTGTCGCTTTTTGACTTTCTCGATGTCCACCGGGTTAAGCAATGTTGCTGAAGCTTGCAGGGTTTTGTCGAGCCGGCGCTTTTCCCCGCGCGGCACGGTAACCTGTTCGGTGTACATCCCGAATGACAAGTGCGAAAAAATGATGGTGGCGGGTTGGTTGGACGGGACCCAGATGTTGTAGCGTCCGTTTTCGTCGGAGGTGGTAACGTGGTCGGTTCCCTGAAGGTGGATATGCGCCGCTTCGATCGGTACCCCGTCCTGGTTGATCAGTCTGCCGTAGACCAGTGATGTATCCTGGGCTGCGGAACGGAAGGCAATGAAAGAGAGCAGCAGTATGAACAGGGAGCGGGCCAACACATCGGAATTTAATCCTTCTTGTTTTTGAAGTCGCCCCGCTTCCATGCCTGTATGAATTTCATCCAGGCGATGGGGTTCAGCAAATGGTTGGGAGGTAGCTGGCCAGCATAGTAAAGTCGCGCCGACTCCTGTTGCATGAAGTTCCTGTAGTTCATGTTGGCGGTCATCGGTGTAAGGTCATATTTCTCTGCCATGATCTGCTTGTTCAGGTTCCGTTCGGCCCTGGCCATGTCATCATCCGGTACACGCAGGTTCATGAATGCTTCCCTGAACTGTTCCTTTGTGGGCCAGGGGTAGATAACGGTCTCCGGCAGTTGAATCGTATCATTCTGTAAAGTTTGCATCAGCACATAACGATCTTTTGACAACGTATCCGGAACGATGAAATGGGCGGATTTGTATCCTACGGCTGAAAAGATAATGGTGTCTTGTTTGCGGGCGACCAGTGAAAAATATCCGAAGTAATCAGCTGTGGTTCCCCGGTATGAGTTTTTGATGAGGATGTTCACGAACGGGATGGGAACGATGCTGTCCGAACTGATCACCACCCCGGATAATTGAATCAGGTCCTGGCTCTCCTGTGCGCTCACTTTGGCGTTAAACAAGCAGCAAAACAGGGTCAGGTAAAATAGAATACGCTTCATAGTTCCGGTTTCGGTACCCTGTGTTGCCAGCCGGCGAAACAGGGTGTGAGGTCTTGCAGGTTAGTTGCCGCTCAGCATGACTGGCATCACCAGCATCAATACATCTTCACCTTCTTCGGTTTCTTTGGGTGCGAAGATGCCGGCGCGGTTCGGTTCAGACATGGTCAGCAGCACTTCGTTGCTGTCGAGGTTGTTCAGGATATCAACGATGAACCGTGAGTTGAAACCGATTTCCATGTCCTGTCCTTCATACTGACAGGCGAGGCGTTCGTTGGCTTCGTTGTTGAAATCCATGTCCTCAGCGGAGATGTTCAGTTCACTGCCATTCACTTTCAGGCGAACCTGGTGGGTGGTTTTGTTGGAAAAGATGGATACACGGCGGATGGAGTTCATCACCTGGCTGCGTTCCATGGTCAGCTTGTTGGGGTTGTTCTTCGGGATCACCGCATCGTAGTTGGGATACTTGCCATCGATGAGGCGGCATACCAACGTGAGTCCGTCGAGGCTGAAGCGGGCATTGGTTACGTTGAAGTCGAGCGTAACTTCACCTTCGGTTCCGGTAAGTGCATTGCGCAGCAGGTTCAGTGGTTTCTTCGGCATAATGAAAGAGCTGGACTGACTGGCCTTGGCATCGGTGCGGATGTAACGCACCAGCTTGTGTGCATCGGTGGCTACAAACGTGATGCTTTCCGGACTCAACTCGAAGAACACGCCCGACATCACGGGTCGGAGTTCATCATTACCTGTGGCAAAAAGCGTTTTGGCAATGGCACGTTCGAGGATATCTGCTTTGAGTTTGATGGTGGATGCGGATTCGATCTCCGGTACTTTTGGAAACTCATCTCCATTCTCGCCTGCCAGCTTGTATTTTCCCATCTCCGAAGATATTTCCACCGCATGTGACTTCGGGTCGATGATGAAGGTGAGCGGTTGATCGGCAAAAGTTTTCAGTGTATCCATCAACAGCCGCGCAGGTATGGCGGTCTTGCCGGTTTCCTTTCCTTCCACTTTCATGGTGGTGGTGATGGTGGTCTCCAGGTCTGACGCTGAAATCTGAAGCTCGCCGTCTTCCAGAACAAAAAGGAAGTTGTCGAGAATGGGTAAGGTGTTGCTGGTGTTCAGTACGCCGCCTATCTTCTGGAGGCCTTTCAACAATGCATTGCTGGATACGATGAATTTCATAGTGCTTTTTCTTTATCAATCAACCCCTGGACATCCGGGGCCACACAAATATAATCGAAGTCAGTCTTTCATCAACTGACCTCTTTTTCTTTTTTCAGGAATTCCTGCATGGGCAACAGGATCTTGTCGAAAACAAAATATTGGATCAACACAAAATCCTTGTTGTCATGGATCAGACCGTACAACCTGTCCACATCATACGGAAGCGGGTTGCCCTCTCCGTCGAGCTTGCCATTGGCAGGCCTGAGAAAGGTTTTGATGCTGTAGGTTTTGCCTTCAAGGTCTGTGATGGTAAGAACGTTCAGTGGGGTAGAGGAGATGACAGAGTCGATGAACGCCGGGTCGAGTTGAGTGGCAGGCGCTTCATAGTTCACTTTCCGGAAATGGAAGAAGTACTGCTCCACCATATCCATGTCGAGGTCCTTTTCTTCATACACCTTACCACTGGCAAGGGCCTTCAGTTCAAACTTCTGTTGGGTCAGATCATGGGTCAGCTCCCATGAGTTTTCCGGTGTATGCGGGCTCTCGAGCCGGATATTGGTGATGGCCCTCGGCTCCAGGTTGAAGATTTCCCTGCTGCGCCAGTCGTCGGATTTGGCGAAGTAACGGGTGGAGAGGTAACCGTCAAATCCCGGGATGTACATCACAAAAGGACGCTTTGCATTCTCCAGCATCATATAGGTGCCGAGTTGGTCGGGCGTTTCTCCGCCAACATAATACACCTTGAGTTTTTCGTCATCACTGTAAATCTCGATCTTGACCGACCGGCTGGCAAGCTGCTTGATCACCGTATTGTATGCGGCTTTTCCAACCGGCGCCTTCACCCGCAGGTTGCGGATCGTTTCCAGCAAGGTATGGATGGCGTCTTCCCTGGCCTCGTATTGGTTGTTCACCATCCAAACACCGAACTTGTTTCTTTCCAGCGTAACGCTGTGTTCTTCCTTGTCGGCCAGAAAAATCCTGGTAACCGACGCCGTGTCGGTCACCTCAAAATCTTTCAGGTCTTCGCGGATGGTGCCTGAACCGGATCCGCGGGAAAGAAGGAAAGCGGCAATGGCCAGCACAATTGATAGGGCAACGATCAATAAAGTTCTTCTCTTCATGCTTCAGGTGTCGACGGATTTTTTTGTGATGATGCAGACGTGCTGCGGCCGTACTTTTTCCTGCGCATCCAACCGAAGATAACGGCGAAGATCAGGATGAGCAGTACGGGGGCACCCATGTTGAAGGCTTGCCAGGTACCAACTTGTTCGCTGAGTTTCTTCTTGTCCATCAGGCGCAGACGCAACTCCTTGGAACGTACTGTGAAGAGGCCCGATTTATCTACCATGTAGTCAACGGCGTTCAGGATGAATGTACGGTTTCCATACGGTTGCCGTGTATATCGGTCCTGGTCCATCGGGTAAATCATGCCCGTACTTTTCTTCACGTCGTTTCTGATCACATCACCGTCGCCCACCACGATGATGGTAGTGGGTTCTCCTTCCTCCCGGAATTTGATGTCTTGGCTATGCAGCAATGTTTCGGGCAGGCGGTTTTTGAAAACCGATTCAAATTTGCCTTCCAGCAAAACACCCACCGGAATGCTGCCATGGTTGTACAGCGCGGGGTCCATGTCGTTCAGCACCTGGAGGCTCACGCGTGCCGGTGCGTTCATGATGCGGCTGTATGGAGATGTGCTGAGAAGAATGGTTTTGTGTATGTTCGGACTTCCCACCGTGTCCACCGAGTTGGCGAATTCCATTTTGATGCCATCCAGGTTCTTTACAATGGGGTGTTGAGAACGAGGGAGGATCACCGGGAAGAAGGGCCAGGGCAGGAGCGACTGTTGCGGCATGCCGTTCATCTGCCCGGTAACCACGGGAATCTGTGCAGCCAGTTGGGCATCCATCACCAGGTTGTTGTTGATGCGTGCACCATACTTGAACAGCATGTCAGCCAGGTTCACATCCACTGCAATGCCCGGTGCGAAGTTGGAGGTCCGCAGGCTGTCCATGCTGGTATATACCGCATCCAGCAGGAACAGGGCCTTGCCTCCGTTCATGATGAACTGATCGAGGATGTATTTGTCTTTTTCGGAGAAGGCGGAATCGGGTTTGGCCACGATCACCACATCGGTGCCGTCGAGGCTGTGGAGTTGGCCGTCCATTTGAACCCGGTTCACGGTGTAAGCGTCCGACAGCCAGGTGGTGATGTCCTGTACATCGGTTTTGTCCAATTCGCCGTGTCCTTCGATGAAGGTAACGGTGGGTTTCTTGGGTTGGGTGAGTTTGTGGATGGCATTGGCCAGTTCGAACTCGATGGTTTGCACTGAGTTGTTGAGAACCACTTCCGGAGGAACGCCGATCTTGTTTTGCAGCAGTTGAACCGGTAGTTCGCGGCCGCGGTAACTGATGATGGCGCCGGGGAAGATCACTTTGCTGCTTTCGCCGGCGTCCAGTTTTTCCTGGTAGTTGGTGGGTTTAAGTCCTTTTGAAACCAGTTGCTTGAAGATGTCTTTTTTCTGATTGTCATCCGCACCTTCGAACGGGTCTACGAATTCATACTCCACATTGTCGCCGGCATACACGCGAAACTCATCCAGCATTTCCCGGGTGGCATTCCTCAGGTTTTTA
Source organism: Flavobacteriales bacterium (assembly GCA_020635855.1). Taxonomy (NCBI): domain Bacteria; kingdom Pseudomonadati; phylum Bacteroidota; class Flavobacteriia; order Flavobacteriales; species Flavobacteriales bacterium. The sequence goes on along the minus strand of JACJYZ010000002.1, from coordinate 1,922,180 downwards.
AATCCGGCGGGGAATTCACCCTCGAGGTATACGCGGACAAAAGCCACGTCTTCCATGTTCGACAGCATGTCTTTGGTTGCCGGCGAGAGCGAGTACCGTTTTTCGGAAGTGAGGTCGAGTCGGGTGAATACATAGCTGCCTACTACATTGAGCAGCACGATGATCACCAGGCTCAGCAGGAGTTGGATCAGGTTTTGCCGTTTGATGTCTTTCCTTTTCATCCTACCACTTCCTGCTTTCAAGAACAATTTTGGTCAGCACCACGAAGATGGCACTGAAACCACCGAAGTACAACACATCCCTCGTATCAATCACACCCCGGCTCATGGAATTGTAATGGGCATCGATTCCCAGCAACTGCACCACCCGGTCTGCCGCTCCCAGCCATTGCATGGTGCTCACCGATTCAAAACCGTAGTAACAGAAAAAGCACAGGAACACCGACAGGATAAACGCCACGATCTGATTTTCCGTGATGCTGGAAGTGAAGATACCGATGGCCACAAACGAACTGCCGAGGAACAGGAGCCCGAGATAGGATCCCCACAGACCGCCGAAGTCCAGGTTGCCCGGAGGATCGGCAAGCACGTATACGCTGACAATATATAACAGGGTGGGGATGAGGCTGAATAACACCAGCAGGAGCCCGGCGAGGTACTTGGCGAGGATGATCTGCAGGTCAGTGAGCGGTCGGGTCATCAGCAACTCAATGGTTCCGATCTTTTTTTCATCGGAAAAGGAACGCATGGTGATGGCCGGAATGAGAAAGAGGAATACCCAGGGGGCGATGCCGAACATGGGAGCCAGGGTAGCGAACTGGGCATTGAAGATGTTCGTGTCCTGGGGAAGCAACCACAGGAAAAGCCCGTTGACCACGAGGAAAACGATGATCACGATGTACCCGATCAGGGAGTACAGGAAACTGTGGATTTCTTTTTTCAGCAGGACGAACATTGTCTGGGCATATACCGGTAGGGAACGTCAAAAATATAAAGATATGGTAACTGCTGTTTCATTTGCCGGCAGGAGTTATCCACAGGAATTGTGAAAAAGAACCGGTGACGGTGTGAGGCTTTGGTGCCCGGGCAAAATATACCTCGGGTGCGGTGCGTGATTTTCCAACTGCCTTGCGTACCTTTGCGGTCCTACGAAAATGCCTTGAATTATGTCACAAACCATTCAGATCACCCTGCCGGACGGATCGGTCCGGTCGGTGCCTGCGGGAACCACGGCGCTTGATGTTGCGAAGTCGATCAGTGAAGGACTTGCCCGCAATGTACTGGCAGCGAAAGTCAATGATGAAGTGTGGGATGCCACCCGACCTATATATAAGGACGCCACCCTCCGGCTGCTGACATGGGATGACAAGGAAGGGAAGTCTACCATGTGGCACTCATCCGCACACTTGCTGGCGGAAGCGGTTGAAGCGCTGTACCCCGGTGCCAAATTCGGAATAGGGCCACCCATCGAGCATGGTTTTTATTACGATATTGACCTGGGTGACCGGGTGCTTTCAACGGAAGAGTTCGAGAAAATCGAGTCGAAGATGAAAGAGTTGTCGAAGCAGAAGAACACCTACGTTCGCCAGGAAATCGGCAAGAAGGATGCCATCGACTACTTTACAAACAAAGGAGACGAGTACAAGCTGGAACTGTTGCAGGACCTGGAAGACGGGAAGATCACCTTTTATACACAAGGTAACTTCACTGACCTGTGCCGCGGGCCGCACATTCCGGATACCGGCTTTATCAAGGCCATCAAAGTACTGAGTGTGGCGGGTGCTTATTGGCGGGGAGACGAGAAGCGGAAACAGTTGACCCGTTTGTATGCCATTACCTTCCCCAAACAAAAAGAGCTCGACGAGTACCTTGAGATGCTGGAGGAAGCGAAGAAACGCGACCACCGGAAGCTGGGAAAAGAACTTGAGATATTCACTTTTGATGATGATGTGGGTCCGGGCCTGCCGTTGTGGTTGCCGAAAGGTGCCGAGATGATCGAGCAATTGGAAGCTTTGGCAAAAAGAACCGAACGGCGTGCGGGTTATGTGCGGGTGCGCACACCGCATCTGGCCAAGGAGTCGATGTACCTCACCAGCGGTCACCTTCCTTATTATGAAGATTCGATGTTCCCTGCGATGGAGTTCGAAGGCGGGAAGTATTACCTGAAGGCCATGAACTGTCCGCATCACCACAAAGTATATGCTTCCCAATCACGCAGCTACCGCGATTTGCCTTTGCGTGTGGCTGAATACGGTACCTGTTACAGGTATGAAAAGTCGGGAGAGCTATTCGGACTGATGCGTGTGCGGTCATTGCAGATGAACGACGCCCATATCTATTGCACCAAAGAGCAATTCGCGGATGAATTCAAAGCCGTGAATGAAATGTACGCGAAATACTTCCGCATCTTCGGAATTGATAAATACCTGATGCGTTTCTCAACCCATGCACCCGAGAGGTTGGGCAAGAAGTATGTGGACATGCCCGAATTGTGGAAGGAAACGGAAGACATGGTGCGCAATGTGCTGGAAGAATCCGGGGTTCCTTATGTGGAAGTGGCGGACGAAGCCGCTTTCTACGGACCCAAGATTGACGTGCAGGTGTGGAGCGCCATCGGCAAGGAATTCACACTGGCCACCAACCAGGTGGATTTCGCGCAGCCGCAGAGTTTCAACCTCACCTATACCAACGCGGATAACGAGCATGAACGCCCCATCGTAATTCACCGGGCACCGCTCGGTACCCACGAACGCTTCATCGGTTTCCTGATTGAGCACTACGCGGGCAACTTCCCACTGTGGCTGGCACCTGATCAGGCGGCCATTTTACCCCTCAGCGATAAGTTTGCCGATTACGCGCAAAAACTTTTACAATTGTTAAAAAATTCCGATATTCGCGCCTTTCTTGACCACCGCAGTGAAAAAATAGGTCGCAAAATCCGTGATACGGAGATGAAAAAAGTGCCCTATATGCTGATTGTGGGAGAGAAGGAAGCCCTTGAAAACACAGTATCCGTGCGTAAACACGGAGGAGGTGATCAGGGAACCATGACCATAGAGGCATTTGTTAAAATGGTCAAAGAGGAAGTCGCCGCCAGTTTGGAGGAGACTTCTTTACAAGTAAATGAAGTTTAACCCAAAACTGTAAAGACAATAGCTGGTCCAAGAAAACCCTTCGTACGTCGCGTAAAGAAAAGGGAACATTTGATAAATGACGAGATCAGGGCCCCCAAGGTAAGGCTCGTCGGCGATGATGTGGAACCTGGAATATATCCCATCCAAGAAGCCCTGAAAATTGCTGATGAAGCAGGTTTGGATCTGGTTGAGATCGCTGCCAAAGCGGATCCCCCGGTTTGTAAGGTGATCGACTACCAGAAATTCGCATACGATCAGAAGAAGAAGAAGAAGGAACTGAAGGCGAAGGCTTCCAAGATCGTGGTGAAGGAAATCAGGTTCGGTCCGAATACGGATGAGCATGATTTCAACTTTAAAACTAAACATGCATTGAAATTCCTGCAGGAAGGCGCCAAGATCAAAGCCTTTGTGCTGTTCCGGGGAAGAGCGATTGTTTATAAGGACAGAGGTCAGATCCTCTTGCTGAAACTGGCCCAGGAACTGGAAGATGTTGGAAAAGTGGAGCAGATGCCGAAGCTGGAGGGAAACAGAATGATCATGTTCATTGCGCCTAAGAAATAAAATTTGGAAAGTCGAAACACCCTGTTGTTATGCCTAAGATGAAAACAAATTCCAGTGCCAAGAAAAGGTTCTCCTTTACCGGCACGGGTAAGATCAAAAGAAAGCATGCTTTCAAGAGTCACATCCTGACCAAGAAAGCCACCAAAAGAAAAAGAAACCTGACCCAGACCACATTGGTTCATCCAGCGGATATGGGGAACGTGAAAAGAATGCTTGCCGTCGGTAAGTAAGTCAATCGGTGTTTAACCCGGCATCCAGCTTGCAAGTCCCTTCGAGAACGGGCGCTGTCTGCCAAAATATGTAAACCATGCCAAGATCAGTCAATTCCGTAGCGGCGAAAGCCAGAAGGAAAAAGATCCTGAAACAAGCCAAAGGCTATTTCGGAAGAAGAAAGAATGTTCATACCGTTGCGAAGAATGCGGTTGAAAAGGGATTGAAGTATTCCTACATCCACAGACGTGCCAAGAAACGCGATTTCCGTGCCCTGTGGATCCAACGTATCAATGCCGGTGCCCGCCTGCACGGATTGTCTTACTCCGTTCTGATTGATAAACTCAACAAGAACAATGTGGAGATCAACCGGAAAATGCTGGCTGAAATGGCCATGAACGAACCGGAAGCATTCAAGTCACTTGTTGAAGGACTGAAGTAAAAATATATCGCTTTCAAATGAAGAAGGCCGTCCCAATCGGGGCGGCCTTTTTTTTTACCACCTGTGAGCCGGCCGTCTTTGAGGCAGACCGGTCACAATGACCACTTAAAGTTTTTGAACTTTGTCTAACAAGGTTTCCCGGAAAAGTTTTCCTATGGGTACTTCCTTCTCACCGATCTGCAGGGTACTCGCCTGGATGGATTTGATGTGGTTGAGGTTCACAATGTAAGATCGGTGTACACGACAAAATCCGTAAGGAGACAGTTTTCGCTCGATCTCTTTCATGGTACGGTTGATAATGTACCTTTTCTCTTTGGTGTATAACAGTATATAGTCCTTCAATGCCTCCACCCACAATACTTCCGACAGGTCAATACGCTGAAAATTTTTTCCGGTGTTTATGAAGATTGGGTGCAATGGTGTGGGATTTTTTTACCCTCCTACGCTGCGGATGGGATTTCGTTTCAAATTCCTTTACGGCTAGGTAGCATTACGTAACCCCTGGTGCGGTTAGGAAAATTGCAAGTTCCGTCGTTGGCATAGATAGCGCTGCATCCTGCACGGCCAGATACCCTTTTTTAAACCTTTGTTAAATTTTTGCCACCGCCGTTGTGTCGAATTCATACCTGTTCGTTACATTGTAAAAGATGAAAGTGATGCGTGTATTGGTGGCATGGGGTTCAATGATCCTCATAGGTTGTGTTTCCCTGAAGGCCCAGGAGATATTGCCCAACGGAAGTTTTGAGGATTTCTCCCAGGGGAGGCCTGATGCCTGGCGTCAACCTGAACCACCCTTCTTTCACTACACATTCGGAACCAAGGAAAGTCCGGCTGAAGACGGCCAGTTTTATAATGGCCTCTGCGTTCGCAACTCCATGCTGAACGAAAACCTCCAGGTTCCCCTCAACCACCCCCTGGCCAAAGATTCACTTTACTGCTTCGCCATGCAGTGGCGTGTGAACCCGCTTCAGAAGAACGGATTGTCCAACCTGAAACATATGTCCCTTTTCTTTTCCGAGGATTCGATCTACGTAAAAGGAACCCGGCTGCTAAGTTTGCCTCCACAGGTTGATCTATCCACCGCGGCCCTCAATACCGAGTGGTCTTCTGTGGAGGGTAATTACTGTGCACGAGGAGGAGAGGCATATATGCTGCTGGGGGCCTTTGCGGTGCCCAGAGAAATCACAAAGACCTATCAGCCGGAAGATTTCACCAATGTAGATGCCTACCTGGCAGAACGCTTCAGTCAACTTGATGCACAACAGGAGAAGGAAAAGGAAGCATTTCACCACGAACGGGACAGCCTGGTGGCTGTTGTTCGGAATTCAATGTCCGAAGACCCATCTTCCAAAAAGAAAAACAAAAAGAAAAAAGACAATGTGGATGTCCGTACCCTCATCGGTGAACTGAACATGAAAGAGCAAATGCTGCCCCAGCGATTTGCCGACCAACGCAAGCAGGTCATGCAACACCTGGTCGATTCGCTGGCCGGACGACTGGTTGGATCGGATGGTAACCCCGGGTATGATGTGCGGGTGGAATTCGATCACCTGTCGCTCATACCCTGTGCCGATCAGGGAGAAATACCGGTTGCCATAGCAACCCCGGAAACATTCCCAGCACCTGAGGACGGTGCCATTGAACTGCGTGATGTGCTTTTCGAAACGGCCCAGGCCACACTGGTTCCTACATCGGTGCATAGCATAGACAGCCTGGTGCATGTACTGGAACAACAGCCGGATTGGCATGTGAGGCTGCTGGGGCATACGGACATCGCAGGTGACGAACGCAGCAACTACGATCTGTCCAATCGCCGCGCGCAGGCTGTGGCCGACTACATGGTAACATCCGGCATTGCAAAGGATCGCATCAGCTGGGTGGGCTATGGCAGCAGCCGACCCAAGTATCCGAACGACAGCAGCGAACACATGCGCCGCAACCGTAGGGTGGAGTTCATCCTGGAGAAATGAGCAGCTACAAAAAAGCCGGAAGGTTTCGCTTCCGGCTCGTCTGCATGTTATGATTTTTTTCCGAAGACCCTTTTCAGGAGATCCGTTACCTGGGCGGCAGGATTGGTACGGATCTTTTCCTCCTCTTGCGCAATCAGCTTGAAGAGGCCGTCCATTGCCTGCTGGGTCACATATTCATCCAGGTCGGGGTTCATCTTCTCCACCATGGGGATCTTGTTGTAGGCTTGTATCAGCGGAGACCAGTATTTGGTCAGGTTCACGCTTTCCGTTGCGTCATGTACCACCGGCTTAAAGGTGTCATGCAATTGTGAGGTGGTCTTTTCCTGTAAATATGAGGTTGCCTGGTTGTTCGAGCCTTTCAGGATGCCCATGGCGTCGGTGATGGTCATTTTCTTGATCGCATCAATGAAGATGGGTGCCGATTTCTTGGCCGCTTCTTCTGCGGCCCGGTTCAGCGTGAGGGTGAATTCATCCACCTGTTTGCCCATACCGATTGCCCGTAACTTTTCTTCCATCTTTTCTGCTTCCGGAGGAAACGGAATATGTATCAGGGGGTTCTTGTTGAACCCGTCTATGGCGGATGCTTTGCCGGATGAGTTGTTTGTGCCTACCTCCAGTGCCTCACGGAGTCCGCGGGCCACTTCATCTTCGGTGAGCGGCTTTTCAGTTTTAAGGATGTCGCCGAGATCGCCGCCTGCTGTTTTCTCCAGGTCTTTCAAAAGCTTCTGAGAACAGGCTTGCAGGGCGAGGCCGCAGAACAGGGCAGCCATGATATGGGATTTCTTCATGATCTTCTTTTTCCTTGATGAAGCAACAAACATACCATAATTTCGCTCCCGTTAAAATCTCAATGAAAGCAGAAATCATAACCATAGGTGATGAGATCCTGATCGGACAGATCGTGGATACCAATTCCGCCTGGATGTCTTCCAGGTTGAACGGGATAGGGGTGAAGGTGGCACAGATCACATCTATTTCCGACCGCCGTGAGCACATCCTGGAAGCTTTAAAAGAAGCGGAGGGCCGCGCGGATGTAATCCTGATCACGGGTGGACTCGGACCTACACCTGACGACCTGACCAAAGATGTACTGGCCGAGTATTTTCAAACCCATCTGGTGCGCAATGATGAAGCATACCGCCAACTCGAAGGGTTTTTCAAAAGCCGCAACAGGGAAATGTCTGCACTGAATGCAAGGCAGGCCGATCTTCCTGCCAACTGTACCATGCTCCCGAATCCCAACGGTACGGCACCGGGTATGCAGTTCGAAGAAAGGGGCAAGGTATTCGTGTCCATGCCGGGTGTGCCATTTGAGATGAAAGCCATGATGGATGATCATGTCTTACCGTGGCTGAAAAACAAATATGTACTTCCGTTTATCCTTCACAGAACCATCCTCACACAGGGCATTGCAGAGTCTACCCTGTATGAGATGATCGCTTCTTGGGAAGAGGCCCTACCGGATTCCGTTCGGCTGGCTTACCTGCCTTCCGCAGGCATGGTGCGGTTGAGGCTTACCGCCACGGGCGAAGAAAAAACCTGCAAGGAACTTATAGCAAAGGAGGAGGAAAAGCTTCGCAAACTGATCCCCCAATATATTTACGGTGCGGATGACGAAACCCTGGAAAGTGTGATCGGACGTTTGTTGCTGGAACGCAATGCCACCATGGCCATTGCCGAAAGTTGTACGGGCGGATACATCGCACATCGCATCACGTCCATACCGGGTAGCTCGGCATATTTCCTGGGTGGTGTGGTTTCGTACGCCAATGAAGTGAAAACCTCCTTGCTGGGTGTGGATGCAGGTTCATTGCGCACGCATGGAGCGGTAAGTGAAGATGTGGTTTTGCAAATGGCTGCCGGTGCCAGAAAGGCGACCGGTGCAAACTATGCGGTAGCCACCAGTGGTGTTGCAGGTCCTGACGGTGGCACTGAAGAAAAGCCAGTGGGCCTGGTGTGGATCGCAGTGGCAGGGCCGACATTTACCGAGGCAAAACAGTTCCGGTTTGTCAAAGACCGCATGCGAAATATCGAACTGGCCACACAAACCGCATTGGGTTGGTTGAGGCGTAAGCTGGAAGAATCCCCTCATTGATCAGCGCATCAGGTGGGGCGAACCTGCCGAATTTCCTATCTTTGCCCGAAGATTCAAGTACTATGAACCAAGATATCCGCCACAACTGGACCCGTGAAGAGATTCGGGCGATATACGACAAACCCCTGATGGAACTGCTGTATGATGCAGCTACCATGCATCGCAGGTACCATGACCCACTTGAGGTGCAGGTGAGTTCCCTGCTCAGCGTTAAAACCGGCGGATGTCCGGAAGACTGCGCGTATTGCCCACAAGCCGCCCGCTACAACACAGGCCTGGAAGCACATAAGTTGATGCCGGTGGAGACGGTGGTTAATTTTGCTTCCAAAGCGAAGGAGAGCGGGGCTTCCAGGGTTTGCCTCGGAGCTGCATGGAGGGAAGTGCGCAACAACAAGGATTTCGACAACGTGCTGGAAATGGTACGTGGTATCACCGCCATGGACATGGAGGTATGCTGCACCATGGGGATGATCACAGAGGAGCAGGCGGAGCGTCTGGCAGATGCCGGGTTGTATGCCTACAACCACAATGTGGACACCAGCAGTGACCACTATGAAAGCATCATCACCACCCGCAAATATGAAGACCGGCTCGACACGCTGAACCATGTGCGCAAAGCCAAAATATCGGTTTGTTCGGGAGGCATCATCGGCATGGGAGAAAGCACAGATGATCGCATGGGCATGCTGCTGACCCTGGCCAACCTGGAGAAACACCCTGAATCAGTACCCATCAATGCCCTTGTTCCCGTGCAGGGTACGCCGCTGGAAAACCAACCGTTGGTGCCCATCTGGGACATGGTTCGCATGATTGCAACCGCCCGTGTGGTGATGCCCGCATCTTTGGTTCGCCTGTCTGCAGGCCGCACGCAGATGAGTCAGGAAGGACAAGCACTTTGTTTTGCGGCCGGTGCCAACAGCATCTTCGCCGGAGATAAACTGCTTACCACACCGAACCCCGCCTTCTCGGAAGACATGCAGTTGTTTGCTGCGTTGGGTCTGAAACCCAGGGAAGCATTCAAAGAAGTAAAAGCCGAAGGCGCCCTGGTGTCCTGATCCATACAGTCATGCAGGTACCGGCCTCCATCGTACGCAAGTTGGAGATGCGCCAGCAGGAAGACGCCTTTCGTGTTCTCCGGGTGCAAGACCCCGGCCGGATCGATTTTTCATCCAACGACTACCTGGGAATTGTCAGAAGTGGTACCCTGAAACCACAAGAGGGGCTGGCCACAGGTGCTACGGGTTCACGGCTGCTTACCGGTCATGCCGTTCTTTGTGATACGGTTGAAGCGCAAATCGCCGTCTTTCACAAAGCAGAATCCGCCCTGATTTTCAACAGTGGGTACGCCGCCAACCTCGGACTGATCGCGAGTGTCCCTCAGCGTGAAGACACCCTGCTGTACGATGAACGTTGTCATGCCTCCATTCGTGATGGTGTTCGGCTGAGCCTGGCCAGATCCTATTCATTCCGTCACAATGATGTGGAAAACCTGAGGCAGAAAATCAGGAATGCATCCGGAGCTGTATACATCGTTGTGGAGTCGGTTTACTCAATGGATGGTGACCGGGCACCACTGACGGAACTGACAGACGTTTGCCTGGAGACGGGTGCGCATCTTATCGTGGATGAAGCCCACGCCACCGGTCTTTTCGGTGAAAAAGGGGAGGGGATGGTGGTTGAAATGGGATTGGAACAGGAGGTGTTCTGTCGCGTACATACGTTCGGTAAATCCCTCGGATGCATGGGTGCGGCTGTGGTCGGGCCACTGCAATTGCGCGAATACCTGATTAATTTCGCCCGACCACTTATATATACCACAGCCCTACCTCCGGTGGCCGTTGACATCATCCGCCAATCGTACGCATTGTTTCCCGGGATGATGAAAGAACGTGATGATATCGCATCCCTAACTACCTACCTGTACAACGCATTGGTCAGTCGGTTCGGTGGCAGGGTCACCGGCAAGCATGGCCCCATCCTGTCTTTGCAGGTGCCCGGAAATGCAGAAGTGAAAAAATGGTGTGCTGTTTTGCAGCAGGAAGGAATGGATATTCGTCCCATTTTAAGTCCGACCGTGGCAAGAGGCACCGAACGCATCCGCATCTGCATACATGCCTACAACACATCGGGAGATGCCGATCTTTTGCTGTCTGTTCTTGACGGCATGGCATGAATCCGTATCTTCGGGTGCTGGTCTTTTCCGACACGCATATTGAAACGGAAGTCTCATTCATCATACAATGGATATGCAAAAGTATTTCCTGACGGGTATTGGCACCGATATCGGGAAGACAATCGTTGCCGCAACACTTGTGGAGGCCTGGGAGGCGGACTACTGGAAGCCGGTGCAAACCGGTGATTTGTCGTTTGGCGATTCCCGGAAAGTTCGCTCTTTGCTGTCGAATCCCAAATCGAAAATTCATCCGGAAGCTGTCATGCTAAGAAACGGAATCAGTCCGCACGCCGCTGCACCCATGGATGGCACCCACATCGAACTGAAAAATTTCAAATTACCGGAAACCGACAACCACCTGCTCATCGAAAGTGCCGGTGGCGTGATGGTTCCGTTGAACCAGAAAGACCTGATGGTGGATCTCATCGAGCACCTGGGTTGTGAGGTGATCCTCGTTTCAAGAAATTATCTGGGCAGCATCAATCATACCCTGCTGACGGTGGAATTCCTGAACAAAAGAAAAATCCCCATCAAGGGAATTATCTTCAACGACGAGACCATGTACCCGGCATGTGAGGAAATCATTCTTTCCTATACCGGTCTGCCGTGTATCGGGCGAATCCCGAGGTTATCCGATATAACACCGGAGGTGGTTCGTATGATCGGACAGCAATTCAAGGGGCTTCCGGAAAAATGGTCGAAGCATGACAGCGTGGTTTGAAGATGACAAACAATATGTGTGGCACCCGTTCACACAAGCCAAACTGAGCGATCCCCCCATCCCGATTGTTTCCGGAGAGGGTGCATGGCTGATTGATAAAGACGGGGGGCGATACCTGGATGCGGTGGCTTCGTGGTGGACGAACATTCACGGTCATGCCCATCCCTACCTGGCAGAAAAGCTGGCTGAGCAGGCCCGGAAGCTGGAACATGTGATCTTCGCCGGGTTTACACATCAGCCGGCGGTTGACCTGGCCGGTCGATTGCTGAAGCGTCTGCCCTCCAATCAAAGCAAGATTTTTTATTCCGATAACGGTTCGACTGCGGTTGAGGTGGCCTTGAAAATGGCCATACAATACTGGCATAACCGGGGTGAACGCAGGCGCAAGTTCATTGCACTGCGAGGTGCTTATCATGGCGATACCTTCGGGGCGATGTCAACCAGTGCAAGGGGTACCTTCACCCAACCTTTCGCAGACATGCTGTTTGATGTCATCTTCATTGATCCACCATATCCGGGAACGGAAGAGGCAACCATGGAGCAATTGCGGCACCAGATAGAGGTGAACGGAGATCAGGTGGCGGCATTCATATTCGAACCCCTGGTGCTCGGAACCGCAGGTATGTATATGTATACCCCTGCTGCGCTTGCTGCCATGATGCGCATGTGCAGGGAAAACGGGTGGCTCACGATTGCAGACGAAGTGATGACAGGATTCGGTCGCACCGGTACCTTTTTTGCGTGCGACCAGGTGGATGAAAACCCCGATATCGTATGCATGTCGAAAGGCCTTACAGCCGGCATGTTGCCGATGGGTGCCACCAGTGCCAGTGACCAAATATACCAGGCCTTCTGGTCGGATGATCGCAGCAAAACATTGTTTCACGGTCATTCATTCACGGCGAATCCGTTGGGATGTGCAGCCGGACTCGCAAGCCTGGACCTGTTTGACCAAAACAATGTGATGGATGATGTGCAAAGGATCGCGTTGAACCATGCTACATTCAGGACCAAGATCCGGCACCACCCGTTGGTGAAGGATTGTCGCCATACCGGCGTCATCATCGCCATCGAAATTGAGACCGGACTGGAATCATCCTATTTCAGTGCGCTCAGGGACCAGCTATATCGCTTCTTTATCAGTCAGTACGTGTTGCTGAGACCCCTCGGCAACATTGTGTATATCCTGCCTCCGTATTGTATCTCAGATTTCGAACTGGGACTTCTTTACCAAAGCATTGAGGAGTGCCTGGATAAATTGTCTGTTCAAATTCACAATTCATGAACATTGATCTTACCGGGAAACATGTATTGCTGACCGGTGCCACACGTGGTATCGGTGAAGCCATCGCAAAAAACCTGGCCGCTTCAGGCGCACGTGTATCGGTGCATTTTCTCAGACACAGTAAGCGTGCAGAGCAGTTGGCCGCAGAGTTGGGCAATGGTGCAAAGGCTTTTCAAGCCGACCTGGCACATCCCGAGCATTGCCTGCGTTTGTTTAATGACGTATTGAATGCATTCGGCCACATAGATGTGCTGGTGAACAATGCGGGCATCGCTTATAAGTCGCCGTTGGATGAAGATGATGATGACTGGCTGGTAGATTGGCACAGTACGATTGCCGTTAACCTGACCGCAGTGGGGTTGTTGTGCAAAAAGGCCATTGAGCATTTCACCGTCATGGGAGGGGGAAGAATCATCAATATTGCTTCAAGGGCCTCTTTTAGGGGAGATACACCCGATTACCTGGCGTATGCAGCTTCCAAGGGCGGTGTGATTCCGCTGACACGTTCCATTGCCCGATACTTTGGTAAACAAGGGATCAAAGCATTCAATGTTGCGCCGGGATTTGTGCGCACCGATATGGCGCAGGATTTCATGAACGAGTATGGAGAAGCATTTGCTGTGAATGACATTGCATTGCCCGAACTGACCGTTCCTGAAGACCTGGCCCCCCTGGTCACTTTTCTGGCCAGCGGTTTATGCGACCATGCAACCGGAGGTACGTTCGATGTGAATGCGGGCAGCTACGTGCACTAAGCCAGCGAGTCTTTCACCGAATCTACCCAACGACGCACAAAGGATGCATTCAACATCATGGTGTCGCGGTCGCTTTGGGTGGATACCTTTTCCAGGTTGTTGCTGTATTCAAGCAGGAGGTCTTTGGGTAACCTGGGGAAATCCTCACGCTTGATCAGGGTTTTGAAAAAGTCGAGCGTGATGGTTTCGATGGGGAATATTTCCTTCTTTTTCCTGAATACGTATTCGGCTGAGGCAAGGGAGGATTTCAATAACTCATACGCACCTGATTCAAAATACAGGAACAGGCTGATGAACTTCATGAGGGCATAACTGTCATATCGGCTGTGCAGGCTTTTCTCATTCATGTAGTAATGCAAGACTGCCGTGGCTTGCTTGATGTAGCGATGCATAAAAAGCCCGAGGCATATATTTCGATAGAGCAGTGCTTGCTGGCTGATAGGGATGCGGTCGCGGTTGACATTCAGATAGTCCAGGAATTCCCCGGATTCTTGTTCGACACGTGCGGCATCGCTGGTAGAAGACCACATCAGGGTTCGGAGTATATTCAACCTGCACGATTGAGCGATTTGCAGGTTTTCAGACCGGATGGAAAGAGCGCCCAGCCGCTGGATGGCCGCTTCAACGGCTTTCTTCTTTCCGAACAGGCTGTTCACCACACCATGGTGGTAGAGAATCTTGATGTACAGAAGGGCTTGTGATTGCAAAAGGCCCACATTGGATTGTTCGAGCAGCTGCGTGGCTTGATCGAGGTGGTACTTCGCCTTCTCAAAATTAATGTCTACATAGGAATACAGCCCATAATTGATGTAGTGAAGATATACCGAAGCTTCCACAGAAAGGGCTTTGCCGGGATCGGTCAACAAGGGGTGTGAAAAATATTCGGATGTTTCCGGATCGGCTTTGGCAAATACCCCCCCATTTTGAAGTGATGGAAGCCAGCCTGAGGTAAAGTGATTTGTACTGGCTTGCATTCTTAAGTACCGCAAAGCTCTGAAGTTTTTCCTCCAAAAGGCGACTTACAGTTTTTTCACTTTCATATTCACCCAGCAGGGTGTCCACCGTCAGTTCTTCCCATTTGGCAATGGAAATGAGAAACTCATGGCGTTCATGCAATTTGGCCAGCTTTTTTGCTTTTCGCAGGATCCGTTGACTTTCTTCATAAAACCCTTTCATGATCAGTACTTCTGCCTGGTTCATCAGGTCGCGCAATTGTAAACTGGAAGAACTGTTGCGATGAAAGGCAGCCAGGTCACGCAGCAACATGTTATGCAGGTAATGCTTGAGTGATGGGAGCTGGCGGATGAAGGTGGCGTTGGAAGAATGTTTGGCCAGGATCTTCGGCGAATCGTTACCGTATTTGTCAATCAGGTCAAACAACAAAACATAATTGCCTTTGCCTCCCTTTGCATTGCGGCTTGCCTGGAGCTTGAAATGACGTTTTTCGTTTTGCGAAAGCGATTGAATGAGCTTCACCAATGCACTTTGTTTGCCTGTATTTGATTTCACGTATCCGGGAGAATTTCTGGTATGGAATATTTATTAAAGAGTGCGTGATACTTTGTTCTGGTGATGTGTGTGTTGTTCAGTGGATGGTTTTAATTGTTTATCAAAGTACAAAATTTTCATTGTGCAATAAACCCGGTTGAGATATTTTATCAGCTTATGTGGTGCAAACCTGTTTCCGGATGGCTCCCAATGTTTACTTTCTGGAAGTTATGCTTCGAAACCATTGGCAGTCAATTGGCGTAAAGCACAAGTATATAAATGAATATGCGTGGTGGATTCCGTTTGGGCATGATATGGAATAGACGATCGTCTGTGATTTCTTCAATTTAACGGTTTTAAAAGCTTGAATGCCTTGCCTGAAGCGCATCGACCTATGTCAGTGAAGAACTCTTGGGCATTATTTTAGAAATAGAAACCTAAAAAAAACAGAAGATTATTTTGTTCTTGGTTGTACAGATACTTACATTGATGCGTGCATTGTTAAGTAAAGGACAATTCTCCGTCCTGCTCCGTAACCGCTTTTATAAACCTATTGACATGAAAAAAGACTGTTGCCGCATACATTGTATCCTGGGAATTGCCGGTTTGTTGTGTATGCTGGTGATCACAGCCCATGCCCAAACCCTGTTGCCACTTCCTTCTCCCGACGCAGTTTACGGTGTAGACTGCGGAAGCAACCTGGGCTTTGAAAGCGGAAATCTTTCAAATTGGGAGGGGTGTTATTTTTCCGGATGTCCGGTGGGGCAGAAGTTTCCCAATTCATGTCCTGCAGATTGTTTTTCCACCAGCCTGACCTATGAAAACGGTGCATGGGTATGTACCTGCAACTCTTGTGGAGCAGGCAGCAGCCCGACCAAAAGTCCTTGTTGCCCCATCAAGTGTGATCAGGCGGGTTTGCAGCCGGGTGTCAACTCCGTCAATGGAACCCTTGGAACGTGCAGCGCACTTACGCCGACAGCCGGCAATGTGCGTCATACGGTAACTACGGGTGGCGGTACAGATCCCAACAGCGATGGCAACATTCCCGTGGTGGCTCCGGGAGGAGGCAATTTTTCCGTACGCATCGGGAACCAGGAGGCCGGATGGGAAGCAGAATGCCTTTCTCAATCATTCACCGTTTCCCCGCAAAATGCCCTGTTTACCTATATGTATGCGGTGGTGTTCATGGACCCGCCGGGACATACTGACGACAACCGTCCCCGTTTTGAGATCAACATCACCGATCCCAATGGCGATCCTGTTCCCTGCGGAGGAGAGTACCTGGTTGTGAGTAAGGATGCCGAAAGCCAGGAGGGCTTCAAAAAAGCCACCAGCCCGAATTGTTCTCGTGACTCGGAGGGCGACACCACGAACGTGTGGTACAAAGAATGGACGCCGGTTGCAACCGATCTTTCATCTTTCATCAACCAACAGGTGACCATTAAGTTCTGTACCGCTGACTGCGGACAAGGAGGACATTGGGGGTATGCCTATGTAGATACGTATTGCAGTCCGCTTGAAATATCAGGTTCCAATCTTTGTGTGACAGGTGGTAACGTTACCCTCACCGCGCCCCAGGGTTTCAGCAACTATACGTGGTACAGCGGTGGTGTTCCGGTAACCCCGCCCAGCATCGGTAACAACATCACATTGACCGTTCCCGCCACCAATGGTGCGATCTATACGGTTCGTATGGAGAACGTGGCCACACCGGGTTGCTACACGTACATCACGGATACCATTTCCGTTTTTGAGGCTGAGGCTTCGGGCGATACAACCATTTGTGAACTCTCCACCACACCACTTCAACTTTCCACCACCACCAACGACGGCGCCACCACATACAGCTGGAGCCCGACCACGGGCTTAAGCTGCACCACCTGCCCCAATCCGCAGGTTAACCCGCCGTTCTCCAATATCACCTATTCCGTAACGATGACCAGTCCGCTGGGATGTACGATTGATGACCAGATCACCATCACTACGGAAGAGTGCAGTCCGCATGTCACCGCAACAGCTGATACGATGTGTGCAGGCGGATGCGGAGATGTAACGGCAGTGGGAACCGACGGTGTGGAACCCTACACCTACACATGGTTACCCAACATCGGTAGCGGAGCCGGACCGCACAATGTGTGTCCCGCCACCACCACGGTATACCACGTCACCATCACCGATGCCGACGGATATACCGATAGCACCACCACCACCTTTGTCATTTACCCGGTACCCACGGTAACCATGTCACCCGATCTGAACGTATGTTCGGATGATGATCCGACCTCCGACCTGACAGCAACCGTCAACGGCGGCACCGGTCCGTTTACCTATGTATGGGACGATCCCAACTCAGGCGCCACGCCCACCGTCACAGTCACGAACGTGCTGAATACATCGGTTACCTATCATGTATCCATCACCGATATCAACGGTTGTACCACCGACGGTGAAGTAACCGTGGTCACAGCCTGCACACCTTTTGTGACCATGGACCCTGATGAATATTGCCAGGGCGGATGTGCTAGCCTCGAGCCTCAGGCCAGCGGAGGTGCACCTCCCTACACCTGGAACTGGGATGATACTTCCCTGAGTGGGCCGGGGCCGCACAATGTGTGCCCTGCCACCACCACCACCTATTGCGTGACCGTTACCGACCAGAATGGGGAAACGGCCAACACCTGCGCCACGGTCACGGTGAATGATCCACCGCAGCTGACAACGTCGGCCACCACGGCCACCTGCGGACAGTGTGACGGTTCGGTTACGGTGACTGCCACGGGTACCGGTCCGTATACCTATGTGTGGGACAGTGGGTGTACTTCAGCCTCATGTACAGGCATGTGTGCCGGCAATTATTCGGTCACTGTCACCGATGCCAAGGGATGTCAGTCGGAAACATCCGAATCGGTGAACAACACCAACGCGCCGGTGATCGAAGTGATTTCCGACAGCGTGGCCTGTTTCGGAGATTGCAACGGAACGGTATCTGTGAACATGACAAGCCCCGGCAGTCCGCCTTATACCTACCAGTGGAGCCCTGCTGGCACCGGCTCTGCATTAACCGGCCAGTGCGCCGGCAACTACTCGGTTACCGTGACCGATAATGTCGGTTGCCAGGGATCGGCAAGTGGCTTCATCTATGAACCTTCGGAAATGACACAGTCGGTTTCACACACCGACCTGTTATGTTATGGTGATCAGAACGGCACCATTACGTGGACCGTTTTGGGAGGCACTCCTCCCTATACTTACAACTGGGCACCAGGTGGGTATACCACTTCGGTGGTAACCGGGCTCTCCAGTGGTACATACAATGGTACCGTGACGGATGCCAATGGTTGCACGCTCACCACATCGGCAACGATTACCGAACCCACCCAATTGGTGCTGACCACCACACCGGTGAATACCACCTGTTCCAATGCAGATGGTAGTCTGACGGTAACCGCGTCAGGAGCCACGCCTCCATATTCATATCTGTGGAACAACGGTGCCACCACGTCGGTCATCTCGGGATTGGTGCCGGGAACCTATTCGGTAACCGTGACAGATGCCAACGGTTGTGAGGTAACCACCGATGATGCGGTGCAAGGGCTTGACTTACCCTCGGTAGATATCACCGGCAGCACCGACCCGCTTTGTTATGGCGATTGCACCGGTACGGCCACTGCCCAGGGAAGCGGAGGCACACCTCCTTATATTTATACGTGGGATGATCCGGACAACCAGACGGTGGCCACAGCTACCGGACTTTGTGAGGGTAGCTATTCGGTTTGTTTGACAGATAGCAAGGGATGTATGATTTGTGATTCGGTGGTGATCAATCAGCCGCCACCGGTTACGTTGAGTACCGGCGCTACAGATGAAACCTGCCATGATTCCACCGGAACGGTATACGCCACCCCGGGTGGAGGTACGCCACCTTATACTTTGGTTTGGAATGACCCGACCGGTTCCACTACAGATACGGTGGCCGGGTTGAGTGAGGGCACCTATACAGTGACGTTCACCGATGCCAATGGATGTGTGATCACCGGCAGCGATGTGGTGGAAAACATCCAGATCCTGCCGGTTGCACAGTTCGTGCCTGATCCGTACGAGGTGTTGCTGATGAATCCGGTGATCAACTTCTTTGATAAATCGAGTGATGCCATCAGTTGGGTGTGGGACTTTGGTGACAGCACCACGTCCACTGCACAAAACCCCATTCATACATACTCAGACACCGGTTGCTATGATGTGGGCTTATGGGTGATTAACCGGTACGGCTGCGAAGACTCGATACATACGACGGTGTGCGTGAAAGACATCTCCAGTATCTATATTCCCAATGCATTCACCCCGAACAAGGATGGCAAGAACGAATACTTCACAGTGGGCCAGTACAACTATTGCGAATTTGAGATGTATATTTTCGACCGATGGGGCAACCTGATTTTCAATACCACCAACCTGCAGGGATGGGACGGCACCGCCAACAACGGCACCGAGATGGCCCAGGAAGATGTGTATGTGTGGTTGGTGAAGGCGGTGGATTGCTATGGCACTCCATGGAGCAGGATAGGGCGTGTAACCCTGATCCGATAACCCACTTTCCGATCGGAAAAATAAAAATCAAACCGGAGTTCCTGCTCCGGTTTTTTTGTTGTGTCATGTGACATGCAGGGATGTATTCTCTTTGGTATTCTTTTGTTTTGAAGCCGGCATGCTAAAAAAAAGCCTGCGATTTTTTTGTCAAAACTTCCCATTATTACTACTTTGTTTACCTATAAACCGTAACCAATTCCGCTCCCCAGGGCGGATTGTTAATTAAGTCTTTGTTGAAAATTCGTCTTGGATCCCAGGCCAGGTGTCATGCATCCTAATATATACCCCCGTCCTATGAATTTGAGGTATTACCTTCATTTGTGCTTCGTTGGTTGTTTGTTGACTTTATTAACAACCGGCGCATGGGCCCAGTCCGGCTCCCGGATCAATGCTACAAATGCCGTGAGAGATATTGTTGATTGTGGTAGCAACCTCGGATTTGAAGATGGAAATCTTTCAAATTGGGAGGGGTGTTATTTTTCCGGATGTCCGGTGGGGCAGAAGTTTCCCAATTCATGTCCTGCCGATTGTTTTTCCACCAGCCTGACCTATGAAAACGGTGCATGGGTATGTACCTGCAACTCTTGTGGAGCAGGCAGCAGCCCGACCAAAAGCCCTTGTTGCCCCATCAAGTGTGATCAGGCGGGTTTGCAGCCGGGTGTCAACTCGGTCAATGGAACCCTTGGAACGTGCAGCGCACTTACGCCGACAGCCGGCAATGTGCGTCATACGGTAACTACGGGTGGCGGTACAGATCCCAACAGCGATGGCAACATTCCCGTGGTGGCTCCGGGAGGAGGCAATTTTTCCGTACGCATCGGGAACCAGGAGGCCGGATGGGAAGCAGAATGCCTTTCTCAATCATTCACCGTTTCCCCGCAAAATGCCCTGTTTACCTATATGTATGCGGTGGTGTTCATGGACCCGCCGGGACATACTGACGACAACCGTCCCCGTTTTGAGATCAACATCACCGATCCCAATGGCGATCCTGTTCCCTGCGGAGGAGAGTACCTGGTTGTGAGTAAGGATGCCGAAAGCCAGGAGGGCTTCAAAAAAGCCACCAGCCCGAATTGTTCTCGTGACTCGGAGGGCGACACCACGAACGTGTGGTACAAAGAATGGACGCCGGTTGCAACCGATCTTTCATCTTTCATCAACCAACAGGTGACCATTAAGTTCTGTACCGCTGACTGCGGACAAGGTGGTCACTGGGGGTACGCGTATGTGGATACCTACTGTTCTCCGCTGGAGGTATTGGGTACGCGCGTTTGCTCAACCGACCCCACGGTTACATTAACAGCCCCGTCCGGGTTCAGCAGTTATGAGTGGTTTGAAGGACAGGCGCCCGGTACGCCTCCGAGCATCGGCAACAGCATCGACCTGACCGTTCCGGTTGTGGATGGCGGAATCTATACCGTGAAGCTGGAAAACGTGGCCACACCCGGTTGCTATACCTATATCACGGATACCGTGGAAGTGTTCTCCGCCGAAGCCACCGGTGATACAACCGTGTGTCGGTATTCCACCAGCCCCTTGCAACTCACTGCCTCAGGTAGCGATGATGAAACGACTTACAGCTGGAGTCCGACCACCGGCCTGAGTTGCAGCACCTGTCCCAACCCGCAGGTCAATCCGCCCTTCTCTGACATCACTTATACCGTAACAATGACCAGTTCCCTCGGATGCGTCATCACGGAAGACATCAGCATCACAGCCATCGAGTGTCCGCCCAATGTCACCGCAACGGCTGATTCATTGTGTGAAGGCGGATGTGGAGATGTGACGGCCATAGGTACCGGAGGAACCCCGCCGTATACCTGGACGTGGTCACCCAACATCGGCACAGAGGCAGGCCCCTACAACGAGTGTCCCACTTCCACCACGGTGTACCATGTTACCATTACGGATGCATTGGGAGAAGTCGACAGCACCACAACAACCTTCGTGGTTTATCCGGTACCCACGGTAACCATGACACCGGATCTGAATGTTTGTTCGGATGACGACCCGACCTCTGACCTGACGGCAACCGTCAACGGTGGCACCGGTCCGTTCACCTATGTATGGGACGATCCCAACTCAGGTAACACATCCACCATCACGGTGACCAACGTATTGAATACATCCGTCACCTATCATGTATCCATCACCGATATCAACGGTTGTACCACAGATGGTGAGGTGACAGTTACCACAGCCTGCTCACCTTTTGTGACACTGGATGCAGCCGAGTATTGCCAGGGCGGATGTACCACCCTCGAGCCTCAGGCCAATGGTGGAGCGCCGCCTTATACATGGAATTGGGACAACCCCACGCTCAACGGACCGGGCCCCTTCGATGTATGTCCGACAGTAACCACCACCTATTGCGTAACGGTGACGGATTTGAACGGTGCCACTGCCAGCACCTGCGCAACAGTTACGGTGAATGATCCGCCGGTACTGACCACGTCATCTACCACAGCTACCTGCGGGCAGTGTGATGGTTCGGTTACGGTGACTGCTACCGGCGCCGGTCCGTTTGACTACCTGTGGAGTTCAGGATGCACCACAGCTACCTGTCAGAACATGTGTACCGGCAATTATTCGGTCACAGTTACGGATGACAATGGCTGTCAGTCGGAGATATCTCAACCGGTAAGTAATACCAATGCGCCGGAGATCCAGGCCATTCCCGATAGTGTGGCCTGCTTCGGAGATTGTGACGGAACGGTTGTTGCCATCGTTACCTCCACCGGAACCCCGCCGTATAGCTTCCAATGGAGTCCGGCTGGAACAGATTCGGTATTGACCGGGCAGTGTGCAGGAACTTACACCGTAACCATTACCGATCAACTGGGCTGCCAATCCGTAGCCAGTACCTTTATCTATGAACCCTCGGAAATGAGCCAGACGGTTTCCCATACAGACCTGTTATGTTACGGTGACCAGAACGGAACCATTACCTGGATTGTAGAAGGAGGAACATTGCCATATACTTTCAACTGGACACCGGGTGGTTATACAACGGCAAGTCTCACCGGGCTTGCCAGCGGCACATACAACGGCACCGTAACGGATGCCAACGGTTGTACGCAGACCACATCTGCAACCATTATAGAACCCACACCGCTGGTGCTGTCCATCACTCATACCAACACAACATGCTCCAATGATGATGGTACCGTAACGGTGACAGCTTCAGGCGCAACGCCGCCGTATTCATACATCTGGAACAACGGGGGTACCACTTCGGGTATCTCGGGATTGGTGCCGGGAACCTATTCGGTGACCGTAACGGATGTCAACGGTTGTGAAGTAACCACCGATGATGCGGTGCAAGGCATTCCGTTGCCGGCTGTGGATATCTCCGGCAGCACCGACCCGCTTTGTTACGGAGACTGCACCGGAACGGCCACTGCCCAGGGAAGCGGTGGTACGCCACCCTACAACTATGGGTGGAATGATGCAGCCAACCAGACGGGAGCTACAGCTACCGGCCTTTGTGCAGGAGAATACAAGGTATGTCTGACCGATGCCAATGGTTGCCCGGCCTGTGATTCAGTGGTGATCAATCAGCCGCCGCCGGTGACCTTGAGTACGGGAGCCACCGACGAGATCTGCCATGATTCCACCGGAACGGTTTATGCCACCCCGGGTGGAGGCACACCACCTTATACGTTGATCTGGAGCGATCCCACCGGTTCAACCACAGATACAGTAGCCGGATTGAAGGAAGGTACCTATTCGGTGACGGCAACCGATGCCAACGGATGCGTGATCACCGGCAGTGACATGGTGGAAAACATCCAGATACTGCCCGTGGCACATTTCGTTCCTGATCCGTATGAGGCATTGCTGATGAACCCGGTCATCAGTTTCTTCGACAAATCTAGCGATGCCATCAGCTGGGTGTGGGACTTCGGTGACAGTTCAACATCTACCTTGCAAAATCCTATTCACACCTACTCGGATACCGGTTGCTACGATGTGAGCCTCTGGATCATCAACCAGTATGGCTGTGAAGACTCGATAGAAACGACGGTATGTGTGAAAGACATTTCGAGTATCTATATCCCCAATGCATTCACCCCGAACCAGGATGGTAAGAATGAATACTTTACCGTGGGCCAGTACAACTACTGCGAGTTCGAGATGTACATCTTTGACCGATGGGGGAACCTGATCTTCAAGACCACCAGTTTGAAGGGGTGGGATGGTACTGCCAACAACGGCACCGAGATCGCCCAGGAAGATGTGTATGTGTGGTTGGTGAAGGCGGTTGACTGCTATGGCAATCCGTGGAAGCGCGTCGGGCACGTGACGTTGATACGTTAGACGGAAGGTAAGGGGGTAAGGAATTGTAAAAAGGCGGAGGGCTGTAACGTGTTGTCGGGGTAGTGTAGGGAAATGTGTTATTTTCCTCTTCCTTGTACAACAGTCAGAACGGTATACCCGATGATTTTCAGGTCGAGGGCGAGTGACATGTTCTCGATGTAGATGATGTCATACTTCAGTCGCTCGATCATCTGCTCCACATTTTCCGCGTAACCATACTTCACCTGGCCCCAGGATGTGATACCAGGTCTTACCTTGTGCAGGTGATGGTAGTGTTCGGCTTTCATTACGATCTGGTCAATGAAGTACTGGCGTTCAGGACGCGGTCCCACCAGTGACATATCTCCAATCAATACATTGTAGAATTGCGGGATCTCATCCAGGCGGGTTTTTCGCATGAAGCTTCCCAGGGGCGTGATGCGGCTGTCGTTTTCGCTGGCCAGCATGGGCTTGTCTTTTTCCGCATTCACATACATCGACCTGAATTTGTAGATGGTGAACGGTTTGCCGTACTGTCCGATCCTTTCGTGGCTGTAAAACACGGGACCTTTGGAAGAGATTTTTACGGCCAATGCGGTAAGGATGTACAAGGGTGCGCAGAACACAAGTACGCCCAGGGATATGGTAATGTCCATCGCACGTTTCATGAACTTTTGCCAGTGCGGCATCAGGTCGGGGTAGATCTCGATCAGTGCTGCACCGAAGATGGACGTCATTTTCACCGAACCGGCCAGGATGTCGTACATATCGGGAATGATCTTGATGACGATGCCCATGCCTTCCACGCGGTCCATGATGCGCCGGAGGTTGTCGTGTTCCGAAGACTCAATGGCGATGATCACTTCTTCAGCCTTGTTCTGTTCGATGATTTCCCGCAGGTTGTCAACATGGCCCAGGTGAGGTATGTTCTCTTTTAAAGGTGATCCGCCGTTTCCACCGTTCACCTGCACATAGCCGATGAACCGGTTACCCACGGCATGTCTCATGGATTCGAACTCCTGAAAGAGGTCCACTGCTTTTTGGTTGCTGCCGATCAGGATGGTTGGGAAACCGATCTTGCGGTGTTTGATCCTGTAAGACGTGATGCTGGTGAGGATGAACCGCAACAGGAAAGTAAGGGTGAAATGAAGGGTGAGGAGAAACAGGAACGATCGGTAATAACTTTTGTAGCTGGCCACTTCATCATCTAGAATCAGTGCGAAGAAAATGGTCAGAACACCGAGAAATGATGTCCACAGGGTTTGCGCCAGCTCTTTGAGCCTAGACTTCCGGTAAATGTCCCTGTAAGAACCCACAACGGTATACAGTATCAACCAGAAGATGGGGATGCAAATCAATCCGATAATGAAAGTCTGATCAACCTGTACGGGTATTTCATGTCCGAACTTCTGCGGTTCGATTACTTTTTTCCGGTACATGTAGAACAGACCCCACGCAAGTGCAGCCGCCACGAGGTCGGCCAGAACATATTTCAGCACTTGAAGGGTACGGTTCATACTCAGTGTACCAGTTTCATATTATCGATCAGGATATCCGGGTCAACACCATATGTGTCATCCCTGCTTACGCCGATGAACAGGGAGAAATCAATGGCGCTGGTATGGCTGCTCACCTCCTGGGTAAGGTTGATGTAAATCTTGTTCCAGGTTTCTGAGGGGTTCAGGAAGATCACAGGCACCTGGGTGCTGATCTGTGATTCATTGGCCATGATGCCCACGATGAAAGGGTGGTTGCATTTATAATTAAGTTCCAGGAAAACCGGTTTGCCGCTTTTGGGTAGCACGAAGGCATCACTGGTGGTGGCTTCGAAAATGTCTCTTCCCGGTTCAAGGTAGATGTGTCCGGAGGCTTTTCCTTCGAATGCTTCGGATGCGGAGGATTTCAGTAAAACCGTATCGCTTTTGGAGGTGGCAGCAAATCCTGAACCGGCATTCTCAAAGTCTTCCATAAACGGTATGTCCGTGAAGGAAGCATAAGAAGTGGTGGGGGAAAGTGTTGTGGTTTCGAGGTCTTTCAGGTCAACGTTGAAATCATGGGGATTGTAAAACGGATAGATCACCCGGGTAGCTGCAATGCCGTTCATTTTGATCCCGGGGTAGACGGAAATGGTGTGCTTCCCTTTTTTCAGCAGGGGAAAGTGGGCGGGTAACTCATAAGCACCGGCAATTTCATCATCCACAAAGATCCAGGCGTCGGTGATTTTTTGAGACGTTGTGCCTTGGGTGGTATAGTCGGTTGTAAGTTGAAAGTCATTGATGGTGATGTAGGCGGGAAGTTCTTCGTCGGGATTGATCCAGTCACAGGACACCCATAGCATTGACATGCTGGTCAGCAAAGTACATACGAACCGGAAGGAGGTCCGGTCTGCCCTTCGGTACAGGTGCTTCATTCGGGATGCAGTCAGGAAGGAAACGATGTTGTTTATCATTTATTGCCGATCAGCGTTTTTGTGAGATCAAAGCGGTGAAATGCGCACCTTCTCATTGATCTGCCATGCGATTCTGAGTGCATGATAGCCATCTTCTATGGTAACCGGAGGTTGGCTTCCCGTGCGGATGGCTTCCAGGAAGCAGGTCAGTTCTTCTTTGATTGCATTGGACGCGGGAATGTCAGGATGTTCAAAGTAAATTTCCTTTTTCCCCTTCTCGCCGAGGTCCAGAATGAGTGACATGGGATCAATGGGCTCTACGGCTTCCTTGATGCGGGTCACCTCGGCCTTTTTTTCCAGGAAGTCTACGGCTACATAAGCCTGGCCCTGGAAGAAGCGGCATTTACGCATGTTTTTAAGGGAGATTCTGCTGGCGGTAAGGTTGGCCACGCATCCGTTCTCAAATTCAATTCGTGCGTTGGTGATGTCCGGTGTGTCGCTTACCACCGCTACGCCACTTGCATGTATGTCCTTTACGGGCGATCTGACCACGCTCAGGATAACATCAATGTCGTGGATCATCAGGTCCAGCACGACGGATACGTCGGTTCCCCGCGGATTGAATTCAGCAAGCCGGTGCGCCTCTATGAACAAGGGCCGTGAACAGATGTGCCTTACCGCCTGAAATGCAGGATTGAACCTTTCTACATGTCCGACCTGTGCTGTAAGTCCGGATTCCCGTACCATCTTCACCAGCGTTTCCGCTTCTTCCGGGGTGTTGGTTACCGGTTTTTCAATGAAGATGTGTTTACCGGCGGCCAGCGCTTTTCTCGCACATTCAAAATGAGAAAGGGTAGGGGTAACGATGTCAACGGCATCCACCGCATCCATCAGGGCATCCACCGACTCAAAGGAAGGAATTCCGAAATTGGTTTCCGCTTCCTTCCGTTTCGCGGGATCTGGATCATAAAAACCTGTAAGTTCATAGCCGGGAATCTCGCGGAGCAACCGGATATGAATTGTTCCCAGGTGCCCCGCCCCCAATACTCCTATCTTCATGAATTTGCCTTTTGCGTGTAATGCCCGGCAAAAATGCAAATTCTGTCGGCAATAATGAACTCCAAACTGCTCTTATTTGAGCAGATGTACAAACGATTTTGATGTGATCAGGTGAACTGTTTCCGGGAACTCCCCGTGAATCACCAGTTGGTTGACATGGTGGTGCTCCAGTTCTTCCAACTGAGAACGGTTCAGAAGCAATACGGTGGATTGTCCGTGGTGATCGGTACGATCCAGGATGGTGGTGCCGTTGAACTCGCATTGCCAATGTGTTTCTGCCGTATTCTCGGCATACCCGATCTCAATGGTGGGTGTACGGAAGTAGTCGTTGTTTCCGATGCCATTCAGGTTAATGACGATGCGCAGGTGTCCTCCTTCGATTTCAACCTGTTCTTCATCCAATCCGAGGCTGGAGAACGATAGGTTCGACTGATGTTCTTTTTTCAGGTTAACAAGGATCTCGCCCGGGTTGACTTCAATGTTCGATTGCATGATGTTGGATTTTAAGTATAACGTTGGGCAAAGCTAACCATGCGACCCTCACGCCTTACTGAGGAATGTCAGTCGGCGTGGTGACTTTTTTCAGGAAGCATCGGTTTACAGGTTCCGTGTGTTACGCACAGAGAGCCGTTCCAGCAGCATCACCAGGGCGAACCCCGCAATGCAAAGAAGAATGGAGAACAGCAGGTAGGGTTCATCCGGGTAGCTTCCGGGTAGCACATTTTTCTGGATCAGCGGTTGTAGTTCGCCATGTCGGTCGGTGAAAAATTCTGTGGTGACTTTCCATGGCCATACCTTGTTCAGTGAGCCGATCATGAAGCCGGTCAGTACAGCAACGGTTACGTCATGTTGCTTCCTGAACATCCATGATAACAAACGGGCGAAGCTAGTTAGCCCGGTCACGCAACCTGCTGCGAAAACCAGCACCACCATCAAATTCATGTTCGTGACAGCGGAGAGAATGTATTGGTATTTTCCCAGCAGGAGCAGGATGAAGCTGCCGGAAATGCCCGGAAGAATCATGGCGCAAATAGCCAGGCATCCGCTCAGGAAAATGAACCAAAGGGCATCCGGCGTTTCTGCGGGAGTAATGGATGTGATCACGAATGCAACAATGCTGCCAATGATTACCGATATGACTGTGCGAGCATTCCACTGTTGTACTTTACCGGCTACAAACAGGGAGGAGGCAATGATCAGGCCGAAGAAAAAGGACCACAGCATTTCAGGGAACTTTTCAAGCAGCATCAAAACCAGTTTCGAAAGTCCCAGGATGCTGGCGCCTATACCGGCCAGCAGGGGCAGCAGGAAGTTGCCGTTGATGGCTTTCCAGCAACCTTTGATATCTCCTTTGATGAGAAGCCGGATGGTATTCAGGTTGATGCCGCGTATGGATGCAAGCAACGTTTCATAGATGCCTGAAATAAAAGCGATGGTGCCACCTGATACGCCCGGAATAACATCTGCAGCGCCCATGGCCATGCCTTTTAACGCCAATACAAGAGGTTGTAACCGACCGCCCATGCTAAGCTACTTGTATGGATGGATCAACTTCCCTCGCATAAGCCATCAGTCCACCCCTCAGGTTGTAGATGGAAGGATGCTGAAGCCGGTGTTCCAGGGCCTGGGTAACGGAGGCCGATCTGGCTCCGCTTCTGCAATAGACGACCACATCCTTGTCTTTTGCCACCATATCGAGTGATGCCAGGATGGATTGCATGGGAATATGGTCTCCGCCGATGTTACCGGCTTCACGCTCGTAAGCTTCCCTCACATCGATCAATTGAATGTCATCGTGCCGGTCCAGTCGTTCTTTCAGTTCCGCCGGGGTGATCTCTTTCATCGGACAAGTGGGTGATTAGGATGTTTGACGTTTGACCAGGTTTTCCGGGAGGAAATCGAAAAAGGTATCTCCCCGTAACCCCAGGCGCAGTGTTTCAAGAGGAATCACTTCTTCCGGCCCGATGTTACCCAGGTTCACGTTGCTGCCGAAGTATTTGATGAACCATGCCTGCTGGGATTTTTTCGGAGCCTCCCACATGATGTCTTCGGGTTTTACCTTGGCAACGATTTTATTCACAAGCGCCACGTGGGCGGTACCGCTCGGACGGTAGATGCCTACCGTTCCACTTTCCCTGGCTTCGGCGATCACTTTCCAGGAACCTGCTTCCAGTTCGGTTTGCATCATCTTGATCCATTTGGCCGGGCTGATCAGGATGCCGGCTTCCTTTGAGCCCACTTCCGACAACACCTGGTACTCTTTGGCCATGCTGCTGATGATCTCACACTTTTTGCCGTGGGGAAGCACGATGGAGCCATCGGATACTTCCACCACTTCCATTTTATACTTGTCAAGAACTTTGCGAAAATCCTTTCGTGACTTTCTCACCTGGAAAGCTTCGAACAGTGTGCCCCCGAAATAGGGTTTCATGCCTGCTTCGCGATATATGCGGAGTTTGTCTTCCAGGTGGGTGGTTACGTAAGCCGTCCCGAATCCGAGTTTTACAAAATCCGTCAGGTGCGCGCTTGTTTGACAAAAATCTTCTGCTTGCCGAACGCTGAGTCCCTTGTCCATCATCATGGTGATGCCATGCGTACGCGGCTGCGTTGTGCGCTCCGGGATGTAGGAAAGTTCAAAGTTCATGAATGGGGGTGATAAAGCTCTATCAGGTAAGAAATATGCGGGTCATTTTTAAGGGCAGGAAACGCTTGCAGGAATTGCTGATGTCCGGGGTAGTCCAGGGCAAGGGCATCCTCCAGGTAACGGAGTCCTTCTTTTCTCTGGCTATGCAGCAGCATGTAGCCGCTGATGCGGTAGAATATTTCCGAGAAATCGGGGTGTTCTTTACTTCCTTCAATGGCTGTCAGGATGCCTTCATCCACCCGATCCTGGGCGATCAGTAATTCCGCCAGGTCTACCCAGGCGGATGCGGTGAAGGGTTCAAGCTTGATAACTGTGCGATAGGCTTCTTCTGCGCCTTCATGGTCGCCGGTTTTTTTCAGGACTTCTCCCAGCATGTACCAATATTCACCGTTGAATTCATCCAGGCGGATGGCTTTGCGCATTTGCTGAATGGCTTCTGTTTCCTTGCGGTTCTGAAAGCTGGTGATGCCCAGTCCGAACCATGCGTCGGCCATGGCGGGATCTCCGCGAAGTGCACGCTTGTAGTATCTGGCCGCTTTGCTGTAATCTTCCAGTTCTTCCCAACACTCACCGATACAGTAAAGGGTTCGTGGGCTTTTGAAGTACATGAGGGATTGCTCGTATGCAGAGATGGCTTCTTTTCTTTTGTTCAGCGCCACCAGCATCTCGCCCATTTCAAAATGGGCCTCCCAGAAATTGTCTCTGATCAGACTGGCGTATTCAAATGAATGATAGGCGCCTTCATAATCCTCTTTTTTGCATTGAGCCACGGCCAGGTTGAACCATGCCAGTTCCTGATACGGATTGTTGTCGATCAGCGCCTGATGGAAACGAATGCTTTCATCTACCTGGTCGGTCACATCATAGCAAAAGGCAAGTTCAGACAGGATGTTGGGATTGGTCGGATTGGCGTCGTAGGATTTTTTCAGGAAACGAATGGCTTCCGTGAAATTTCCGAGGCTCTCACACTCCATGGCAATGTCGAAGTACGTCATGTCCAGCTGATCGGAGTGAAAGATGGCTTTGTTAAAATTCTCCCTCGCCAGTCCTTTTTCATCCAGCTTGGAATAGATCGCCCCCTTGATAATGAACAATTCGGCTGTGGAGGGATCTATGCTTTCAACCTTGCTCAGGATACGCAGCGCCAGACGCATGCGACCGTTGGCGGCCAACAGCTGG
Organism: Flavobacteriales bacterium; assembly: GCA_020635855.1. Classification (NCBI taxonomy): domain Bacteria; kingdom Pseudomonadati; phylum Bacteroidota; class Flavobacteriia; order Flavobacteriales; species Flavobacteriales bacterium. The sequence goes on along the minus strand of JACJYZ010000002.1, from coordinate 1,891,190 downwards.
GCTTTGGTAAGCAGGAAGTTGGTGGAGTAAGGATATTGGTCAACGGCTCGCCTCGTTGCATCCAGTGCCATGCGGGCATTGTTGCAACCCATATAGTACTGGATCACATCTTCCCACTCGAAAGCATCAAGGAATGTGAAACTGCCATTCTTGAGCATCTGCTCATATCTTTCAACTGCAGCGGGTACTTTCGGGTCAGAAGCGTGATTGCCGTTGTTCCAAAACATAAGCGGGAACTTGCTTTCCCACAAATGTAACAAAATTGACCGTGGGGTGCTTATTTTGTTTTGAACAAAAACCTGTTTGAAATTTCAATAAGAGCCAATATTGATTGGGTGTCCGGCGGTTTACCGGTTCCAGGTTTCCCATGCTTTTTCTGCCTGCAGGTGCAGCATCTTCAGTCCGTTTTCCGTTTTGCAACCGGCCTTTTTGCCTTCGAGCAGGAACCTGGTTTCCGACGGGTTGTACACCAGATCGTATAACACATGATCCGATGAAAGTGCATGGTAGGGAAGAGGAGGAATGCCTTCGGTATTCGGATGCATGCCCAATGGGGTGGTGTTGACGACAAGCAAATGTTCCCGGATCAGTTTTTCATTTACCTGCTCAAACGGGATCCGGGATGCATTGGCGGTTCGCCCTGCCAACGTTACCTTCATCCCCAATTTGTTCAAAACGTAAATCACCGCTTTGGCTGCGCCGCCTGTGCCCAGGACAAGAGCGGTTGTGTGTTTTACGGATAGCAAAGGAGTGAGTGATGTTTCAAAACCGTAGGCGTCTGTATTGAACCCGGTGCAAATCACACGGCCGTTATCCCTTGCAATGCGAATCACATTCACGGCACCGATTTCGCGGGCAACAGGATCCAATTCCGATAAATAAGGGATCACCTGCTCTTTGTAAGGGATGGTTACGTTGAGTCCGCTCAGCTTCGGGTTCTTCAGTATGTCCGGAAATAACTCGATATCCGGAATCGGAAAGTTGTCATAGGTGCAACCATCCAAATGCTCACGCTGGAATTTTTCAGTGAAGTAGGTTTTGGAAAAACTGTGCTCCAACGGATAGCCGATGAGGCCGTATATTCTTTCTGTTGCCATGCCTCAAAAGTAGGCAAGAATGTGAAACTTGCGACTTTTGCGTGACGGGTGAATGAACGTTCGCGCACAATTGTTTTCTTTGCGGCATGAATACACCTCAATGTGAAAAATTCGGAGCGTGCGGAGGATGCAGCCTTCAAGACCAGTCGTATGAAGATCAACTGGCCGGAAAACGAAAACTGATTGCGGAAGCGATAGGCTTTCCGGAAGAAGCGATCTCCCTGCACTACGACCAACCCTATGGTTACCGGAACCGGATGGACTTCATCTTCGGTGAGCAAAAGATCGGTCAGCGGATGAAAGGACGTTGGTGGGAAACGGTAGAACTGGACCGGTGTCCGATTTCCAATGACCGCTTGAACGTGTTGATGCAGGAAGTGAATGCCATTGCACCCGAAGCGGACGCATTTGACGCCAAGAAAAAGACCGGCACCTTTAAGAATGCTGTGATCCGAACACCGGCCCTGTCCTCATCCGTGACCTTTGTCCTGAATGAAGAAAGTCCACTGCTCAAGGAAGCGGAAGCGCTGTGCAGACGCTTTGCCGAGCAAACCAGTGCGGAAAATGTGTTGATCGGGTATACACCCAGGGAAAGCGGGGTTAGTATCGTGGAAAAATTTGAGGTGATCAAGGGTGGCGCCTTTCTGAAGGAAGAGATATGCGGAAAACCTTTTGAATATCATTCCCAGGGCTTCTTTCAGAACAACACCGTTATGGCAAGCCAGATGGTGGACTACGTACACGGTTTGCTTGCTCCGAGAAACGGATCGCTGCTGCTCGATTTATACGGAGGCGTGGGGGTGTTCGGGATTTGCTGCAGTGACCTATACCCTGAAGTTATCACCGCCGAGGCGCATCCCGGTTCGGTGCAGAGTGCCGGTCACAATGTGGAGGCCAACGGTTGCACAAACGTTCGCTGCATCGAAATGGACATCAAGAACATTCATCTGGTTCAGTTGCCAGACAAGCCCACGGATGTCATCCTGGATCCGCCCAGGAGTGGCATGATTCCCAAGGCCATTCGGCGTTTGCTTCAAAGGAGTCCGGATTACATTGTGTATGTTTCCTGCAATCCGAAGCAGTTTGCGCAGGAGCTTCCTCAGTTCACAGATGCCGGATACCGGATTCAATCTGCGGCCATTTTCGATCTCTTTCCCCAGACACCACACGCAGAACTGGTGACCGAACTGGTACGCGGGTAACGTTTAGGATTTTTCAGGGAAAGGCAGATTGAATTGTCGGAAGTGGTGCCCCATGTGCTTCCATTGAAACCGCAACCACTCCTCCCGGTTAAGCGGTCCGAACAACGGATGAACAGGTCGGGCGTCCGGATTTGCTTCAAAGAAGGGAAAGAAAGCCAATACATCATCCACCAGTTGGGCATTGGCCGATGCCAGGTCAGGCTTGCGCAAGGGGCCTGGATTTTCGGGCATGACCGGCGTGCGCACATCCTGAGCGAAAGGTTCGGGCCCGTGTAGAAAAGCCATTCTTTTCGGTATGTCTTCTTCCGGAATCAATAAGGGCGCCTGAGCCCTGCCGTTGGAAATACGCCAGCTGCCAATCACGTGTTCGATCATGTGTTGTGGCGTAAGCTTCCCCCAGTTAGGTTTACGGTCCGGTTCCAGTTCGGAAAGAATCTTTGTGAGGTCCTGGGTCAGGTAGGTTTCGAAAGCGGTTTCCATGGTGCAATGATACGGAACATTCATATGAAAGGGATGGAATGTGTTGCCGATCCTGGTAGGTACCAATGGGATGTTTATTCCGGATTAAATTTGGATTTGATTGAGAAGTGAAGAGCCCTGGTAACGGTGCATCTGAAGCTGATTTTCGCCGTAAGGATTTTTGTTTACATTTGCCTCTGACTCAAACATTACAACCCATTTCAATCCCGCGAAAAATGAAATACAGATTGCTAGTCTCTGGGGCAGCCATTGCGGTCCTTTTCTATGCTTGCGGATCCGGTTCGGAATCCGGAGAAGGCATGGACGCAACGCAGCAACAAGCTGCGGACACGATGTCAGAAACATCATCGGAACCTGTGGTGTATTATGCAGCACCTTCACCGATGGAAGTGGTGGGGATCGTTGAATCCAATGCCGGTATGTTCAATGAGTCATTCCTCAACCCGACATCCAATGCCGCAAAGTATACCACCGGTTTGAAAAAATCCCTGAACCTGGGTGTGTATGGTTCCGACCTGAGTTATGTGGCGATCCTGAATCAAACACAGAAGTCGAGGAATTACCTGACCACGGTGAAAAGTTTGTCTGATCAACTGGGAATGAGCGGCGCGTTCGAAAAGTCTTTCCTGGATCAATTGGAAACCAATATTGCCAACCGCGATTCGCTGATCCGTGTCATCACCGAATTTTATTGGAATGCGGATTCATACCTGGTAGAGAACGAAAGAAGCACCACATCAACCTTGATGGCCGTAGGCGGCTGGGTGGAAGGAATGTACTTCGCCACGCAAATGGCAAAGACCGCTAAAGATGGGAAAGACAAACTGGTGAACCACATTGCGGAACAGAAACTCACGTTGAAAAATCTTGTTTTCCTGATGAGGGTGAAGAGCAGTGAACAAATGGATGCAACCGACATCCTGTCTGATCTGGAAGCATTGAAGGCGGTGTTCGAACAGGTGAGTGTGACCCACAATGATGGTGAAGTAAGCACCGATGAGGCCTCTGCCACCACCAAAGTGGGAGGAACAAATACCATTCAGATGACACCCGATCAGCTGACCGATATCACCGGTAAGATAGAGGCACTCAGAAACAAAATTGTTCAATAACTCAAAACATGAAATACATGTACCGCAAAGCATTATTTGGTCTGATCTTATTGGCCGGTTTTGGAACAAGTGCAGCGATCGCGCAATGTAAGTCGTTGGCAAAAACCTCCTGTGTACCCAGCCTGGGCGATTATCTTCCAAACGGCCGGTTGTATCAATCCGTTGTTGAGAAAGGCACATCGGGTGAGTTGCACATGGTGTTGAATGGCGGACAGCATTACAGGATCATTACCTGCGCAGACGAAAAACTCGGCGCAACCGAATGGGTTTTGAAAGATGCCAATGGCAAAGTTCTTTTTGATAACCGCGAACACAACATGGCCCAGGTATGGGATATTGAAGTGTCTACCACGCAGGAATTCGTTATGGAGTTGGAGGTGGGTGAGAAAAGAGGAGTTGGACGTGGATGTTCATGTGTTCTTGTAGGATATAAGAGGAGTCCGCTCGACCAGCTGAGCGAGTGATGTGAGCTAGCCGGCGCTGGTTGCCGGTATTAATTGTGTTTCATTTGTGATGTACCGCCTTTTCATCAGGCCCATACTGTATTTGTTTCCGCCTGAAGAGATCCATCATGCCGTATTTGCTGTTTTGAAAGTATTGCGGTATGTGCCGGGTTTTCTGGGGATTTCCTCTGCATTGTTTGAAAAGAAAGACCTGCGCCTGGAGCGAAAGTTGTTCGGATTGACATTTAAGAACCCGGTTGGGCTGGCGGCAGGGTTCGATAAGGATGCACGACTGATTGATCCGTTGTCCGCCATGGGCTTCGGTTTTATTGAGATAGGTACGGTTACGCCGCTTCCGCAAATGGGCAATCCACGTCCACGGATTTTCCGGTTACCCAAGGATGAAGCACTCATCAATCGCATGGGGTTTAATAACGATGGTGTGGAAGAGGCCGTTAAGCGTCTTAGGGCGCGCAAAAGTAAGGTGCTGGTCGGTGGCAATATAGGTAAGAACAAAGTCACGGAAAATGAGTTTGCCCTTCACGACTATGTGACTTGCTTTGACAAGTTATTCCCCCACGTAGATTACTTTGTGGTGAACGTGAGCTCACCCAATACACCGGGACTGAGAGAGCTTCAGAACAAGGAAGCATTGTCGGGCATACTAGAGGCCTTGCAGCAAAAAAACAACCGGCAGCCCAAACGGAAACCCATCCTGTTGAAAATAGCGCCGGACCTGGAAAATACCCAACTCGATGACATCATCGACATTGTAAAAGAAACCGGTATCGATGGCGTGATCGCAACAAATACGACCATCAGCAGGGAGGGACTGACAACCCCGCCGGAGAAGGTGAAGTCGGCCGGACAGGGCGGATTGAGTGGCGTTCCCCTCAGGGAGCGATCAACCCAGGTAATCCGTTATCTTCATGAAAAATCCGGTGGCGCTTTCCCGATCATTGGAGTGGGTGGTATTCACTCTCCGGAAGATGCCATTGAAAAACTGGAAGCCGGTGCCAGTTTGGTTCAGTTGTATACCGGTTTTATTTACGAAGGTCCGTCTCTTGTCAGACGGATTTGCAAAGAGATTATCCGACATGGCTAACCCCACGCAACCCATCCGTCTGATCGAGTGCCCGAGGGACGCAATGCAGGGCATTAACGAATTTATTCCCACAGAGGTTAAGGCCGGCTATCTGAATAAATTATTAAAGGTTGGTTTCGACTACCTCGACTTTGGAAGTTTTGTTTCTCCGAAGGCCATTCCGCAAATGAGTGACACGGCGGATGTGATACGTTTACTGGATCTGAAAGATGTGGAAACCGAACTGCTGGCCATTGTTGGTAACATGCGGGGTGCTGAACGTGCCATGGAGTTCGATGAGGTGGATGTGATCGGATACCCGTTTTCCGTTTCTGAAACATTTCTGCAGCGGAATATAAACAGTACGATCGAATCGTCTCTGGAAACCGCCCTTCAACTCCAGAATCTGTGTGAGGTCAAAGGGAAGGACCTGGTGATATACGTGTCCATGGCTTTCGGAAATCCGTATGGAGATATGTGGGACCCGGACATAGTTGCACACTATGTGGATCGCCTGGTATCGGAAGACATTGAGACGATTTCTCTGGCGGATACCGTAGGAACTGCTTCACCGGAAAACGTACGGATGTTGTTCTCTCAGCTGATCGAGGATTTTCCCAAAACCAGCTTCGGTGGCCATTTTCACGCCCGCCCCGACAGGTGGGAAGAAAAGATTGATGCTGCCTTTGAGGCGGGGTGCACACGTTTTGATGGCGCCATTCTGGGGTTTGGCGGCTGCCCGATGGCCGAGGATGAGCTTGTGGGAAACGTGGCTACGGAAAACCTTGTGAATAAATTCGGGGTGTCAGGGCAACTGAAATTGGACATGGAAAAATTTGCGGAGGCCGTTGCTGCTGCCGGGGAGATATTCCACATATGAAGCGATAAAAGGGATATTTTTTTATTTTTGGCCAAAATCAACTGAGAAACATGGAAGGAAGAAACAACCCACGCAACATCGTTTTATTCGTATCAGGCCTGATCCTTGCGGCAGCCGTTTCACGTATTCTTCCTCACTGGCCCAATGTTACGCCGGTGGCTGCAATTGCCTTGTTCGGTGGCGCAACCCTCAGTAACAGGAAGTGGGCATACGGCATACCTATGCTGGCTTTGCTGTTGAGTGACCTTGCTATTTGCGGGATGATGGGATATGATTTCTTCACTTGGGGCCGGTTGTTCATTTATGTGCCATTTCTGTTTACCACATTTTTGGGTACGCAATTTCAAAACAAACGCACCATCGGAAACATAGCCGCTTATGGGTTTTTGGCTTCCGTTGTGTTCTTCCTGATATCCAACCTCAGTGTGTGGATCTTCGATGATTTTTACACCCGGGACTTTACCGGATTGATCGATTGCTACACCATGGCCATTCCGTTTTTCCGCAATAGTTTGCTTGGAAATGCCTTCTACATGTTCATGTTGTTCGGCTCCTTCGCCTTAGCCAAAGATCGCTTCTTCGCCCTCGCCAGGGTAAAATGACCCCGTGTTTTCTTAGTTGGAGTGGGGGCAAGGACGCTTCCATGGCATTGTTTGCCCTTCAAAAGAAAGGTGAATTCCGTGTTCACTCGTTGTTGACAACGCTCAGTAAGGACCATCAAAGGGTATCTATGCATGGCGTTCGCGAATCCATCCTGAATGCCCAGGCTGAAGCATTGGGCATTCCCCTGAAAAAAGTGTTTTTACCCGCTTCCACAGACCATGATGCCTACAATTCCATCATGAAAGACGTGATGCATGGGTTCCGTGAAGAGGGCATTCTGCATGGTGCTTTCGGTGACCTGTTTTTGGAAGACCTACGAAAATTCCGGGAAGAAAAAATGCTGGCGGCCGGCATGCAAGCGGTGTTCCCCGTATGGCAGGCAGACACCACCGCTTTTGCCAAAGATGTTATTCAGGCAGGATTCAAAGCCGTTGTGGTTTGTGTGAACGGCGATAAACTACCGCGTGAGTTCTCCGGTAGGGACTATGATCAGTCTTTTTTAAATGATCTTCCCGCAGACGTGGATCCTTGCGGAGAGAACGGGGAGTTTCACACCTGCGTGGTGGATGGCCCGGTATTCAAACATCCGGTTGATTTTGAAAAGGGAGAGGTGGTATGCAAAACCTACCAGCGTCCTGCTGGGTCCGATGATCCGGGGCCGGAACAAATTCCCTTTTGGTTTTGTGACTTGTTGCCAGGTAAGTCGTTCTGAAAGACAGAAACGACAGCAATTGGTGCGGTTTGTTGAATAATTTGGAAACGAACCGCTTTCAATTCCCGTTAAAGGAAACAGGTCATGGTTTTTTTTGCCCGGTTCGGGCGCAGAACGCTTGTATTTTTGAGATATTTAAGTATATTCGAGAGAGTCTATTCAAACTCGACGTCCGATCAACAGTGTAAGAACGTGCGGATATGACTTTGCGGGGAGGATTATATTATATGGTTACCAGACTGCACATGGTGATAATAACCCTGCTGGCTGCATGGCCGGCGGTGGCTGCCCCTTTATACGGTCAGACCGTGGGCACCCTGGAAATGGTGTGTACCGTGCGGGAAGACGGTGAAGGACTGGCGGCCGCAAAGGTTGTGGTATTCCAGGATGGTGCCGAATTCCAGGCCAGGAATACAGATACCAAGGGTCGGGTGGTGTTCAAACTGCCATACCAGCATGTCTACCGCATTGAGTTTTCCAAGGAAAAATATGTGACCAAGTTCATTGAGGTCAACGCCAAGCTACCGAAAGAAGAATCGGATATTTCTTCCTCATTCAAGTTTGATGTCCGACTGTTTCCTTTCTTCCCTGAACTTGATATCAGCGCCTTGTCCAAACCGGTTGCAAAATTAGCTTTTGATCCGGGCTTTGGCGACTTCTACTACGACATGAAGTATCACAAGGAGGTGAAAGACGAGTTGAAGGCAGTGGAAGATCACGCCCTGGCCCTGGCCGGTCAGGAGCAACGAAAGTTGGAGCTGCTTTACAACAAGGCCCTTGCGGAAGCCGACAAATCCATGGCTAACGGCGACTATGCAAATGCCAAGGAGGCATACACCCGGGCCTCATCCATCAAACCCGAGGAAGCATATCCCAAGCAAAAGCTTGCTGAGATCGAAAACCTGTTGAAAGAGCAAAATGGCTTGCGTGCCAAATACGACGCAGCCATTACCAAAGCTGAAAAGGAACTTAATGCCGAGAAGTACCTGGAGGCAAAGGCGTCCTATCAATCGGCCCTTGTTATTTTCCCCAACGAACAATTGCCCAAGACCAAGATCAGCGAGATAGACCGGATACTGGAAGGCAAGAAGAAGGAAGACGAAAAAGAACAAGCATACATGCAGGCGATCAAGCAAGCGGATGCTGCATTTGCCATCGAAAATTACCCGGTTGCCATCACTGAGTATAAAAAAGCGCTTGGTATCAAGCCCGGTGAAAAACATCCGACTGACCGCTTAGCTGAAATTGAGAGGTTGCAAGCCAAGCAAGCCGAACTTGAAGCAAGTAAGAAAGAGGAAGCCTACCAGAAAGCCATGGCCAGCGGTGATGAGAAGCGCACAAACAAACAGTACGACCTTGCCATTGCTGCATACAAAGATGCGCTGAATGCCAAGCCTGGTGACGCCGTTGCCACCCAAAAGATAAAGGAAACGGAAGAATTGAAGGCGAAGCTGGATCTGGCCAATTCCGCCCAGAAAGAAAAAGACCAGGCCTACCTGAATGCCCTTGCCAAGGGTGACCGCGCGTTAAAAGAGAAGGATTACAAGACCGCCAGAGAAGGTTATACGGAAGCCAAACAGGTGAAACCTGATGAGGCTTATCCCCAAATGAAGATCGATGAGATCGATAAACTCCTGGCCGACCAGCAGGCACTGGCTTCAAAAGAAGCGGAAAAGGACAAAGCCTATCGTGAAGCCATAGCTATGGCGGACGGACTGTATAACGAAAAGAAGTACGAAGATGCCAAGTCGGCTTATCAGAAAGCCCTTGCCATCAAACCGTATGAGGTGGTGCCCAAAGACCGCATCAAAGAGATTGACGGCATCCTGGCCGCACTGCAGAAGGAAAGGGAAGATGCTGCAGCCCTCAAAGCTAAACAGGATGCGGCTAAGAAACAGCAACTGGAAGAAGAATACAGGAATACACTGATTCTGGGAGACAAGGCGTACGGTGCGAAAGATTACGATAAAGCCATTACTCATTACCAGAAGGCCATGGGCATGAAGCCTGACGATAACTACCCAAAGAGTCAGCTCGCCAAGATCAAGGAGTTAAAGGATCAGGCAGCACAGAACAAGGATACCGGCCCGGAAAAAGTCAAAGGGAAATATGCCGACCTGGGTGAAGGCGTGCACAACATGGGTACCACCAAGGAACGGAACAATACCGTGGAGTTGATTGTGGTGGTGAGAAGCGGAGTGGCTACTGAGTATAAGAAAGTGAGCACCAACTACGGTGTTACATACTTCTACAAGGGTGACAATCAGATTACCGGTGCTGTATTCGAACAGGAAACCCGTCCTTAGAATTCTTCCTTTAATTCTTTCTTGAGAAAATCTTCAAGTTGCTCCACATCGAGCTGCTTGGCAATGATCTCTTTCTTTCTGTTCAGCAGGAAAATCTTCGGTGTGGCGGTGATGTCATAAATGGACCTGAAAGGATTCTGTGCGTCGAGGTCGGCCACATTGATCCATTCTTCCAGGTGATGGTCCTTGATGAAATTCACCCATTTGGTTTCTTCCGTCTCCGTGCAAACGGCAAAGATTTTCACACCATGGTTTTTCACCCTGTCATACAGATCTTTCAGTTTGGGTGTGGCTTTTTTGCAATGACCGCAGTCCGGATCCCAGAAGAACAACACGATGTAATCGGCATCCACCTGGTGCAGGATCTGGAAGTTGCCATCCATGTCTTTTAGCACAATGTTGGGTGCTACCTTGCCGATTAACAGGCGGCTCAACACCTGCGCCCGTTCCCTGATCCGCATCAGCTGCTCTTCCTGCACCCAGAAAGCTTGGTCTTTGGTATAGTAGTTCAGGGCCATGTGAACGAACACCGCATCCATGCCCATGTACTTGGAACGCTCATATGTATTGGTGATGTAGTGCACCACATATTTGAACATCTCCTTGTTGCCCCTGACCCTTTCCACCAGGTAATCCGCTTCTTTGTTGATGGAGTCGGGAATCTGAATGGTCAGCTTGGTGATGTATGTCTCCAGCTTGTTGTGGAAGACCGGTGTTCGCAACAGGCGGTCGTCGGTCAGGTCAATGTTGTCGAAATAGTGTTTCTTGTAATAATGGTATTTGTAAAGGGTATCCGTTTCTCCTTTGGGCGGGTCAGGAACTTCCACGTCTTTGGATGCCAGAAACACCTTGCATATGAAGGCGTCGGGTTCGTTTTTGATCATGTTGTTCTTGTAGTCCTGAACCTCTTTGGAAATGTCTTCCAGTCTGGCGTCTACTTTTTTGGTAGACTTATCGGCCTCCTTCAGTGCTTTCTGTTCTTCCTGCAGTGACCTAACGTCTTTTTCCTTTGACTTGATGAAGCGCAGATACTCGTAAAAGACCTTGTTCTGGTATGAGCCCTCGACCTTCATGTTGTTTACAAAGTCGGTTGTGTCCGTGGTCATGCTGAACTTCTGCTCGGTCACGATCAGCTCGAAGTACTTTTTCCCGGGCAGGATCACCATGTATATTCCACCGGGCAATGTGTCGTCTCCTTCAAAGACGAACTTGCCATGATGATCAACCAGCACCGTATCTGTGATGTATTGTTTGTCGCCATAGTAATGGGCAAGGTTCACCGTGGTGTCGGCAAGACCTTTTACCTGAAAGGAAAGTTTGTGTCCGTTCTGCGCGAATGCCCATGCAGACACCAGAGACAGGAGTAATAGAGCCAATACTTTTCTCATATCTTTGTTTGGTCTGATTAATTAAGGTCGGACTTCAAAAGTAACGCATTCAAACGATAGGCCAAAGTTAGCGCACATGTGGGATTTTATCTGGAATACGCGGGGGTATTTCTTTTGGTTGCTGGTGGTATCGGTATTTGTATTTTTCCTCGAGCGCTTGTTTCCATGGAGGAAAGAACAGAAGGTCATGCGTAAAGGCATCTGGCAGGATTTCTTTTTTCTGGTATTCAACGGGCACTACCTGGCCATTGTGATTTCTCTTGCAACAGCCTGGCTGCTATCCAAAATTGCACATTTCTTTCAAATTTCCTGGAACCCGGAGTCTGTGAACCTGCTTTCGGGTGCGCCCATTTGGGTGCAAGCCATCGTTTTTCTGGTTTTCAAAGACCTGGTTGAATGGTGGATTCATCGCGCCCTTCACACATTTCCCTGGCTCTGGCGGTTTCATAAACTTCACCACAGCATTCATGATATGGACTGGATAGGCAACTTCCGTTTTCACTGGATGGAAGTGGTGGTATACAAAACCCTCAGCTACCTGCCGCTGACCATCCTGGGCGTGGATGGGAATGTGATCCTGATCATCGCCGTGATCGGTACGCTGATCGGTCACCTGAATCATGCCAACCTCAGGTGGGATTACGGTCCGCTCCGGCACATCCTCAATTCGCCCCGCTTTCATGTATGGCATCACGACAAAGTGAACCACCAGCCGCACGGGCAGAATTTTGCGATTTTCTTCAGCTTCTGGGATTGGCTGTTCGGTACGGCATATTGGCCCGAACAACCTGAGCAGCCGGAGGCACTCGGCTTTCAGGGCGATGAGAAGTACCCGCAACCCCTGTGGAAGAGAATGCTTCCGTGAACCGCACGGCATTCACAGACTTCTTAATTTTTTAACATTTGATTTTCGCATCGGCGTGGTCGTTTAGGAAAAACGGCTTACATTTGCCCCGCAATGAACATGCAAGCTACATATATCTCTTTTGCAACATTCGGCGGGACGACCGGTTCCGGTAGCATTGCATCATCCATCACCATCATTGCTACCACCATTACCCCTTTGGGGGTGTAGCAGTCATATCAACCACTTATTATTTATTTTGGGGCTCCCAGAAAGCCCGGGTGTAGAACTTTTTATACGGTATACAATGTTAGTTATGAAGTTTGGTGGCAGTTCGGTGAAAGACGCCACAGTGATCAAGAAAGTCATAGAGATCGTCAAAGGGCGAATCAAAAAAGAAAAGGCAGCGGTAGTGGTGTCTGCATTCGGCGGCGTTACCGACGAACTGATTCGCCTCAGCAAGGAAGCAGCCAGTGGCGACAAGGGCTACCGTTCCGGGCTGGAAGCCATGGAACTGCGCCATCTTACCGCCGTTAGAGAGCTTGTGAAAGTAGCCAACCAGAGTGCAGTACTGGCCAACGTGAAAGTACGCTTGAATGAACTGGATGATGTGCTTCACGGGATTTTCCTCGTCCGGGAGATCAGCCCGAAAACCCAGGACTTCATCCTTAGCTTCGGGGAAAGGTTATCCTCCTACATCATTACCGAAGCCTTCAGGGACGCGGGAGTGAAATCGAATTGGGCGGATGCGGTTCAATTCATCAGCACCAACAACGAATTCAACAATGCGCAGGTGGATTTCGAAACCACCAACAAACAAATCCGCAAGTTCTTTAAAGATGCGCAGGGTGTTCAGATCGTGCCCGGCTTCATCGGCAGCACGCCTTCCGGTGAGATTACCACACTGGGTCGCGGCGGATCCGACTATACCGCCGCCATCATCGCTGCTGCACTCAAAGTAAGGGAACTTGAAATATGGACGGATGTCGATGGCATCATGACCGCCGATCCGCGTAAGGTGACAGGTGCTTTTCCCGTGAGTCATCTGTCATACGAGGAAACCATGGAGTTGAGCCATTTCGGGGCCAAGGTGGTTTATCCGCCTTCCATTCAACCCGTCATGGAAAAAGGCATTCCTTTCCGCATCCTCAATACATTCAATGTAAATGCCCCGGGTACCCTGGTCAGCAAGAAAAGTGTACACTTCGATGCAGGCATCAAAGGCATCTCATCCATCGATCATGTGGCCCTGCTTACACTGCATGGCAGCGGTATGATCGGTGTGGCCGGTATCTCGATGCGGTTGTTCGGCGCCCTGGCACGACACCACGTGAGTGTGATCATGATTTCCCAGGCATCTTCCGAACACTCCATCAACTTTGCCATCCGCCCCGATGATGTAGCCACCGCAAGAAAGGCGATCGAATCCGAGTTCCGGAATGAAATCATCCTCGGACAGGTGGAGCCGGTTAAGGTGGAGGAAGATATGTCGGTGGTGGCCGTAGTGGGTGAGAACATGCAACGCACGCCCGGTGTGGCCGGTAAGCTGTTCAGTTCCTTGGGCAGAAACGGTATCAATATTTCTGCCATCGCACAAGGTTCTTCCGAGCTGAACATCTCCCTGGTGATCGACAACAAAGACATCAAAAAAGCGCTGAACGTCATCCACGAAGGATTCTTCCTGTCGCACCAACAAACACTCAACCTGTTCGTGGTGGGTACCGGAACAGTGGGAGGAACATTGCTCAACCAAATCCGTTCCCAGTTCGAATACCTGAAAGACACCCATCACCTGCAGCTGCGAGTGGTTGGCCTTACCAATACAAGGAAGATGGCCTTTGCGGAACACGGCGTAGACCTGATCGACTGGAAGCAGATGTTGCAACTCGAAGGAAAAAAAGCCGACTTCGGTAAGTTCATTGATCGCATGTTTAAGTGCAACCTCCGCAACAGTGTACTGGTGGATTGCACATCCAGCGGTGATGTGGCGGCCATCTACAAGGATGTGCTTGAGAAAAGCATCTCCGTGGTTACTCCCAATAAGATCGCATGCTCTTCTCCGTACAACTCATACAAGGCGCTGAAGCGTACCGCAGCATTGCGCGGGGTTCGTTTTCTTTTCGAGACAAACGTTGGATCCGGTTTGCCGGTGGTGAATACGCTGAATGACCTCATCAAAAGCGGCGATCGCATCGAACAGATCGAAGCGGTGCTTTCCGGCACCCTGAACTACCTCTTTAACACGGTCAGCGCTAAAAACAGCCTGAGTACTACCGTGAAGAAAGCGATGGATATGGGATATGCTGAACCCGATCCGCGTATCGACCTGAACGGCGTGGATGTGGCGCGCAAAATCCTTATCCTCGCCAGGGAAAGCGGAGCCAAACTGGAAATCAAAGATGTGAAGGTGGATCATTTCCTGCCGGAATACTGCCAGAAAGCAAAGTCGGTGGACGACTTCATGAAAACACTTCAAAAGTACGATGCCGATTTCGAGGTCAAACGGAAGGAACTGGAAGCAAAAGGAAGGCGATGGAGGTATGTGGCAACTTACAAAAACGGAAAAGCGGTGCTCGCACTCAAGGAATTTGAAAGCAGTCATCCTTTTTATCATATCGAAGGAAGTGATAACATTGTGCTGTTTACAACCATGCGGTACAAAGCACAACCCCTGGTGGTGAAAGGTGCCGGTGCCGGAGCGGAAGTAACAGCTGCCGGTGTGCTGGCGGATATTGTAAGGGTAGGTGCATAAATCAGATCAACCAACAGTGTCATGAAATCCATTCTCCTACATGTGCCCGCAACCGTTGCCAATGTGGCTTGCGGTTTTGATATCATGGGCTTCGCACTCGATACCCCGGGGGACCGAATGCGCGTGACCCGGTCCAAATCACCGGACATTAAAATCATTAATTCATCCAAGCAGAAAAACCTGCCCGTGGATCCTGCAAAGAACACGGCAGGTGTTGCATTGCGAGCATTCCTTGATCACATCCAAAGCGATGCGGGCTTTGAACTGGAGATCCTGGAAAAGATCAAACCGGGTAGCGGTCTCGGATCCAGCGCCGCCAGTTCAGCAGGTGCGGTATACGGTGCCAATGAACTCCTCGGTAAACCTTTGTCGCCCGTTGAGCTTGTTCCTTTTGCCATGGAGGGCGAACGGCTGGCCAGCGGAACGGCCCATGCCGATAACGTGTCTCCCGCACTGATGGGCGGTTTTACCCTTGTGCGCAGCTACGTGCCGCTGGATGTGATCTCCATCCCATACCCCAAAGATTTGTTTTGCGCCGTGGTGCATCCGCAGATCGAAGTGCGCACCGAAGATACCCGGAAGATCCTCAGGAATGATATCCGGTTGCGCGATGCGGTGACCCAATGGGGGAATACAGCCGGACTTGTGGCCGGACTCATGATGGGCGATTTCGACCTGATCGGGCGCTCACTCCACGACGTGGTGATCGAACCCACACGTTCCATCCTTATTCCCGGCTTTGAGCTGGTGAAAAAAGAAGCGATGGAAAGAGGGGCGCTCGGATGCAGCATTTCCGGATCCGGACCTTCCATCTTCGCACTCGCCAGAAATGAAGCCAGGGCGAAGTCGATTGCCGAAGGCATGGCCAAGACATATCAGAAACTGAAAGTCCCCTACCAAACGCACATTTCCGCGATCAACCCGGTAGGACCCAAAATATTGAAAGGATAGCAATGCAGTTTTACAGCACACGTGACAAATCCCTGCGCGCAGATCAGCGCCGGGCCATCATGGACGGACTTGCACCCGACGGCGGATTGTACATGCCGGTGGAGATCCCCGTTTTACCCGACAGCTTTTTCAAAGCACTGCCCGGGATGACCCTTCCCGAGATCGGCGCCACCGTACTCGGGACTTTTTTCGGCGACGGACTCTCCAAAGCTCAGATCGAAACCATGGCGGCCGACGCCCTCAATTTTCCCATTCCCCTGGTAGGGATCAGGGAACGGATGGCCACCCTCGAACTTTTTCACGGCCCCACCATGGCATTCAAAGACGTGGGCGCACGCTGCATGGCCCGGTTGCTCGGCACATGTGTACAGCAAGAAGATGACCACACCTATGTGTTGGTGGCCACTTCAGGTGATACCGGCAGTGCTGTGGCAAACGGATTTCACGGGGTGGATGGCATCCGCGTGATCATCCTGTACCCCAGCGGCAAGGTGAGCCCCGTTCAGGAAAAACAACTGACCACCCTCGGAGGAAACGTATATGCCCTGGAAGTGGACGGCGTGTTCGACGATTGCCAGCGCATGGTGAAACAAGTGTTCTCCGATCCGGAGATGCGCAAGGAGTTCAGGCTGACATCCGCCAACTCCATCAATGTGGCACGCTTCATCCCCCAAAGCATTTATTATTTCCACGGAGTGGGACAGATGCAAGGGGCGGAAGCCACCGTAACGATTCCCAGCGGAAACTTCGGCAACCTGTGTGCCGGGTTGTTTGCCCAGCGCATGGGGCTCAATATCCGTCGCTTTGTAGCTGCCACCAACGTAAACGACGTGGTGCCGGCTTACCTGCAAAGTGGAAAGTACGAGCCACGCGCATCCGTAGCCACCATTTCCAACGCCATGGATGTGGGGGCGCCCAGCAACTTCGAACGCATCCTCGACCTGTTTGATCACGACCATGCCCGCATCGCGGAGGTGATCCACGGCTACAGCTTCACCGATGACGAGACACGCTCCGCCATTGCCAAAGTATTTCAAGAATTCAACTACCTCCTGGATCCGCACGGCGCCGTTGGTTACCTCGCCATGAAAAAAGAATTGGCCGACAACGGTGGTATGGGCTTCTTCCTGGAAACCGCCCATCCGTCAAAATTCCCGGAAGTGGTGGAGCAGGCCACCGGCCTAAAGGTGGAGATACCCGAACGCATGCAGGAATTGATGAGCCGCGAGAAAAAGGCCACCCGCGTGCCTGCCGATGAACAGGCGTTGAAGGATTTCATGCGGGCGTTGGATTAGTTTGAGGCACTCATGCCTGGGTGTTGGGAATGTTTTTTGCCAAAAAGGCACGAAGACACCAAGATGTGAAGGGATGATCTGTTAGGCGAAGGTTTCATATTCGTCTTGTTGCAGCGGATGTTTTTTTGCCACAAAGACACGAAGACACAAAGGATATGAAAAGGGATGATTTGTGGCCCCATGGGTTAGGCGAAGGTTTCATATTCGTCTTGTTGCAGTGGATGTTTTTTTGCCACAAAGGCACAAAGACACGAAGGGTGCAGGTAGGTATGCTTTTGATTTCTTTGCGTCTGGTGGGTTAGGCGAAGGTTTCATATTCGTCTTGTTGCAGTGGATGTTGTTTTGCCACAAAGGCACGAAGACACGAAGGGTGCAGGTAGGTATGCTTTTGATTTCTTTGCGTCTTGGTGGGTTAGGCGAAGGTTTCACCTTCGTCCAGCTATCTTGTAGCGTTTGCTACACCAGGATCAGGCCTTTGTGCCTTCGCGCCTTTGTGGCATCCCCAACACATTTTGTTTCCATCCGGTATACACCGCAAAGCGGATTTTTGATGCGCTTTAAGGAAATGCCCTAACTTTAGGCCATGAATTACAAACAGCTCAAAAGCCTGCTGGCTGATCCGCGCAAGATCGTGATCACCACCCATACACACCCAGATGGTGATGCCATGGGTTCGTCGCTGGCCCTTGCCTTGTACCTGCAGAAGAAAGGACACCGGGTACAGGTGATCACCCCCACCGGTTATCCCGACTTCTTACACTGGCTGCCCGGCAACAACGAGGTGCTGATTTATAACATGAACGACGGCACCAAACGAAAAGGCGAACGGATGGTGGGACAGGCAGACATCGTTTTCGCGCTGGACTACAACGATCCCAAACGCATTGATGACCTGGGCAAGTTCATGCAGGATTCCAAAGCCACCAAAGTACTCGTTGATCACCACCCCGACCCGGTGAACTTCGCCGAACTGGCACTTTCAGATACACGCGCCTCCAGCACCTGTGAGCTCATCCACCGCCTGATCACCTCCCTTGGAGACAAGGCCCTCGTCAACCAGGACATCGCTTCTTGCCTCTATACCGGCATCATGACAGATACCGGATCTTTCCGGTTCGCCTCCACCTCTCCGGAAACACACCGCGTGGTGGCCAGCCTGATTGAAACCGGCATGCAGCATACCCTCATCCACGAACGCATTTTCGATTCATACAGCGAGAGCCGGGCACGCTTGCTCGGATATAGCCTGAAAGACAAACTGGTGGTGTTCCCTGAGTTTCATGCGGCCTACATCAGCCTGAGCAAAGCCGAGCTGGATCAGTTCGGATACCAGAACGGAGATACGGAAGGGCTGGTGAACTATGCGTATGCGATCAGCGGTATCCGCCTGGGTGCATTGTTCATGGAGAAAGGAGACCTGGTGAAGATATCTTTCCGCTCCAAAGGCAGCTTCGATGTGAATGAACTGGCACGCGAACACTTCTCGGGCGGAGGCCATAAGAATGCAGCTGGTGGCTCTTCCACCTTGACATTGCAGGAAACAGTGAAGAAATTCGAAGCGCTGCTTCCCAGCTACGCCGAAGGTTTGAAGGCATTTTGATGCGACCAAATAATTGCAGTTGCATGTCGTTACACCCATGATGCATCGCTCCCTTGCATATTCGTTTTTTGTTGTGTGCCTGATGGCCGCATGCCAGGAATCCGCTCCGCCGCCAAAACCGAAACCCCTTCCTCAAAAGGAACTGAAGGAAGACCTCGAGCACGCCAACAACATCCTCGTTCGCAATGAAATCTTCGAGATCGATAACTTCATCCGGAGAAGAAACTGGAACATGACCGAAACCGGATCCGGGCTTCGCTTTATGTCGGGAGGTGGTGGAACAGGCGATACCGTCCGCATGGGAAATAAAGTCACATTTTCTTTCAAGATCTCATTGCTGACGGGCAAACAATGCTACGATTCGGACAAGGACGGATTGCGTACCGTCAGACTGGGGCAGGAAGAACTTGAACCGGGATTACTCGAAGCCTTCCAGATGATGAAAAAAGGGGAGCAGGCCACGATCATCCTGCCGGCTCACCTGGCGTTCGGACTGGCGGGTGACGACAACAAGATACCCGGAAGGGCCTCGTTGCTGTACGATGTGAAGATCGTTGAAGTAATAAAATGAGTTTGTGGTTTGTGGTTTCTTGTTTCTTGTTTCTTGTTTGTAGTAGGTGCCAGGCAAATAACCAATAACTAGTAACCAATAACCAAAAACAATATCTTCACGTCCTGAACGCATGCTCATAACTACATGAAAAGAAAGAAACATCAGATGACCCGGTTGGGGCAGTTTGCATTGGCGGCAATTGTCTTGTGGGGAATGGCATCCTGCGGTGGGGAAGACAAGTCTTCCAACGACCCTTATCCGGATTATGCGAAGTCGGAAACCGGACTCTATTACAAAATTCTGAAGCTGGGAGAAGGAGATTCAACCCCCAAACCGGGAGATGTGATCACCATCGCCATTACATACATGACCGATAGCGATAGCATCTTCCTGCAACAGCAAACCACCTTTGCACTGGCTGGAGAACCCTCATTCAAAGGTTCTTTTGAAGAAGGGATCTTTACCATGAAGGAAGGGGATAGCGTGGCCTTCCGTGTGCCGGCAGATTCGCTTTTCGGGGTGATGATGGGCGTGGACCGACCGAACTTCGTTGATTCAGGAAGCTACATGCGGGTGGATGTGATGCTGGAACTTATCCACCACAAACGTGACCTTGTGGCCGATGCAAAAGCATATGAGCAATGGCTTGAGTCGGCAGACATGCGCGAGCTGAACGCCATGCGGAAGTTCTTTGATGCACAGGGCCTGACCAATTCCATCAAACCCACCGATGGCGGACTTTTCTTTTTAACCCAGGAAGGAGGAAAGAAGAATGGCAAGCATGCCCGGTACGGCAAGAGAATCCAGATCCATTACAGGGGCATATTCCTGGATGGAAAAGAATTCGATAACTCCTATAAGAATGGGGAGGGAATGGACTTTACGCTGGGGGCGGAAGGACAGGTGGTGCCCGGATTGGAAATGGTGCTTCCCGTGATGACGGAAGGTGAAAAGATCACCGTGCTGTTGCCGTCATTCCTGGCATACGGCAAGGAAGGATCGTCTTCCGGGATCGTGCCTCCGAGCACACCCGTGATCTACGAGATTGAATTAATAAAAGTATATTAGCCCAATTTTCCGTAGAAAAAACCAAGCATATGAAATCGTATAAATCAGGCCTGTTTGTCATGCTGGCCGCAGCTTCTTTGATGATGAGTTGTAACGAAAGTGAATTTCCCGACGGACTGTACGCCCAGTTTGAAACCACCAAAGGTGAGATCGTTTGTAAGTTGGAATACCAGAAGGTTCCGATGACCGTGACCAACTTCGTGGGCCTGGCCGAAGGTACCATCAAAAACACCGCACGCCCGGAAGGGAAGCCGTATTATGACGGACTCACCTTTCATCGTGTGGTGCCAAACTTTGTGATCCAGGGGGGTGACCCCCAGGGCAACGGACAAGGCGGTCCCGGCTATTCTTTTCCTGATGAATTCGATCCCACTTTGAAACATGACACCGCGGGTGTACTATCCATGGCCAATGCAGGTCCGGGTACCAACGGAAGCCAGTTCTTTATCACCCACGTAGCAACCCCTCACCTGGACGGCCGTCACAGCGTGTTCGGTAAAGTGGTGAAAGGCATGGAAGTGGTGAATGCCATCGCCCAGGGTGATACCATTAAGAAACTAACCATCCTCAGGGTTGGAAAAGACGCCAAGAAATTCAAGGCGGATCAGGCCAGCTTTGATGCGCTGATCGCCGGCATCAAGGAAAAAGCCGAAGCGAAAAAGAAAGAAGCGGAAGCGGCATTTCGCCAGAAACTGGATCCGGTGTACAAGGATACGGTTTCTACGCCAAGCGGATTGGTATACGCCATCACCCAGAAGGGCAACGGCCCGAAAGCCGAACCGGGCAAGATGGTGTCGGTGCATTACACCGGTTACCTCATGGACGGTACCAAGTTCGATTCGTCCCTGGATCGCGGACAACCCATTTCGTTCCCGCTCGGACAAGGCCGTGTGATCCCGGGATGGGATGAAGGCATCAGCCTGCTCAACGTGGGTTCCAAAGCAACCCTCATCATTCCGCCACACCTGGCATACGGCGAACGTGGTGTGCAGGGTGTGATCCCACCCAACTCCACACTCGTGTTTGAGGTGGAATTGGTGGATGTGAAGTAGGGAGTGGTTACTGGTTGTTGGTTATTGGTTACTAGTTATTGGTTACTAGTTATTGGTTGTTCGCTGTGCCCTCGGAACCTTAGCGAAGGTGGGATGGATAAAGGACAACAGAACAAAGAGATGAAAAAGGGAGGATGTACAGCATCCTCCCTTTTTTGTTTGTATCCTCGCAGATTTTATTCCTGGATCTTACTCTTCTTCCCCTTCGCCAATTCATACCAATCCACCTTGCGGCTGAAGTACATCATGCCGGCAAGCACGATAAACAAGCCGATGCTGCCGATCAGCAGGGCATAGTCTTCCGATTGCAGCAGGAGGAAGATGAACCCGTACAACAGGGCCAGGCTGCCTCCCATGCCGTTGGCCGCCTTCTTGTTTTGCAGGGCGCCGTGCGCGTACACCGTGATCAGGGAAATCACCGCGATGCTGGAGATCACATACGCCGGGTTGAACGACAGGTGTTCGGACAACGATACAAGCAGAACATAGAAGATCGAAAGTGCCAGTCCGACCAACAGGTATTGAATGGGGTGGATGCGTTTTTTGTTGAATACCTCGTATCCGAAAAACAACACGAAGGTCAGCGACAGGATCAGGATGGCGTACTTGGCGGAGCGCATCGACTTCTGGTATTCATCCAGCGGAATGTACAGGTCCACGCCAAAGGCAGACTCCTCAAATTGTTGTGAGCTGTCTTTCCAGGCCTGTGGGTAATTTCGGTTCACATGCAATACCTTCCATGTGGCTGCGGTGTGTGTGTCGGTGATGTCCGATGAATCAGGCAGGATGGCGCCGTTGAACTTGGGGTCGGGCCAGTTGCAATCGAGGTTCACCTGGGTTTCTTTTCCCACCGGCACAAGGCGTAAGTTCTGGCTGCCCCTGAGCGCGAGCTCCATGTTGAAGTCGAATCGCTGTGAAAGGCTGTCGATAGGAACCTTGTTGGCCAATCCGTCCGGTATCTTGTAAGAATTGGTTAATCCGGGTTCCAACGTGATGGGTTTCCGGTTCCATTCGATTTGCGTCGCCTGTTGCAAACCGCTCATGTCTTTGATGCCCACCGCAATGGTGGCCTCGTTCCATATCACATCATTCGGATCCAGGCCGAGTTGCGTCACATCAGGGCGCGAAAAGGAACCGGTGAGGTTCAGCCCGGATCGGTAAAGCGCCACCTGGTACATGCCGCGTTTGCGGATTTCAGGATCCACTTTGGCTGAAACATCAAGCCGGTCGGGTAGGAAATAGGCATAAGCATGTCCTTGCGGTTCTCTAACACCATCACGGTTGATGTAGGTAAGATAGGGCAGCACCAGCACCGGTCCGGTAACGGTTTGTGCTGTTCCCCATTTGTCGCTCACTTCCCGGATCGCTTCTTCTTTGCGGTACTCCCGTTCATTGATGATGCTCATGATCATGGCCATGGGTATGAGCATGAGCAGGATGAGTACGGCAATGGAGAACAGTCGCAACGTGATGGAGTGTTTGATCTCCTCTTTGATGCGTGGGATGGTGCTTTCTTGGGTCATGGTTGATAGTTATTGGTTGTTGGTTATTGGATATTAGCTGTTGATGATGTAATCGCCTACTACGCCCAGGTGATCGGATGAGGTGGAAGTGATGGTGTCAAAACGTGTGCACCGGATCTGGTTTGAGTGCAGGATATGGTCAATGGGGATACGGAGCATCGGGGCAAAGGAGGGATAGGTGGCTGCCAGGTTCTTGCGGCTGTCGGTCAGCCGGAGCCTGTCACGGAATTGTTCCAGGTTCCGATCCCATGGCACCGTATTGAAATCGCCTATGGCCAGCTTGGGTCCTTCGATGGATGAGAAATAATCTGCCGCTTCCAGCAGGTGGCGGTTGCGGGTATGCAGACGGGCTTCGGAAGTCGGAGACTGGGGATGGAGGGTGATAAACGCAATCTCCTGCCCGTCTTTGCACACACACCCGGTTAGGTTGGCCACACCACCGAAATACCGTACGGCTTCATGATCCAGGGGGTACTTGGAGAACACGGCAATGCCGAAACAGCATTCCTCCTCGGAATGAACCATCCGGTAGGGGTATTCGTCCTTCAACCCGTCGACGAGGATGCGGGTCCACGCTTCATTTACTTCCTGGAATGAGAGGAAATCGGCGCAGCTTTCCTTCGCCGCTTTCAGGGTGGAAATATAATCTCTGTTTGACTTCAGAACGTTGAAGTGGGCAATGCGCAAGTCGGTACCCGCATGGGTTTCTTTTCCCAGGGATGCCGGGTAGGTGGGAATGACCGTGGTATATACCAGGCATGCTGCAAACAAGTGGATGGTAGCCAGTGAAAGCCGTTGCCGTACGATGAGGTAGAGGCCGAATCCCAGCAAAACGAGATGTGCCTGCCATGCCAGGGATGCCGCTGCCATGTACCAGATGTTGTTGGAGGGAAGTGAGATGGCGGCCATGTAACATAGCACGGCCAGTGCCGATAGAACCTCCAGGTCGGATAATATGCGCTTCCATTTTTTCATATAAAGAACTTTGAGTTTCAAAGTAGATGATTAAAAAAAATCAACGATCCTTCAGCATTTTCTCCAGCGCGGCAAGATGCTCCTGGAACGCTTGTTTGCCTGCTGCTGTGGCGGCATATGACGTGTTCGGTTTCTTTCCGATGAACTTCTTGGTTACCTTCACATACCCCAGTTGCTCCAGGGCGCCGACATGGCTGGCGAGGTTGCCGTCTGATACATCCAGGGTTTCCTTCATGGTGTTGAAGTCGACCCGGTCATTCACCATCAGTACAGACATGATGCCCAGTCGCACGCGGCTTTCGAAAGCCTTGTCGAGGTTATGTAGCCACTCTTTCACTTTGTCAGATGTCGTACTTCCTGTACATGGTGATGCCGTAAACGATATGCATCACTCCAAAACCAATCGCCCAGAACAGCAGTGAATATCCGGTGAACACGCAGGCCACCAGTCCGAGCATGATTTCCGACAAGCCCAGGTAACGGATGTCATCCAACGTGTACTTGCTTGCATTCAACAAGGCCAGTCCGTAAAATATAAGCGTGCAGGGTGCGGCGAGATAAGTCAGCTGGTGAAAGGCCAGGCTGCAAATGAAGAAACCACCTGTTACCAAGGGGATGGTCAGGTTAACCACCAGGCGCTTGCTTGCTGTTCCCCAAACAGGAATACCCTGTTTTTTGGCTTTGCGTGTGGTAAAAAATATGCCCGATAAAAGGGCTGCGATCAATACGCCTACCGCAATACCCACGTGGGTGAAAAGGGCACTCTTCTTTAGCGCACCACCTGGTGTGTAAATCAATTCATACAGGGGATAAAATCTTTTGCCCCATAGAAAATAGGTGACGGTGGCACCGATGAGTGCACAAACACCTGCGGCGATTCCGCTCAGGCCGCTCAGGGAGATGAACCTCGATGAGCGTTCCATCATGCTGCGGATCTCGATCAGGTCCTGGAGGGAAGGTTGCGGTTTTGTATCCATAAAAGTACTTTGAATTACAAAGTTAATGCTTTGAATCATCAACGCCAAATATTCAATAGGTATTGCAGCATGGGAAGAAGGAGGTCAGTGGTTGTATTTCGACTTGTAGAAGGCGGCCGCTGTTTGCAGGATGAAGTCGATCGTTTTCTTATCAGATTCGATAAAGCTGGAGTAGTTCAGTTCTTTCCCATATAGTTTTTTGTACACATCGGATTGGATGAACGGTTTGTAACGGGCATCCACCATCAGGTTCATGATCACGGTCACCACATAGGTGTCATAGTAGTAGGGGCGGTTGGCTTTATACAACAGTTCGGGGATGCATTCGGTGGCATGCAGGCTGATCACAAGCTCTTTGTACGACTTGGTGAGCACAGGGAAATAGGGCATGCAGTTTTTGAGGAATTGAACCACAGAATCCCGTTTTGCCTCAAGGGCGTCCATTTGTCGTTTGCTGATGCGTCTTCCCTGCATGGTCGGGGCGATGTAGGCGAAGGTCAGTGTAGGCCAGTTGTCGGGCGGGCTGATCTTCATGTTCATGTTTACCCTTTCCTCGGGGTGGTTCATGGCGTACAGAAGAAGGTCTTTGGCGTTCAGGCTTTGAAAATCGGCATCGGTCAGCATGAAGTTGTTATCAACATAACTCTGGTTGCGCCCGGAGGCAAGCCTGTTCACCTTATAAGAAGTGAGGCAGTTGCCGTTTACCGGTTGCAGCACCTGTGAGTACCAGGTACGTTCACCGACCGTGATCTTCTGAAACAGCGAATCGAAGGCATATTGGCCGTTCTGCGCCATGGCAGGAGCGGTCATGCTCAACAACACGAATACGGCAAGTGGCAATCGTTGCATGGAATTCAAACGCAATTGGACGCTTTAATATACATATTCCGTACGATGACGGAGGAACAGCCCATGCATACGTAAACAGGCCGTCAGGGTTTGAAAACACGCTGGATTTACCTTGCAAAGCGGTTTGCCAATGCCAGTGCAGGTCCGATGGCCAGCAGCATGAATACGGTTGACTGGGGCAAGAGGGAGATGACATACTGCATGCAATAGATGCTGCCGATGGTGATGGAAAACCCGATGCATGTGGTCACGGTAAGTGCGGTTCCTTTTCGTTCGGGTGGTGCGGTTTGAGCCACCAGTGCGGAAAACTGGGGCGAGTCCGCCACCACAGTCAGGCCCCATAGCACGAGGAACAGATACCACACCCTATCGGGTATGTGAACCGACAACAGCCATCCTGCAGCCAGGCAACACAGTCCGGATACGATCAATGCACCATATGCTACCTTTTCGCTTCCGGCTTTTCGCGCCAGCAGACCTCCGGTAATGCAACCGATGGCTCCGGACGCGATCACAACAAAAGTGGGCCAGGCGGTCGGTGATCCCGGGTGTTTCATGGTGAGTAGGGTGGGGAGGAAGGCCCAGAACGTGTACAACTCCCACATGTGTCCGAAGTATCCGAACGCCGCGATCCGGAAAGCCTTGTTGCGAAATACCTTCAGGGATGCACCCATGTCCATCCGGGGTGCCGGCTTCCGGTGCGGTCCGGGTGCAACTCCCAGACCGACTGCCAGTGCACCAACCACCGTCAACGCCGACGTGAACCAGAACACCAGTCGCCATGACAGGGTGGCGTCGTATGCACGGATCAGATGCGGCAAAGCGGTTCCCATCACCAGGGCGCCTACCAGCCAGCCCAGGGCTTTTCCCAGTCCCAGTTCAAAATAGTCGCTCACGATTTTCATGCCTACCGGGTAGATGCCGGCAAGGAAAAACCCGGTGGTGAACCGCGATGCCATCAGCGTGCCTTCGCCCTGAATGCCCCACGTGACGGCGGCATTGGCAATGGATCCCAGCAGTGCACTAACCATAAATACTTTGGAAGGAGGGAAGCGGTCGGCAATGCCGAGCAGGGCATATACCAGTGTCCCGGCAATGAATCCCACTTGCACCGATGATGTGAGGGAGGCCAGGATGTCGTGACCCAGTCCGTACTCATCCGCCAAAGCCCCAACCACGGAATTACCTGCGAACCACATGGATGTGCAGAGGAGCTGTGCGACCACCACGGTGGGCAGTACGACGGATAGGTTGCGGGTGGGGAAGGGCATGGAGAGAAATTACGAATTAGGAATTAGGAATGGGTCGGATTCCGGCTCGTCTGAATGCGTCTGACTTCTGATGTTCCATCTACATTCTGAACCTATAACTACTCGCGGGATTCTGGCGGAATGCATCGACCCATAAACCTGTGATGATGGAAAGAAAACCGAGGGCGAACAACATGCCGCTGGCCGGCCAATGCATGATTTTGAACATCACGGCTACGATGTACGCGGAAATGCCACCGGCGACAATGTAGCGTGCAGCACCGGAAAGAATGCGGAGCCCCTTTTTTTGTCCGAACGAATATTCATAAGCGGAATAGGCAAATGTGATCATCTGCAGACCTGAGATGCCGGCAGCAACGCTATCGCTGATGCCTGGTATCATTGGCATGAATAAGGCTGGCAGGGTCCAGAACATAACGAGAAACAGGCGGAAGTGATCCATGACATCCCGCTTGGTTTTGGCCCGGTAGCGCAGGAAATAGAATATAGCGATCAGGGCGCAGGAGGATTCCGATAATTCTTCGTGTCCCGGTAAATGTTGAATCGACAGGAACCTGGAAACCAACAACAGGGTAATACCCAACCGGATCGGTAGCAGGAAGCCTCGTCTTTTGATGATGTTTTGCATGCGAGGTAAAGATAGGGGTCGTAAGTCGAAAGTCGCGAGTCTCAAGTTGCAAGTCTCAAGTTATGCATGGCTCACTGAAAAACTGAAAATTGCAAAAAGGATATTGAACCACATAGGCTATGAGGCCACAATAGGCATTCACATAGTTTGCCTATGTGTGCTATGTGTCTATGTGGTTCAAAACATTTGCTTGTACCGCGGTTGATTTTTGTCACGTGTGCGGCATGGTTTCTACGTGGCCAACCACCCGCCTTCGCTCCGCTACGGGCGGGCAAGCAAGCAAACTAAAAACCACAAACCCTTCACATCTGTCAGACTTACAAAAAACCGCGAAAACAAACACCGGGCAACCGTACCCGTTTCCCAAAATTATTTACCTTGCCATCTCCCCAATGTAAATCCAGCTCATGAAGTATTTTGTAGTATCTATCGCCATGGTTGCCATCGGACTATCTTCCTGTCAACAAAATTCCGAACCGCAGGAGTCCGCCTCCAATGATTCCGTTCCCGCATTTTCAGACATGCTGGAACAGTACCATGAAGATCTGTTCCGTTTCTACCCGTTGTCTGCTACCTACGAAGGCGATAATCGTTTCAACGATCAGCTGCCCAATTCGCTTTCATTGTCGTTCCGCACGGATCTGAAATCCTTTTACCAGGGATACCTCGACCGGCTGGTGCAGTACAACCGGGATTCGCTGAATGAAAACGACCAGGTCAGTTATGACGTGTTGCAATGGGAGTGTCAGATGGCATTGGATGAAATGGCATATGATATGCACCTCATGCCCATCAACCAGTTCAACAGCCTGCTGCTTGAAATCGGGCAACAGGCCGGAGGCACCAGCGCACAACCGTTCAAGACAGCAAAGGATTACGAAAACTGGATCCAGCGTCTTCAGGGGTATGTGGATTGGATGGATACCGCCGTGGCCTGCATGCAGAAAGGCATCGACAAGCAGATCGTGTTGCCGAAGCCGCTTGCCGAAAAGGTGATTCCGCAGCTGGCGGCATTGGACCACGGTCCGGTGGAATCCCACCTGTTCTATACACCGGCGGCACATCTGCCTGAAGGATTGTCGGAAAATCAAAAAGAACAGATCACCGCCACCTACCGCGCCATGGTGAGCGATCAGATCATTCCGGCATACCAGCGAATGCGCAAATTCTTTGAGGAGACATATCTCCCGGCCTGCAGGGCCACTTCCGGCATCGACGGCATTCCGAACGGCAAAGAGTACTATCAGCTCCAGATCAAGAAATACACCACCACCGATATGACGGCCGATCAGGTGTTTGAGGTGGGCACAAAGGAGGTGGACCGGCTGATGAAGGAACTGGAAGCCGTTAAGCAGCAGGTGGGGTATGAAGGTGATCTGAAATCCTTTTTCGACTATGTGCGCAACAGGAAGGAACTCATGCCTTACACCGATGCGCAACAGGTGATCGATCATTTCAAGGCCATTCACGAGAAGATGAAGCCAAACCTGGAGAAGCTGTTCCGCCACACACCGAAAGCCGGATTCGAGGTGCGCCGCACCGAAGCCTTCCGTGAGGCGTCTGCCAGCGCCGAGTATGTGGCCGGAAGCAACGACGGAAGCCGGCCCGGGATCTTTTACGTACCTGTTCCGGATGCGAAGAAATACAACATCTTCGGTGATGAAGACCTCTTCCTGCACGAAGCCATTCCGGGACATCACTACCAGGTGTCTCTTGCGCAGGAAAATCAGGACCTTCCGACCTTCCGCCAAAGGCTGTGGTACAGCGCCTATGGTGAAGGATGGGCTTTGTATTCCGAATCGCTGGGTAAAGAACTGGGCTTGTATACCGATCCGTACCAGTATTTCGGCATGTTGAGCGGAGAGATGCACCGGGCCATCCGCCTGGTGGTGGATGTGGGCATGCATGTAAAGGGTTGGACGCGGGAAGAAGCCATTCAGTATTCACTGGAGCACGAAGCTGAACCGGAAGCCAGCATTGTGGCGGAGATAGAAAGGTACATGTCGTGGCCCGGACAGGCGCTTTCCTATAAGATCGGGCAGTTGAAAATCAGGGAGCTCCGGACGTATGCGGAACATGAGCTGGGTGATGCTTTTGACATCCGTGCATTCCACGACCTGGTGCTGGGGAGCGGATGCATCCCGTTGGCCATCCTGGAAAGCCGTGTTAAAAACTGGGTGGCTGCGCAGAAAGCAAACGCCTGATCAAGGTTGGGCTTCCGGTGGCGTAGGAGGGATCGCATGGTACCCGAAACGTTCGCACAACTCGATGACATCCGAGTAACCGTATTCGTGGATGAAATTCCACATCTTCTGACGACATTCGGTTGGTTTCCTTTTGCTGTTCACATTGGCCAGAATATCCACCCAATAAATAAGGTAGGGCTTCACTTCATTTGCAGTGATCAATCCGGCTGAAATGTAGTTGTTGAAGTAGCCCAGGCGGTCCAGGAACCCATCGAAGATACCTTTGATGATCACTTCTTCCGGCGTGAACCGGTTGCACTCCCGATGGGTGCGTAGTGCGGAGGTGATCAGCTTGTCGGTGAAATGCATCTGCTTTTCCCCATTGTTTTCCTCCGGCCTCAGGTCGATGTAGTTCGCGTTCCAGTCGAGCAGGAGCAGGGCGCGTTTGATGGTTGCATCCTGCAAGAATTCTTTCATCTCCTTTGCGATCAGTTCGGCACGCTTCCATTTCTGTGCCCGGGTGTATTCGAAGATGCCTTTCCCGAGTAAAAGAACCGATACCACGAAGGCTCCGATCTTTAGCCAGAGTTCGAGGTTGATGCTGTTGGATGCTTCCATGATGAAGTAGCTTTGGGAGCAAATATATGGCGGGAATTAGGAATGACGAATGGGGCCGTGTACCCATCATGCTTCCTCGTATCTGTTGTCTGATATCTAAAGTCTAATGTCTCATTTCGGATAAATAAATCCGCCCTGTTCCAGCAGTTCGATGAACTCGGTGATCTTCTTTGCGCGCGTTTCTTCCTTTTTTACTTTTTGAATGCGGTGCAGGATGGCAAAGCGGTTCTGGCTGTTCAGGGTTTTGAAGTGGGCGTGGGCAGCAGGGTTCTTTTTAAATGCCCGTGCCAGGTCTTTCGGGATGGTGATGGTGCTTGCAGGGGCATAGGCATTGTCCCACATCCCGCTTTTCTTTGCGGCTTCTATGGCTTTCATGCCCGCAGGTTGCATGGCATTTTCCGCAATCAGCCGCAGTGCTTTTTCCTTATTGATCTGTGACCAGATGCTTCGGGGCTTTCGGGGCGTGAATCGCTGGATCCAGCACTGATCATCAAAGGCCTTTTTTTGTCCGTCAATCCAACCCCAGCAAAGGGCCGTTTCAACCGCATCCATGTAGGACACGGAAACGAGGCCCGAATTTTTCTTAGCCAACTTCAGCCATAAACCGTTTTCACCGGCATGGTTTTCATGCAGCCAGTCCCACCACTCGGATGGAGAAGAAAAAAATAGAATGGGAAGGGGATCCAAAATAACTACGGATTACGAATGACGAATGGGGGCGTGTGTTTCGTCCTGCTTCTAAAGTCTAACATCTAATGTCTCCACTTTCCCTCCACATGCTTTTTGAAGCTGTCAAGGATAGCCTGCCAGCCTGTACGTTGCATGTCTACAGAATGCACATTTTCCGCATCAAAGGTCTCCGTGACTTTTGTGCCTCCGGCTTCCGTTGAGAAAGTCACTTTCACCTTGCGCCCGTCGGCAATGCTGTACACGATGCGTTGTTGTGTGATCACTTCTTCGTATATGCCTTCAAAATCGAAACCGGCGCTGCCATCTTTCGCTTCCATGCGTGAGGTGAATTTACCGCCCACACGCAGATCATTTGTGGAGTGAGGGGTGTGCCAATCCTCGGAGGCCTGGTTCCATTGAGTGATGTCTTCGGGAGTGGTCCATGCCTTCCAGACCTTTTCAACCGGGACGCTCACGACGGTTTCGACGGTTATGGTGGTTGTTGTATGGTTCATGATATTGATGTTGGTTGAATGCTTTCAAAGATAGAAGGCATTTTCTTTCAACCGGTATCCGTTATGTTAAAACTCAAACTTGTACGACAACACCGGTAGCAGGCCCAGCTGATAGGACGTACGGATGCTGTTGGTGTGCCGGTCGAAAAAGTAATCGTAAATGTTTTCGTGGTTGGTCACATTCTGGATGTCGAGCTTCCAGGTACTGGTGGTCTTAGGCCGGTTCTTGCGGTACAGCAACTGCATGTCAATGCGGTAGTAGGAAGGGGCCCTCTTTCCATAGATGTTTGTTTCATCATACACCGTGTGTCCGGCTTGTATGGATTCCTCCAGCAGGATCGGGGTTTGTCTCCTTCCTCCCGACCAAACCACCTTTCCACTCAGGCCGATGGTGTTCTTCTTGTTGTTCTTTCCCACTTTCCATTCCTTTCCTCCGAGCCAGTTGGTGGCGAAGTTGCTGTTGAAGACCGTATTCCGTTCTACATTATCCAGCGACGTGTATTTGGATTCATACAAAGATCCGGTGACCAGGAAATAGTAGCCATCGTCGTAATAACGCTCCAGGGTGAGTTCAACCCCATTGTTCCTGCCGGTGCCTTTGTTGATCAGCGAATCGGTGGTGTAACCATCCGAGCTGTTGATGGCAGAGTAAGGGGTGTTTGGGTAGTTGGGAACGGGTACGTTATATAGCTCCTGATAGTAAAGCTCGGTTTTCAGGTTCAGCTTTTCAGCCAGCCGGCGGGAGTATGCCACTACGTAGTGACGGGCTTTCAGGAAACCCAGATCTTTGTTTGGAAAAACAACCTTGCCGTTCGGTAAGGTACGTTGAGCCTGGTATACACTGGCATCTTCCACATGGCTGTGGAGGCCGAAGGCTGCACTCAGTGATTGCAGGTTGTTGATCTGCCATTTCAGTCCGATGCGTGGCTCCAGCGCATCCCGGTTGTTCAGGGTGAGCCGGGTATAGTGAATGCCGCTGTTCAATGTCAGCTTCTCATTGATCCTGTAGTTCCACGCAGCATAGGGCTGTATGGTGTAAGTGTGGCCTTTGGTGTCGAGTGTGACAACCTTGGCATCCGTATCTTCATTGTAGTAGCTGCTGGCCAGTTGATAGGCCATGCGATTGGCGTTCACCCCAACACGGAATGTATGCCGGGCATTGGCTTTCATGTTCCATAAAACCGATCCGCGCAGGTCGGTGCTGACATGGCTGTTGTGATCGGTCTCGTGCAGGAAATTACCGTTGGTGTCAAGTTGGTTTTCCCGGTAATTGAAGGAGGTTACCGAAGTGGCCACCACGCTTCGGATGAACGATTTGTCATTCAGCCAGAATTTATGCGTAATGCCGGTTACACCCATGTGGTTGCGCACGTGGTTTTCGAATTTTGAAGAATCGCCTTCCCAGTTTTCTTCGATGCCATTGATGCCACCCAGGCCGAATACGCTGAACGTGCCGGCTTTTTTTGTGGGAAGCAGCACATTGTACGATAGATCCTGGAAGTCTGGGGCGGCATCCCCCACAATCTTGATACCGATGATGTTCATCAGGGCCAGCGTACTGTAACGGTAATTGGCCAGGTAAGAACCTGAGTATCCTTTTTTGAACGGGCCTTCCGCTGCGATATCGGTACCAAGTATACCGGCCTGAACCGCATACTCTCCGGTTTCGGAATTGCCTTTTCGCAAGTTCATGTCAAACACCGCCGAGGTGGCATTGCCGAATTCAGCCGGAAACGCACCCGTGAAAAAATCGGAATTGCTCATCATATGGCTGCTTAACATCGAGATACCGCCTCCGGAAGAACCGACGTCGCCGAAATGGTTCGGGTTAGGGATCTCAATGCCTTCCAGGCGCCAGAGCACACCGCGCGGACTGTTGCCCCGTACCACCAGTTCATTCATGATGTCGTCGTTGGAGGTTACCCCGGCAAATGACAATGCCATCCGTGCAGGGTCATCAAAACTTCCAGCATACCTTTTGGTTTCTTCCACGGAAAAGGGACGTGCGCTGAGTGTGGCCATCTCGTTGGCTACTTCTCCCTGTGTTTGCTGGTCAGCCTGAATGGTAACGGTTTCTAGTTTGACCACGGATTCCACCATCTTGATCTGAAGCACGGTTTGTTTTCCGGATGTGACCAACACGTTGGGGATGATCTGTTCTTCATATCCCAGATAGCGCACGATCAGGGTCACCCGGCCCACGGGTACCTGCTCGATCTTGAACTTCCCGTCGGCATCCGTTGCGCTGCCCATGATCGGGTCGGAATCCATGATGATGACATTGGCGCCAATGATGGGAAGCTCCGAATCCCGGTCAACCACGGTGCCACGAATGGTCTGCTGATAATCCTGTGCCTGTGTCGTTAGATACGGGAAGCAGAGTAAAATGAATAAGATCTTTTTCATGCGCATGTAAATGTTCCGTCCGCCCGTCAACTGGCAGACCGGTTGTTATAGAGACACGTTTTGGAAAAAAGGTTGCACGTGTCTGGTAAATATCCGGTGCGGAGGTACATGTCTTTATTTTGAAACATGGCGGTGGCGTGCTTTCGGGTCAATGGCATCCCGGATGCCTTCGCCCAGAAGGTTGTATGCGGTAACGGTGAAAAAGATGGCCAGGCCTGGAAAGATGACCAGCCACCATGCTTCGAAGTGCTCACGACCGTCGAACAACATGGATCCCCAGGTGACGGTTTCCGGGGGAACACCGATGCCGAGGAATGACAATGCGGATTCAACCAGGATGGCATTGGCGATGCCGAACGCCACCGATATCAGGGCCGGGGCAATGCCGTTGGGCAGGGCATGTTTCAGGATCACCCTCCATTCACTCAAACCCAATGCCTGCCCGGCTTGTATGTATTCCAGGTTTCGGATTTTTAATAACTCCGCCCGCGTAAGACGCGCGATTCCGGTCCACGTGGTCAATCCGATGATCACCATCAGGTTAATCATGGACGGACGTGCAATGGCCGAGATGGTGATGATCAGGATGAGGTTGGGAATGGAAATGAAAATTTCGATCAATCGGGAGATGATGCTGTCGGCGGGAATGCGGGTGGTGACCCCCAGATAGGGTATGCGGCTGAGTAGTTTTCCCAGGCGAATGAATACAAAAAACACAACACCCATGATTGTTACACTGACCAGGGAAGCTCCCAGTATGTGCCAGCCGGAGCCTGTCATGGCTTCGGACAGGGCAACCGTCCTGCACTGAAATCCATAGAACCATCCCAGGATCAAGCCGGGTATGCTCATCAGCATTTGTCCGCGCGTGGTGGTGAGTTTGTGGTCACCAAAATAACCGGCGATGGCACCCAGTAGAATGCCCAGCATTGCTGCGATGCCCATGGATATGAATCCGATTGAAAGTGAAACCCGTGTGCCGTGTATCAATCCTGACAATACGTCTTCTCCTTTTTTTCCCGTACCCAGCCAATGCCGGAAACGTGGCGGCATGGAAACCGAAACGCCATCCGGGTTCTTAAAAACCTGTTCGCCACCCGGCGCAACATACCGGGCGTTA
The DNA here is from genome assembly GCA_020635855.1 of Flavobacteriales bacterium. Taxonomy (NCBI): domain Bacteria; kingdom Pseudomonadati; phylum Bacteroidota; class Flavobacteriia; order Flavobacteriales; species Flavobacteriales bacterium. The sequence continues at coordinate 1,856,031 of JACJYZ010000002.1, read as the reverse complement.
TAGATGTCAATATTCTGCGGATCATATGTTACCGGCGCCCAGATCACCGCATCGCAATTCATGTGTTTCCAATCGGCGATATCAAGCTGGATGTTTTCTTCCGGGCCGGTCCCATCAGCAGGAAAATGGTATTTGTTCTGGAATGAAAATGCGGGAAACAGATGTTGTCCCCGGTAAGACATGTACAAAGGCATGTTGTTGGCCAACATGGGTGCCAGCAAAGCAATCACGGCAAGAAACGCAAGCAGGTATACCGATGCGAGCGCCCCTTTGTTCCTGCGAAGTTCCCTCCACAAAAGGCCTTCCCTGTGCCCTTTGGTCCGTATCTCCTTATTTTTTGTCATAAGTGATACGTGGATCAGCAATGGCGTACAACATGTCTGCAAGCAGGAACCCGACAAGCGTAAGAACCCCTGACAGGGTGAGTACGGCGATAATTACCGGGTGGTCTTTGCTCATAATGGCTTCGTACATCTCCAAACCCATTCCGGGGATGGTGAAGATGGTTTCCAGGATAACCGATCCGCCAATGGCATAGGGGAAGAGGTTGGTGAACACCGTGATGATCGGTAGAAGTGCGTTTCTGAGGGCATGCCGGTATATGACCGTGCCTTCCCCGAGTCCTTTCGCGCGGGCGGTACGAATGAAATCCATTTCCTGTACTTCAATCATGGAGATGCGCATGGTGCGGGACAGGAATGCAAAAGAACTGTATGTGTAGCAGATCACCGGAAGAACCAGGTAGGGGAGTGTGGTCATCAGCCGGCTCCACCAGGAACTGCCGTCGGGAAATCCTGTAGGGGGAGCGATGCCGGAAGCAGGCAGCCACGGAAGGATATCCGGGTTGGCAAAGGTCATCAGCAACAGCGTGGCCACCCAGAATCCTGGCAGTGAATAGAGGATGAACAGGAACAATGACGACAGGCGATCAAAACGGGAGTGACGTTTCACCGCAGAGCGGATACCGATGGGAATGCTGATCAGGTAAGAAAGTACAACTGAAATGAGTGTGAAGAACAGTGACCATCCGATGCGTGAAGGAAGAATGTTTGAAATGGGTTGCCGGTTCACAAATGAAATACCGAAATCACCCCGGAGGATGCCCCTCGAAAATTCACCGTCTCCGAACATCCAACGGTGATACTGGTTGTTCCCGTAAAAGCGCAAAACGGGTACGTAGGCTTTCCATTTGGCAGGATGTTCCCGTACACGCCCGAGTGCAGTCCTCACGTCTGCCAGCGCACTGGCGAAAGGCCGGAGACAGGCATACTTGCCGTAGTCGGTAGCCAGTTGTTTGAAACGTACCTCCAGTTGATCGGGATCGTAGATGGACAGCAGGCCGGTGCTTTCGAACATGCAACGGTTGAGCGTGGCCAACACGGAGTCAGGGTGCGCCCCGGCATAAAAACCACTGTCAGGATCCAGGTTGTTGTGCAGGCTTGTGAGGTGCTCCAACGCCATGCGGTATTGCTGGATTTCAGGCCAGTTGCCATAAGTAGCGATCAATCTTTCCATGGCATTGCGCACACTTTTCGGGTAGATGCGGTACAGGGTATCGGGTTCGGCAAGGCTTGTTATATGCACATAGAATACAGGCAGGTCGAGCCCGAGTTTATGTCGCCACAACCGTTTTTGCTGTTGCATGCTTTGTGACTGCTGGAGCAGCTCACCGCCGGCACTGGCCGAAGTCAGCAGCCGGTCAACCGGATCTCCCGGCATGTACTGACTCAGGGTAAAACCCAACAAAGTGATCAGTACCAGGGTAGGAATAAAAATGAGGATCCGACGGAGGAAATATTTCCCCATAATGCGTGGTGTTGTCTTTTATTCCACGGTTGCACTGCGGAGGGCCATGCCGCCGTTTGCCGTTAGCAGTTTCAAGGCGTTCAGGCTGATGCCGGGTTTCTCAAAGTACATGCAGGCATTACCGAACCTTTTGTGGATCACATTTCTGCGTGTGCTGGCATAGAGGAAAACGTAGGGTTGTTCGTCGTAAATGATTTCCTGCAATTGTTTGGCAAGAGGTATACGGATGGAATCGTTGATGATGTAGCGGATGGAATCCACCAAGGCATCGCTTTCAGGTGTTCCGAATCCTGTATAGTTGCTTCCGTTGTTGCCCCAGGAGGCGGTGTGCCAGGTTTGTTTGTAGTCGATTGGTGCTGCAGAGCCCGACCATGCGGCGAGCATCATATCAAAATCATGATCTTCCGCTCTTTCATACAATGTATTTACGTTCAGCGCCACCAGGTTCACTTTGAGGCCGGCTTCATATAAGCCCTGCTGTATCATGGTGGCCATGTCTTTCCATTCCACTTGGGTGGTCATGAAGTGCAGGTCGGCAACGAATTGCACTTTCCTTCCATCAATCACCTTGTCGCGGATGTTGTCGTTGTCGGTATCCACCCAGCCCGCTTCATCAAGCAGTCGTTTTGCTTCAGCCACATCATGCGGTAGGGGTTTGAGGTTCTTGTTACATTCCGAATGAATGGGAACGACCGGCCCGCTGACACGCTTGGATTTGCCGAGTGCGATGAGTTGCAGAATATCATCCGTTGGTGTCAGCAGTGCAACAGCCCTGCGAACACGTTTGTCAGTAAGCAGCTTCTGGCGGTGAACACCATCTGGTCGCATGTTCAGGGCAACAAAGCAATAGTTGTATGTATCGGTATAACGGCTGTTGTAGTTCCTTACGAAGTTGGGATCTTTTTCCAGTGTCATCAGCGTGTTGGCGCTCAACATACCCGAACCGTCAAGCACCTGTGATTTGAAATCAAGTAACTGGGCATTCGCATCCCTGTTGATGCGCAGGATGATCTTCTCCGGGTAAGCCACGTCGTACACGGTCGGATTGGCAAGATGTTGGGTCCAGTGATTGGGTTTGCGCACCAGCGTGAGTGATTGTCCCATATCCCATGATTCAAGCTCGTAGAGCCCGAGGCGTCCTTTGAGGTATTTGGGGTCGTTTCCGTATTTGGGGTCGTTGTATTCATTGGCCCAGGCCACCAGGTCTGCCTGATCGTCGGCTTTGAATCCGGGATCATCCATCTGTTCGAAGGAGTAGTTTCTCAGCACATGGTTGGGGTCGAAATAATGTTCTTCCACAATGCAGAAATCGGTCAGGAAAGCCATGTTCTGCACGTATTTCTTTTTCATGACCATGGTGAATTTCAGGGGATCTGACGGATCCTTCTCAATGGTCTTCAGGTTCTCTACATAAGGTTTCGCGCTTGGGTTGTGAACCAGCGGGCATTTCGAAGCTTTCAGTGAAAAGATCACATCATCTGCAGTCAGCGGGGTACCGTCATCGAAAGTGACACCTTCTCTCAGTGTATAGCTGTAAAGAAGTTCGTCGGCGGAAATTTCAGGCATGGCGGCAGCCAGGTCGGGGCGCAGGGTCAAATGCTTGGGATCGCTGGCCAGGAGGTATCGCTCGGTGAAATCTTGTACAAATGTGCGTATGCCTGAATTCCCGTTTGTAGGATGGAGGTTGTCGGGGTCGCCCAAGATGTGGTATACCACCACATTGTCTTTGGACCAGTCCGGCATGATTTCTTGTGCATCCGCAATCAGAATATAGGAGCTGTCTTCTTTTTCAACGACCTTGGATGGCGGTTGATCCGGAGATTCATTCCCGGATGTTCCACACCCTGCAATGCCAATACCGACAGCCAGTACAAGCCATTTCAAAGATGTGTTCATCGGGTTGGCTGTCCATGTCATCGCAATATTATTTTGTGATCCAATTGTTTCGTGTTGTTGCAAATATAATATTAAACACCTTCTTTTGAATTTTAGCTTGACCGGCGACTAACCTCCCCTCCGCCAACAAAACCTCTGTGCAATGGAACCAACTGATAAGGAAGTTCTGACTGCAGTCGCAAAGGCTGTAAAGGAATTGGACAAAGTTACTGAAGGGCACATCACCAATATGGACGCATTTTATATGGATACAGCCCGGGAGTTGCTTGTGAAGATTATCCGCTCCAATGGGTATCAGCTCTCAGATGCTTATCGCATCCGGAAACGAAAGTGACTTCCCGGCCCTGATCATTTTTACTGCGAAAATTGCCAACAACTTTGCTATTTTTGGCTTTTAATTATTTGCTATCATGACCAGGATCAAATTCGGAACGGACGGTTGGCGTGCTATCATTGCCAAGGATTTTACAGTTGATAACGTAGCTCGCGTGGCAGTTGCCACAGCGGAATGGCTGAAAAGAAGCCACCTGCCCAAAAAGGTGGTGATCGGATATGATTGCCGTTTCGGTGGTAAAATGTTCGCGGAAACGGTGGCAACCGTGCTTGCCCATGACGGACTGGAAGTGCTTTTGTCAGAAAAGGAAGTGACCACACCGATGGTATCACTTGCTGTCATGAAGAAGGAAGCCGGACTCGGGGTGATCATCACCGCCAGTCATAACCCGCCCGAATACAATGGGTTTAAGCTGAAAGGTTCCTACGGCGGACCGCTTCTCCCTGAAAAGGTGGAAGAGATCGAAGCCCTCATCCAGGAAGAACATGGTTTGCAACTGGATGATTTGTCACTGGAAAAATTCAAGCAGGAAGGTTTGATTAAGTTGATTGACCTGGAAACCATGTATTGTGATCATGTGGCAGCCAATTTCGACCTGGATGCCATTCGCAAATCCGGACTCAAAATAGCATATGATGCCATGTACGGTGCTGGTCAGGATGCCGTGAAACGTCTGCTGCCGGATGCAACAAGGATGCATTGCGAGAAAAACCCGTCCTTCTACGGCGTAGCCCCGGAACCTATTCACAAAAACCTTCAGCCCTTTTCAGACCTGATTGCTGAATCGGGCAATTTCGCATTCGGCTTTGCTACCGACGGAGATGCCGATCGCATCGGTGTTTACGATGCCAAGGGGCGGTTCGTGGATTCTCACCATGTGATCTTGTTGTTGATCAAATATCTGTTCGAACAAAAGAATTTCAAAGGTACCGTCTGCACTGCATTCTCCACATCTGTTCGCATCGGCAAACTATGCAAACATTTCGGTCTGGAGAACAAGGTGGTGAAGATCGGCTTCAAATACATCTGCGGTGTCATGCTTAAGGAAGATGTGCTGCTGGGAGGGGAAGAGTCCGGAGGTATCGCCATCAAAGGGCATATTCCCGAACGCGACGGCATTTGGATCGGCCTCACCATCCTGGAATACATGGTGAAAACCGGTAAAACACTGGCACAACTGATTGATGATGTATACGCCATTGTGGGGCCATTCGCCTACGAAAGAGCGGACCTTCACATCAATGAAAAGCTTAAGGAGAAAGTCATCGCCAGTTGCCGCGGAAATGACATCCGGAAATTCGGTGACTTCGCCGTGAGCAAAATGGAAGACCTTGACGGCTTCAAGTTCTTCATTGGTGATGATGAGTGGCTCATGATCCGCCCCTCCGGAACAGAGCCCGTCTTGCGTACCTACGCGGAATCTTCCACGAGCGAACGTGCCAGGGAAATCCTCAAAGCCGGATACGATACCCTTATCGCATGATCCTGAGACGTGCAGTGATATGCCTGGCCCTGGTTTGCCAGGTATGTGTGCTGCATGCGTATGGTGCAGCTCCAGATTCACTCAATCGTTCGCGGTTGCGCACCGTGGTCATTGGTGAAACCGCGCTGTATGGAATAACCATGGTGGGACTGAACCAACTATGGTACGCCGATTACCCGCATTCTGCCTTTCATTTTTTCAATGACAACCGCGAGTGGTTGCAAATGGATAAGTGCGGACATGCCATGACAGCCTATTACGTGGGAAGGTTGGGCATGCAGGTGATGCGCTGGACCGGTGCGTCTGATAAACAGGTAACATGGTGGGGAGGAAGCCTCGGTTTTGTTTTTCAAACCACCATTGAGACCCTGGATGGGTTCAGCAGCGAATGGGGCGCATCGTGGGGAGATCTGCTGGCCAATACAACCGGTACCGGCTTGTTGATCGGACAGCAACTGCTCTGGCACGAGCAACGCATCGTTCCCAAATTTTCTTTCCATGGTACCGGTTTCGCCAAATACCGGCCGGAAGCCTTGGGAAGCAACTGGCAAGAATCGCTGTTGAAAGACTACAACGGTCAAACATACTGGCTGTCGGTGAACCCGCATTCCTTTCTGCTCAAAACGAAAGATGAGCAGGGGGGATGGCCCCGATGGCTCAATGTAGCTATTGGGTATGGTGCGGAGGGCATGACCGGTGGACACTACAACCCGCTGTATGTGGATGCGAACGGAAACCAAGTTACTTTCGAAAGATACCGTCAGGCTTACCTGTCACTAGACATTGATCTCACCCGGATTGAAGTGAAGTCGAAAGCACTGCGCTTTTTGTTCCAGACCTTTGGTTTCCTGAAAGTGCCTGCGCCTGCGCTTGAATTGAACAGGAAACAAGGACTGGTGTTTCATCCCCTGTATTTCTGATGAAAACCTATCAATATCCGTTTGAAGTTGGTGACAAGGTTGTGTTCATCAATGAAGAAGGAGGAGGGGTGATTGCATCCGTGCTCGGACCAGGAAGGGTGGGCGTGATGCTGCCGGAAGGATTGGAGATTCCCGTCTCCGTCGGTGAACTGATGCTCGCCGACCCGGATATGCAGGAACGGCTTAGCGAAGAATTGGTGGCAACGGCAAGGGCAAACGAACCGGTAACTGCCCAACCTTCACCGGTGAAAAAGCGAAGTACGGAAGTGCCGGAACTGGACCTGCACATTGAGGAACTGGTGGAACGGCCGCGCGGGTTGTCAAATTCCGAAATGCTGCGCATCCAACTCGAGTACTTTGAAATGTTCATGGCGGAAGCGATGCAAAACCGATGGCCCAAAGTGGTAGTGATTCACGGCGTTGGTGAGGGGGTTTTACGCGCGGCTGTCAGGGAGCGTATGGCCGCATGGCCGCACGTTAGTTACCATGATGCATCTTACACCAAATATGGTTATGGGGCCACGGAGATTCTGATCCGGTATGGGGGTGGTTTGTAAAGAAGTAATTACTCTCTTCGGTCGTGTAAATTAGGCTGCGCCATGCATACGTTTCGCTATTGGAAATCTTCCTGCGATCATGTCAATTGTCAATAGCTCCCTTTGGTCACGTCAATGGCATCCGGCCGTTCTCAATACCTGCTAGCCAACTTGCGACTCGCGACTTGAAACTTGCAACTCATTATAACCACAAACTAGAAACCACAAACCAATAACTCTTTTCGTATTTTTGTACCGCAGGTTGTTTCCGTCGCTTCCTACAGCACGTCTGTAGGGGGAGGAAAGTCCGGGCAACGCAGGGCGCCACACCCCTCGAAAGCGGGGGACCTGAAGTACAGTGCTTGCACTACTACTTCGGGGACAGACAGTGCCGCAGAAAACAAACCGCCATGTAGCATGCGCTTCGCTGGCTACATGGCAAGGGTGAAAACGTGGGGTAAGAGCCCACGCCTGCACACAGCAATGTGTGCTTGAGGTAAACCTTGTGGGTTGCAAGGCCAAATAGTTCGGGGCAGGGTTCCGCATCTGCGGAATCCGGAAGGGCTGCCCGCCCGACCCGAAGGGTAGGCCGCTTAGATAAATGACGGGAGCCCGCACATGCGGGAAACAGAACCCGGCTTACGGACCTGCAAACATGAAGGGCTGCCATTGGCAGCCCTTCTCCTTTCTACACTTTCCGACGATTTATTTACCAACCGAGAGGGCCATGTTCCGGTTGAGGAATGCCAGTTCGTTCGCTTCTACCTGCATCTGCAATTGGGTCAGGTGGTGACACAAGATGGGAACCAATGTCAGTGCGGAGGGAACATCCTCTTCATTCAGAATAACGAAATCATCCGCATCGAAATAGGTGCTCATGGATCGGTTATAGGATTTCACCTGTTCACGCAATTTTTCAACTGAATACGGTCCGTCGTTCTGAAGATAAACCATCTTCACGGCGCTCGTATTTTCAGGGTGATGCATTTGCAGCAGATCCAATTTGGCCGCATCGGCAACCGGTATGTCTTCAGCTGTGGAAATCAATTGTGCCTTGATGTCATCCAGGAAATTGTACAGTGCATCCGAAGCTTCGCGCATCTGACGTACACTTTCGTTGTTATTGGTCTTGGTGTACAGCAGGTTGTTGGATGCTGCCAGTTGCTTCTGCTGCTGATCAAGCACATGATGCGCCTGGTAAAGGCCTTCGGTTACGTTGTAGCTGAGATGCGTGTTGGTAAGCCCGAGCAGCATGCCTCCTCCGGCCAGCATCAACACCGAAGATACAATGGCGTTGAACCGTTTTTCGGGTTCGCGCAAACGGGTGGTCAGGTACAAAGGCGCATACACCAGGATGAGGGCGCCGAGGCTGCCTTGCATCAGGATGTTGGCAAAGGGCCAGTGCATCAGTTTGAACATAACACCCATGGAAGCGGTCATACCGATGATCAGTCCGACGGCAAAGACCACATTGTCTTTCCCCTGACCTCCGTCACGCATCTTGAGGGTGAGCAGCAGGGGAAGAAAGATGAGACTGAAAGTGACCATGCCGAGCACGAACAAAACATTGGCGCCCAACATGTGATTGATCTTGAAGACACCTCCCAGGAGGATCAGCAAGGCGGAAAAGAATCCTGTATATTTCATTGTGTTTTTCATGGCATAGAAGTTTTTAAAACGCATCAGTTGATCGGTTTCACGCTGGAGCTCGCTGAGTTCCCTGGTGAAAAACCGTTGGATGATTCGATGATAGAACACTTCAAAGGCGGTACCTTCCGGCATTTCCTGTTCAAGGATACAGCAGATGTGATCCAACAGGTTGTGCCGTAGCTCTTCCGTTACGATACCGCGCGCTTTGATATCGTTCAGGATAAAATCGATTTCTGCGTCCGTTACATTATGCATGGCCCGGTTTCGGATCGAGGTCCAACAGGTATTGCATGGTCTTCACAAAATCAGCAAACTCATTCACACGCTGGGAGGCGGTCACACGACCTTGCTTGGTGAGCGTATAGTATTTGCGTACACGCTTTCCCATGTAAACCTCCTCCGTATCCACTTCACCGTTTTTTTCCAGTGCGTGCAAGGTTGGATACAGAGCTCCCTCGGTGATCTGAATTTTATCCGACGTGAGTTCCTTTACCTTTTGGGTGATCTCATACCCGTACATCTTTCCATGCTCTTTCAGGAGCTTCAGCACAATCGTTTTCAATGTGCCTTTGATCAGTTCTGACGAATACATAACACAAATATACATAAGAATATTATGTATTGTCAAGTAAATGCATAAGAATTTTAGGTATGGGGGTGAGGAAGGCCCTGGGGAGGCGTGACATTCATATGGGTTACATGTTTTTGGATGGTATGTAACCTTCGTTTGTCAGGGCTTGCACAATACCTCGCAGAAGAAAACTATCAATAAAACTTAATCGATAACGTGTACTTTTTCCTTGAATCTGTCGCAGCATTTTTTTGTCTCTTAGGGCTTTTATTTTTCTGGAAACGGTGGTATGATGCATATCCCTAAGTACCTTGCGAATGTCCTCTGCTTTAATTACCTGTTTTTCTGCGGCTATTTTGAGTATGGTGTGTTCGTCGGAATCAACATATTTCATTTTAAGAGAATAGTTGATAGCTGGCAAAAGCAAGTGCTCGCATACAAATGATCTTTCCGATAGCTTTTCAATTTTCTTGATTTCGTTGCTCAATCCTTCCAACACATATGTACACCAATGGTCCATGCCATCATATGTTCCTTGATCCGCTTTGGCCAGATATTGATGATAGAGATCACGATCAATACAAAATACCGCGGTTGGGTTCAGTATTTGTCCGACATGAACCCGAAATCCTGTTTGAACAAGCATAGCATAGGTAAGCAATCTTCCGGTTCTGCCATTTCCGTTACCGAACGGGTGAATCCACATAAATCTATGGTGCGCAATGGCTATTCGGATGAGATGATATTGTGACGGTATATCTTTTTGCATGAATTCGAAAAGCTCATCCATGTATTCATTAACCAGTAAACTTTCGGGCGGTTTGTGTATTGCACCCTGAATGCTAACATCATGTTGACGATATTCTCCGGGAGTTTTATCACCTTCTCCATCCGGGGGAGGAGTGAGTTTATTCACAACCGTTTTGTGTAATTCACTTATGAATGCTCTGTTTATGGGGAATTCTTCAGCGTTCTCATCAACCCATTTCATTCCGGCTTCTATGTTCCGTATTTCCTGAATGTCTTCGTTTACATAGGGCCTGTCCTCCAATTGTGTTTCGATGAATTGGGCAATGGTTGTATTGTTACCCTCAATTCTAGCAGAGCCAACACTTTCCAGATAATGAAACAGTTGTTTTAGTTCGAAGAAGAGTTCAGGTAGTGTGGTGCCTCCTAATCTCATTCGTCTCAGGTGTTCCAGTTCTAAAACCAAAGAAGTTAATGCGCTGCCAAAAATTGGTTCATGAAGGCTGAGGGCGGTATTTTTTTGAGACATAACTATATATACTTGTATTTAGCCTTTATTTGGTTCTAAATTTAGCATAAAAAAACATTATCAATTGATTGTAGGGTTGTTATGACCTGGATTTTCTTTTTTGAAATTAGCACACATACATGTATGTATATAGCATTCCAGAGAAGGAGAATATGCTAGAGGTTAAACTTGATGGAATAAAAAAGAGGACTTCATTTGAAGTCCTCCTGATATTGAATTGGAGTGAGAAGATCAGTCCAGCCCCTTCTCCGTCAGGTATCTTTCAGCGTCCAGTGCAGCCATACAACCGGTACCTGCCGCCGTAACGGCCTGGCGGTATACCTTGTCTGCGGCGTCACCGGATGCAAAGACACCTTCCACGTTGGTTTTGGTGGTGCCCGGTTTCACCTTGATGTATCCGACCTCGTCCATGTCCAGCCACGCTTTGAAAATATCGGTGTTGGGTTGGTGACCGATGGCTACGAAGAACCCTGTTACCTTCAGTTCTTTTTCTTCACCTGTTTTGTTGTCTTTCACCTTCACACCTTCCACAGCTTGTCCGCCCAGGATCTCCAGGGTCTCATGGTTAAACATGACTTCGATCTTGGGGTTTTCCATCACACGTTTCTGCATGGCTTTCGATGCGCGCAGTTCGTCTTTGCGCACCAGCATATACACCTTGTTGCAGAGTTTGGCGAGGTAAGACGCTTCCTCCGCTGCGGTGTCGCCACCGCCTACGATCGCTACATCCTGGCCGCGGAAAAAGAACCCGTCGCACACGGCGCAGGCAGATACGCCAAAACCGTTCAGGCGTTCTTCGGATGGAAGTCCGAGCCACTTGGCCGAAGCGCCGGTTGAGATGATGATGGTATCTGCAATGATTTCCTTTCCGTCATCGAGGGTGGCTTTGTGGGGAGGTCCGCTGAAGTCCACCTTGGTGACCAGTCCGAACCGGATATCCGTATTGAATCGTTCCGCCTGTTTGCGGAAGTCTTCCATCATTTCAGGGCCCTGGGCACCGTCGGGGTAGCCGGGAAAGTTTTCCACTTCGGTGGTAATCGTCAATTGGCCACCCGGCTGCAGGCCTTGGATCATAACGGGTTTCAGGTCGGCCCTTGCGGCATAAATGGCTGCTGTGTAACCGGCAGGACCGCTACCGATGATCAGGCATTTTACTCTTTCAACTTCTTCAGACATGATTGTTTATTTGGGTACGCGAAGATAACAATAAAAGGGGCTGTTTGTTCCGGGGAGTTGGCTACAGCATATCAGGGCGGCGCTCCCGGGTGATCTTTTCTGCTTCCGAGAGTCGCCAGTCGTGGATTGCTTTTTCATTTCCCGATAGCAAAACATCAGGTACCTTCCATCCCTGGAATTCAGGTGGGCGTGTGTACACGGGTGGGGCGATCAACCCGTCCTGGAATGAATCAGACAGGGCAGAGGTCTCGTCGCCGAGTACACCCGGCAGCAACCGGATCACCGCATCGCACAGGGCAGCGGCCGGGATTTCTCCACCTGAAAGCACGAAGTTTCCCAGGCTGATCTCACGGGTTACCAGGTGGTCGCGCACGCGCTGATCCACGCCCTTATAATGCCCGCACAATACCACGATCCACTTTTTCAGTGACAGTTCATTGGCCATGGGCTGGTTCAGGACATCGCCGTCAGGACTCATATAAATCACCTCATCGGGTGTGCCGCCGGCTTTGATTTTATCCAGGCAGGCATGGATGGGTTCGATGCGCATCACCATACCTGCGCCGCCGCCATAGGGGTAGTCGTCTACTTGTCCGTGTTTGTTGATGGCATGTTCCCGGAGGTCGTGCACATGGATTTCGGCCAGTCCTTTGTCCACCGCACGCTTTACGATGGAGTGGGAGAAGGGGCCTTCGAGCAGGCCGGGATGTAGGGTCAGAATATCGATCCGCATCCTGCAAAAGTACGCATCCGGCCTGTGCGGACAAAAGAAAACCCCACAATTGCGGGGCTCATGAAGCTTTAAAAGAAGGGGAATCGGGGATGCTGTTATTCCTTATGTGGAGGTGGTCCCCAGTCTTCATGATGGTCGCCTCCTCCATGCGGTGGCGGACCGTGCATGCCTCCACGGCGTTCCCTGCCGATCTCACGAAGCAGCTTTTTCTTGAACATGTCTTCGGCATGGTACAGTTTGGCAACTTTTCGGATGGGGAGGATTGATTTGAACTGGCTGTGGTATTTCTTTTTGATATCCAACATGGCCTGTTCCGAGTTGAAATCTTCATCCACCATGGTTTCGATTTCCTTGTCGGTCATCTCATCGAAGCTTTTCCTTGCGGCATGCATGGCTTTCATCCGTTCGTCACGGAGTTTGTCCATTTCCTCCTCATACTTGTTGTATACCGGCCAGAACTTCTGGGCTTCTTCAGGTGTGAGCTCCAGCTCGGATGTGAGGAAGCCGATCTTCCGGGCTTCAATTTCCTTGTGGAATTTTTCCATATCGGGAGGCGGTGGCGGGCCGTCATCAGGCATTGCCTCGCCGTCTTGTGCCCACCCAAACATGGGCATCAGGGCCAGCATCAGGATGCCTAGCATCCAGGCAGGTTTTTTAATCTCTACGCGCACAGAGTTTGTTTTCATAACTTAATTGGTTTGAAGTTCATCAAGGATATCAACCATGGTGATGTCATGATTCACCAGGTAGGAAATAATATCTTCATCGTCCTGGTCCGTTTCAGACGGGGTTACTTCCGCCATTTGTTCCTGTTCAATGGAAAGGTTGGAAAGCCAGCCGGCATCTTCATCCTCGTCAAAGGTAAGGATGGCTTCTATGATGTCATCTTCTGCAAATTGGGAAGAGCTGATCACATGTTCAATGGGTACGGAAGGTGTTTCTTTCACACTTGCCACGGCGTTCAATTCCGATGTGGGGATGGATGGCCGGATGAGGCCTATATACAATCCGATACCGGCAATGCATGCTGCGGCAGTCAGTGGAATTGAAATACGCAGTGATTTCCAGAAAGGCCTGGATGCCTGCACGCTCATTCGTTGGCGTGTACGCGCCTCCAGGGTCTCGAAGTAGCCCGCCGGTGGTTCGGGGGCATTTCCCTTCGGTATGCCTGACAGCAATGGAGCATGTTGCTTCAGTGCATCTTCGTGATCGGTATGTGAATGGTTACGCACGCTTTCGTTTTCCATGGTTGCTATTTATTTGATGTCGGAAGATCGTTGTGGTTTAACCGTTTGATAGAAAATCTTCAATTTTTTTTACGGCATGATGGTAGGATGCTTTTAATGCACCCACACTTGTTTCCACTACTTCTGAAATCTGCTCATACGGCATTTCTTCATAATATCTCATATGAAATACCAATCGTTGTTTGGGAGGAAGTGTACTTACGGCTGCTTCAAGTTTACGAATGATCTCATCGCCAGGCAAACCTTTTTCATTGCTTTGAGGTTGATGGTTACCCGGAATTTTGTCGATCGGGATGAGATGCGCCTTTTTTTTCCGATGGTGACTCAGGCATTCATTGGAAGCGATCTTGTACAGCCAGGTGAAAAGCTTGGCGTCTTCCCTGAAAAACTCCATACCCTTCCACGCCTTAATAAAGACTTCCTGGAGAATATCATCGGCGTCGTCATGGCTGTTTACCATACGCCGGATGTGAATATACAGTCGTTGCTGATAGGCTTGCATGAGCAGCGACATGGCCTTGTTCCTTGTCGGCTGCTCCCTATAGAGCGACAGTATTTCCTGGTCGGTGGTTGCTTTCATGCACGGGATCTGGGCACCCGTTTGCCGTGGTTAAACGGCCTTTATCTCAAGTGCTTTTCGGCTGACAGCTTTTTGGGCTGCGCGAACAATGTCCGGAACATCAAGTCCGTATTTGACCATCAGTTCTTCGGGCGTGCCGCTTTCACCAAATGAATCATGCACAGCCACCATTTCCAGTGGCAGGGGCAATCCTCCGGTGAGAACGGCGGCGATGCTTTCTCCTAGACCGCCGGCACGCTGGTGCTCTTCAGCTGTTACCGCACAACGGGTTTTCCTCACTGAAGCTAAGACGGCTTCCGTATCCAAAGGTTTAATGGTGTGGATGTTGATGATTTCCGCAGAAATGCCTTCCTGTTCCAGCAGTGCACATGCCTGCATGGCGGGCCATACGAGGTGACCGGTGGCAAAAATAGAAACATCACTGCCTTCGCTCAGGGTGATGGCCTTACCGATTTTGAAGGGCATATCTGCGGGAATGAAGTTGGCCACTTTCGGGCGGCCGAACCTCAGGTACACCGGACCTTCATGTGCGGCAATAGCCAGGGTGGCGGCTTTGGTTTGGTTGAAATCGCACGGGTTGATAACGGTCATGCCCGGCAGCATCTTCATCAGTCCGATGTCTTCAAGTATCTGATGTGTGGCACCGTCTTCACCCAGGGTCAGTCCGGCATGGGATGCACAGATTTTGACATTCTTCCCTGAATAAGCCACAGACTGCCGTACCTGGTCATATACCCTTCCGGTTGCGAAATTGGCAAATGTGCCGGCGAAGGGAATATAACCTCCGATGGTAAGACCGGCAGCAATCCCGATCATGTTGGCTTCGGCGATTCCTGTCTGCACAAACCTTTCCGGGTAGGTGTCCGCAAAGTCATTCATCTTCAGTGAGCCGGTAAGGTCGGCGCAGAGGGCAACCACTTTGGGGTTTTGTTTGCCAAGTTCACTGAGGCCTTCGCCGAATCCTGATCGGGTGTCTTTTTTTCCGGTGTCGGTATATGTTTTCATGGGGGCTGGGATGACTTATAATTTAACGGGCACAGAGCTTCCGGAATCAATGCGGAAGAACTGCTCGATGGTATTCAGGGTTTGTTTTGAGTTGATGGATCGGTAGATCACGCGGTAGTTTCCGGGTTGCAGGGCAAGCGTTTCTTTCAGCAGGTCTGTCTCAAGGTTGCATACCCATTGCAGTTCATTGTCTTTTTCGAGGTACACGCTTCCATACCCGCGGGAGGGCTTAACAATGGTAACCAGTCCCGGCCGGGGGATTTCAAGGGTTGTGGTGTGGCTTTGGCTGATCCTGACTTTTTCCTGGTAGATGCGCGGCAGGGTCAGTATCTCCAGGTCATACAGTCCGGTGATATATTTTTCCCTCGTGTTGAATTGCTGAACATGCAGGGTTTTTGTTTCTCCCGACTTCCGCACGATGGCTTTGATCTGTTTAACATCTCCGGTGCCACCCACTTTCAGATCGAGGTATCCCTGGGGTGCATCAATGGGGATGATGGTGTGTTTGCCGGGTGTCAGCGTAACGCTGTCGGCTTTTACCGGTGGCAGTGTGTGCACCACAACGCGGTAGCTGCCCAGCGGGTCGATGGTAAGCGTATCCGGGTTGCCGCGATGGTTCATCGTATGCATGAAATTGTAGCGGATGCGGCCGGTGTTCAGGTCGTAAAAGGTCATGTTTACATCTGTTTCGGTCGGGTTGCCGGAAGCATCCAGGAGGTTCACCTGTGCAGTGGTGTTGTTCAGGGCTTGTGATATCACGATGCCGAGTACGTTTTTAAAGGTCTTTTCATCTGCGGCATCATAAAAATTGCCAACGCATTCAAAGCTCTTTTTGAGGTCCACGCCGAGTCCGATTCCGATCACAAAGGGTTTCAGTATGATGCCCTTTTCCTGCAACATCATGGAAACAGCACAGGGATCTCCGCTGCATTCCTCGATACCATCGGTGATCAGAATGATGACGTTTCGGCATCTGCCACAGGCAGGGAAATCGTTGGCGGCCTGTTCCAGCGAAAGGGAAATCGGGGTGGTGCCGCTGGGGGTGATCGTTTGCAATCGTTTCTTGATGGCATCGGCGGTATTGCCTCCGAAGGGAACTTCCAGTTTGGTATCATCGCAGTCTTGCGGTGGGTAAGGCTTTTGGTGGCCATATACCCTGAGGGCCAGTTGGAGGTGATCTACGTACTTCAGGCTATCGAGCATTTCCGACAGAAGGCGTTTGGCGATGTCTATTTTCTTTCCGCTTTGCCAGGAGCCGAACATACTTTGCGAGCCGTCGAATACGAACAGGATGCGTGTGGTAGGAATGTCCTGGTCTTTTCTGGTTTGAGCTTGCAGCGAAAAGGTTGCCAATAAGCACGCGAATGCAATGCAAAAGCAGGTGAGGCGATATGTAGACAGCGAACGAGTCACGTTATCTTCATTACAATGACCGGGCCAAGTACCCTTTTATTGCGAGAAGGATCAATAGTCACCCAGGGTTTCTTCGAGTTGCGACAATGCGTCGGCGAGTTGTTCGTCGTTGGGGGCAACGCCATGCCATTTGTGGCTGCCCATCATGAAGTTCACCCCGAAGCCCATTTCGGTCCGCATCAGGATCACCACCGGTTTGCCTTTTCCGGTTTCTTTTTTTGCTTGCTCCAGTCCGTCAAGTACTGCATCCATGTGGTTGCCCTGCATCGACAAAACCTTCCATCCGAAGCTTTCCCATTTGGCCTTGAGGTCGCCGAGTGCAAGTACCTGGTCGGTAGATCCATCGATCTGTTGACCGTTGCAGTCCACCGTAGAGATAAGGTTATCAACCCCCTTGGCGGCAGCAAACATGGCGGCTTCCCATATCTGTCCTTCCTGGAGTTCACCATCTCCGTGTAAAGAATATACAAGGTGTTGGTCTTTGTTCAGTTTTTTGGCCAGCGCGGCACCGATGGCAACCGAAAGGCCCTGACCCAGTGAACCGGATGCCACCCTCACGCCGGGAAGTCCTTCGTGTGTGGTTGGGTGTCCCTGGAGCCTTGAGTTGATTTTACGAAACGTAGCCAGTTCGGCAACGTCAAAGTATCCTTTGCGGGCGAGTACGCTATACCATACCGGGGAGATATGTCCGTTGGACAGGAAGAAAACATCTTCCCCGATTCCATCCATATCGAATTCCGGTTTCAGGTTCATGGCCTCGAAATACAGGGCGGTGAAGAAATCTGCACAGCCGAGTGAGCCACCGGGGTGACCGGAATTCACGGCATGCACCATGCGAACAATGTCTCTTCTTACCTGGGTTGCTATTGCGTTCAGTTTGTTGATATCTGCCATGCGCTTTCTTCTGGTTTGTCACCTGCACTTTGACGGCAGGAATTGGATTCAATCTGGAAACACCGTCTGAGACGATGGTAATATTCTTCTGGCTATGCCACTATGTTTTGCCTCAAAGACACGAAGACACCAAGATGCACAGTGTGCGTTCACGGATTACTTCTTGGCGGACCCTTGTGCCTTTGTGGCATTCTTTTCAAAAGGTTTTGCCTTCGCTCACCTTCCCGGAAGGTGCATTCCGTAGGTTCAACAGCCGTTTATCGGCCTGCGTATTCTAACTTGAAACACCTCGTCAAAAGTAGCCTTTTTTCATTTGAAGATGCCTGTCGGTTCTGATATTTTTTGAACAAGCAGGAGGATGCTAAAATGTTCTCCGGTACATTCTTTTTTGCGGTGTTCACAAACATCCTTCCTATCTTTGCCGGCCAAACATTATTTGTCATATGTCACTGAAATGCGGAATTGTAGGGCTGCCAAATGTGGGTAAGTCGACCTTGTTCAATTGCTTGTCGAACGCGAAGGCCACGGCGGCGAATTTTCCTTTTTGCACCATTGAGCCGAATGTGGGTGTTGTGATCGTGCCCGATCCCAGGATGGACGTACTGATCAACCTGGTGAAACCGCAGAACACGGTGCCTGCCACGGTGGAGTTTGTAGACATTGCCGGATTGGTCAAAGGGGCGAGCAAGGGAGAAGGATTGGGAAATCAGTTCCTGGGTAACATCCGGGAGACAGACCTGATCATCCATGTTTTGCGCTGCTTTGATAACGACAACGTGGTGCATGTGGATGGTGGTGTGAATCCGGTTCGCGACAAGGAAGTGATTGATGCCGAATTGCAGTTGAAGGACCTGGATACCGTTGACAAACGTTTGGATCGGGCCAGAAAAAATGCCAAGTCAGGTGATAAGGAAGCCGTGAAGGTTGTTGTTGTCCTTGAGGCATACAAATCCCACCTTGAGGCTGGTAAATCTGCCCGATCGGTGGCTTTGAGCAAGGAGGAGATCGCATTGGTTCCCGATCTGCATCTGCTGACCGCCAAACCGGTATTATACGTATGCAATGTGGATGAAGGATCCGTGCAAACGGGAAATGCGCATGTGGAGTCGGTGAAGCAGGCGGTCAAGGAAGAAGATGCGGAAGTGGTGATCGTGGCTGCCGCCATTGAGGAGGAGATTGCGTCCCTGGAAGATCCGGAAGACCGCAAAGCCTTCCTGGAGGAAATGGGACTGAAAGAACCCGGCATCAATATGCTCATACGTGCTGCATACAGGTTGCTTAACCTGATCACATACTTCACGGCCGGAGAAAAAGAGGTACGTGCATGGACGGTGATGCGGGGTGCCAGGGCACCTCAGGCTGCGGGTGTGATCCATTCCGATTTCGAGAAAGGGTTCATTCGTGCGGAAGTGATCAAATATGACGACTTCAGTCGCCTCGGTTCCGAGTTGGCCTGTAAAGAAGCAGGAAAGCTTGCGGTGGAAGGCAAGGAATACGTGGTGGAAGACGGTGACATCATGCACTTCCGATTCAACGTATAGTTAGGTTTACGGGGAAGGTTTTTCTCTTTCCCCGTTCCGGTCATTTTATGAATCCAGCTCTTCGAGTGCCAACCCGGGATCTGCATCGGGTGTGGACGCAATGAGTTCATCTTCATTCGCCCCGGACGTGTCGGGCTTCTTGCCGTAGATCATTCCAAGCGTCATCACCACGCTGCTTGCCAGAATGATGAACAGCAGGATGCCGCTGTCGAAATCCGGAAAGGTGAGTTCTTCGGGAATGGCATAGAAGAGGAGCACGGTGATCAGGCCGCGGGGAGCCACCCAAACGCTGGGCGTTACCTGCTTTCCAAGGAACAAGGCAAGCACCAGGAATCTCACCAGGTAAATGGATCCCAGTAGCACCAGGCTCACCACGATGACCTTGATGCTGAGCAGGCCGGCCAGCGCAATGCTGGCCCCGAAGATCACAAAGAAGAAGGTGCGTACGACGAAGGCGGTTTCCATGGTCAGGTTGTGCAATCCTTTTTCCAGGTCGTGGAATTTCTCCCGGATCAGAAACCGTTGCAGTCCCCACCTGAAGAAGAGAGGGGCATTCCTGACCATCAGTCCGAACATCAGGATAATGATCAATGGGGAGAGATGCGCTTTCTTGCTTATGGCGTAGAGCAGGAGCAGGATTGCAATCAACAGGAACAGTTTGGGGCCGGCTGATATGTATTGGAAAATGGCAATCAGAAAGTAGCCGGCGATTAACGAAACCACGAGGGTGATGGCAAATCCGCCGAGAAAGGCAGTTACAGGATGGGGGCCTTTCAGGCTAACCGGATCCAGAAAGCCCACTATGAAATAAAACAGCATGATGCCGAGGATGTCCGACAGTGTGCTTTCATAGATCAGGAATTCTTTCTGATGTTCTTCCATATGGCTCACGCTGGGAATGATGATGGCACTGCTCAGGATGCTGAGCGGGGTGGCATAGAGTACAGCTTGAGACATGTGCATGCCGGGATGGAAGACCCGGATGATGAGTGCTGCGGCCAGGACGGATACGGCCAGTCCGAGTGCAGATACCGCGGCGGATTTGAGTATGACGGGTACTTTCTTGCGGGTGAGTTCCAGTTCGAGGGCGGCCTCCAGCACGATCATGATCAGCCCCACAATGCCCAGGACTTCGAGGGCGGGGAAGAAGTTGATTTCCCTGAACCCGGCCCAGCGCATCAGGTATTGCAGGCCGATGCCCAGGCCGATCAACATCAGAACGGCCGGGATCCTGGTTTTGCGGGCGATCTGCGAGAAGAGGAATGAAAGGAGGATGATTCCACTGGCGCCGATGATGAAACCGTATGCGTCCATGTTCCCCAAAGTTATGTTTTTTGTATCCGTTTCTTGCCGGCGTTCTTTTCTATATAGGAAATGATCTCTCCGGCAATGTCGATGCCAGTTGCGCCTTCGATGCCTTCCAGTCCGGGAGAACTGTTTACTTCGAGCACAAGCGGACCTCTTTTGCTTTGCAGCATATCCACCCCGGCGATGCGGAGTCCGAGTGCCTTGGCTGCTTTCAGGGCGGCGGCTTTCTGGAGACGTCCCAGTTGAATCACGGTAGCGGTTCCACCCCGGTGAAGGTTGCTGCGGAATTCTCCCTCACGTGCCTGGCGGCGCATGGCACCCACCACTTTTCCATCCACTATGAAGGCACGGATGTCAATACCGGCAGATTCCTTGATGTATTCCTGAACAACAGCACGTGCCTTGAGGCCGTTAAACGCCTCAATTACCGAAACAGCACTTTTATTGGTATCGGCTTTCACCACGCCAAGTCCCTGGGTTCCTTCCAGCAATTTGATAATAACCGGTGCGCCTCCAACGCTTTCAACAATGGTTTCCGCATGTCGTGCATAGTTGGTGAAAACAGTTTTGGGCATGCCCAGTCCGGCCCGTGCCAACAGTTGCAGGCTTCGGAGTTTATCCCGCGATCGGACCAGTGCCTGTGATTCAATGGCGGAGAAAACACGCATCATCTCAAACTGGCGTACCACGGCAGCACCGTAAAAAGTCACGCTGGCTCCCACACGCGGGATCACCGCCTGAACGCCTTCCAGCGGTACGTCTTTGTAAAAGATGGCAGGTTTTTTCTTCTCCAGTACGAGGTTGCATTTCAACGGATCTATCAGGATCATTTCATGCCCCCTTTCCTCACCGGCCTGCATCAGGCGCATGGTGGAATAGAGTTTCCCGTTGCGGGACAAAACGGCGATTTTCATCGAATCCTTCGCTACTTGATATAAACGACTGTTATGATTTTCCACTGTTACGAAAACGCTGATTGCGATCCGCATTCCGAACGGGGTGCAATATCCAAAAAGTATTCGTGAATTCGATCATCGGGACATGAAGCCTGAGAAAAAATATTGGGTTGGGCAGACCGGACTAATTAACAGTGATATGTTAATAATCCATAACATAACATGGGTCGAAGGATATAGGAGGTCTGATACCTTTGTGCCAAACTAACCTTAAATTTAAGTTTTACTAAACTTGGTAATTATGAAAAAGAGCACACTAGTATTGGCATGTTTACTTGGATGTTCTGCGACGTTTGCGCAAGATCTCACCTCCAAGAAAGGAGAAACCATCCTGCCCGAGGCCGGCGACTGGTCTATCGGTGTGGATGCGGCTCCGTTTCTGAACTATTTCGGCAGGTTCCTGTCTAACGCAGGCGGAACAGCCCCCACATTCGAATTCCTGGATGGAAGCCTGATGCACATTGTAGGAAAGCGTTATGTAGATGAAACCACCGCGCAAAGGGCAATCCTTCGTTTGGGTTTCACATCTTCTTCATCGACTGCAATGATCGGCGATGCATCATCCACCACGCCTCCCACATTCCCGAATCTTCCCGCAATGGTAGAAGACAAAATGAAGTCTTCCAACAAACATATCGGTATTGGTGCCGGTATTGAAAAACGCCGCGGCAAAACCCGTTTGCAGGGTTTGTATGGTGCAGACGGTATGATCGTGTTCATGGGTTCGAGCGAGTCTTATGAATATGGTAACGCCATGACGGCCACCAGCAATGCAGCAGCTATTTCCAGCAATTTCGGTACCAACATCACCACCGATACCTACGGAAATGCAGCGCGTGTTACCAAAATGAAAGGCAGCTCCACTTTCGGTATCGTTGTCCGCGGTTTCATTGGTGCAGAATACTTCATTCTGCCCAAGATCTCTGTCGGCGGTGAGTTCGGTTGGGGACTGTTGTTCGGCAAGATGACCGCAACTTCAACCACCACCGAAAGCTCCAACGGTACCAACACAGGTACGCAAACCATAGAATCAGGAAAAGGCGGTGCCTTCGGTATTGATGTAGATCAGAACATGACAGGTACCGGTAACGGAACCCTGCGCCTGAACTTCCACTTCTAATCGAAGACCAATATATTGCAAAGCCCCCTGTCGCATCACAGGGGGCTTTTTTTATTCACTTATCTTTACCTGTAACTGTCTGCCTTCGGTGTTAGGTTCGCAATCACACATAAAATTTGCAATTGCAACCGCCCTGGTTGCCATTGCTGGCTCTTTGGGGCTGAAAGCCTATTCAGCCTACATACTGACCGGGTATATGTTGGCCTTTACCCTTAGGTTTTGTTGGGATTATTTCCTCGGATGGTATGTTGTATCCCGTTATGTCAGGCGCAGGCATCCGGATCTTTTTGAAAAGCATATGTGGCATCCATATCATGAATTCGGACCTGTTTTAAGTATGTTGTCAGCAGGCAAGCCGGAAATCAAGGCCTGCGTTTCATCGGATGAACGGATGTATGGTTTGTGGACCGCCCACAGGTACGCCACGGGGATATTTATGCTTCATGTCGTATGTATGGTTGTCCTCTGTCTTTACACCATCCACGAAAGGGGATTTCATTTCTGATTGTACCGCATCCGGCCCAAATGAACACGCGTCGGTTAATCACGGGACCAAATCACCCTCGTGTCCCAGGTCTCGGCGGTGCCGGTTTTTTAAAACAAAAAAACCACATCCGTTCTTCGAATGTGGTTTTTTCTGACAAGATTCCGGTCAGAAAAGAAAGCCTATCTGCAGTCCTAATTTTCCTGCCGGCTTAATGCCGTTCACCCGGTTATGGGTTGCTACCGTATAGGAGGTGGCGGCCCAATCATTATCAGATCCTGATGCAGCCAGGCCACCTCCGGCCAGCAGGTCTGCCCACAACCTTCTTTGCACAAGCACCCGCAGTCCAAACCCAATTCCCCCGGAGACATTGTATTCTTTGGTGTGTTGGGTCTCATAAAAGGGATAGTTATCTCTTTCTGTTTTTGCATAGCTGCCCGACAGGTAGTAGGCAAAAAACGGAACGACACCCTTTTGGCCCACGCCGGGGGAGATGAAATACTCTCTTCTTTGGAATTCTACAGCTCCGCCCAGTTGATGATACCCCCGGTCATTCCAATCCAAAGTGATACCTGCACTCGTTATCCAGCTTTTGTTGTAATCCGGGTTAAGCCACTCAATGCCCGCCATGAAGGTCTTATCCATAAGATAAATCGGACTGAACACAAATGATTTCCGGTATGTTTTGGCAATGTCCTCCTGGTCCTGTGCATGGGCAAACGGAGCAGAAAAAAAGAACCCGATCAGCAGTGTGAGTGCAGCAATGGCGGTTTTAAGTGATTTGGCATGTGTTGTTTTCATAGCAATGGTTTAAGGTTAGGTGTATGAATGGGTGAATGAATTCCGAATGTAAAAAATCTATGTATAAAATAGAAACAGAAGGGCAGGGGAAGGTGCGGATCAGACGGCAAAGAGGATGCGAATGCCGGCTATCAATGATCCGGTTACCGGTGTTGCAATTTACATGCCATGTTTTTCCTGGCTTGCAAAATATATATCGAAAGAAGTAATTGTATTTTACGGGAAGGGTATCAGCTACCTTTTCATGGCCCGGTCCATCTCCCGTTTGCTGTCTTTCTTTTTGAGGTCTTCCCGTTTGTCGTGCAGCTTTTTTCCTTTGGCCACGGCAATGCCCAGTTTCGCGTAACCCCGGTCGTTGATGAACAGAGACGTTGGTATGATGGTAAGTCCCTGGTCCTGCATCATCTTGGAGATCTTATCAAGCTCCCGCTGGTTAAGCAGCAGTTTGCGGTCGCGTTTTTCTTCATGGTTGGTATAGCTGGCCTGTTCATAAGGCGCGATGTGCATGCCACGTACCCACAACCCTTCGTTGATGAAGGCACAAAAGGCTTCATTGATGTTGGCTTTCCCGGCGCGGATGGATTTGATCTCGCTACCGGTCAGCACCATGCCTGCGGTAAAGGTCTCAAGCAGGTGATATTCGAATCCCGCTTTCTTGTTTTTTATATGGATCTGGTCAGCCATGGTCTGGTCAGTGTCCGATGATGGTCAGACTATAAAGTATTTTCTGAAGTTCCTCCCATGTACGTACGTTGGATTCAAGTTGGGAGCAATGACTGATCTCCACCAGGTAAAAATGGTCTTCGCTTTCGGTGACATACCCTGCGTGAACAATGTCAACAGTGGTGGGTTTGTTCTTGAACATCACATGATCTATGCTGATGGATGTACCATACATGATGCTCTTCTGGGTGGCGATGAGTTCGTCCACATTCAATCCCTGCGTAGAGATGAGGATGTTGGCAAAGCTCGGAAGGCTCATGTTGGAAAGGGCAGGAGGAAGAAGTTTTTTGTCGTATACCAGCACCAGGAAACGTTCGGCCACATCCAGGCTGTCGAAACCCACCAGTTCTTGCCGGTATTGGTGCATGTTCAGTGCTTTCTGAAACCGGTAGAAATATTGAAGGCTGTCTTCGCTGTATGCGGCCAGTACCGAATCCGGGAAATTGCTTTTGAACACATCGAAGGTGTATGATTTTTCGTAATCTTCCACCAGTGATCGCGACAACGAAGTAGACGTGCTGTCTGTGGCGTACACCCTCGTTTGGCTGTTGGGTAAATCAAAATACATGTATTCGGCATTCCATAACAGGTTACCCAGTGCGTTGTTTTGCATGGCTTTTTCCGCTGCATGTATATCCACCTCGAGGCCCGATAAACGCAGTACGTCTCTCATTCCTTTACCGGATTTGACTTCCGACCATTTGCTGCCCGGTTTGCGGAATGCGATCCCGAGCCTTGAATCAATGAAGTATTCACTGGCGGTCAGGTCGCCGGCAACGGCTATTGATGGGTCGAACAATGCCAGCGGGTTGCCACCCAACTTGAGCGACGCACCTCCCGGGCGGTTGGGATCTGATACCACCACAAACACCAGTATGCCCATGGCGAACACCATGAACATGCCCATGAACAACAGCACTCCTTTTCTCATGTATTCCCGCTTTTGCTCATTCCTGATGATCAGGTAGGCGAGCAAGGCGATGAGAAAACCAAGTCCGATGCCGCCCAGCTTAAGCACTTCCACTACGTCCAGGTTGGAGAACATGGAAAGTTGTATGGGGGGAATGATTTGCATGTCTTGTGTGTTACCGCATCAAATGTAGAAAAGAAAAGCTTTGCAGAGAAGCAGCCTCAGGCAGGGTTACTTTGAAAAGATCGCATATCCCAACTTGAGGTAACCCCTGTAGGTGAAGGACCGGTTGGTTTCGGAGTATAAGGGTGGACAAACCTCAGTGCTGGCTGTTAACTTCCACCTGCCTTTGGATATGCCCGCACCCAAAGCGAATCCGCTGGGGTTGGTGAGTGAGCTGCCTTCACGTTCTTCGGTAGTAACAACATTGTTTGTTGTTTTTACGATGGTTTCATGATAGGATGTGGTTCCGAAAAGCATGGTAAAAACGCCGGCTTCCAGTTGAACATCAAAGGTATGCATGGGGATGGTATACAGGAGCTGTGCCGCACCCCTTACCAGCGAACCGTTCATTTCACTTGTGCTGACCGTGTTGTACTGCGACGAGAACTTCTCCACATAGCTTCCTTTGGTATGGTACCGATACCACAGTAGCTCCGCATTGAGAGCCCATCTGTTTTTATACCATGGCAATGATCTTTCATAAAAAACACCACAGGTGAAATCACGGGAGACGGGATAGTTGGTGGCTTCCATGAATCGTATCTCTCCGCTGGGTTCCCTGACGTCGATTTTACTGGCGGAAAGTCCGGCAATGATACCCATCCGTTGGCTGTGACGGATGCGGATCAGTTTGATTTCACCTTGTCCCGGTGCGCAGTTTTCGTAATAGGTTGCGAAGACGGATGCCAGCGATCTTTCGTTGTAAAGCGTATTGTTCAGTTTGTTTACCACCGCCGGACATCCCGCAAAGTATACCATCAGTTGCGATACATATGCCTTGTTCTCTCCGATTCCGATCGTACTTCCCTGGGCGCCGGTTTTGTTTTTGTATACTTTGAATCGACGGAACACCAGCAGGTCATATGTTGAGTCTGTATGGATATAGTAGTGCTTTTTGAAGGTGTTATCGGTGAAAGTGTACAAGCTTTTGGGGCCGGATGCAACTTCGCGCACGAACCCGCGGCTGTGCAGCATGGACTGGTCTTTATTGAAGGTAAGAAGACTTGTTTCCGTCGGCTGCGGGTCGATATCGAAGGAGGCGCTTTTGTATACTTGTCCTTCTGTTCCGAATGCAGCAATATCAGTTGTATTGTAGGTGTCGACCCGTTCCAGTCCGTTGATGACAAAGTGAATGCTTGTGAGCGATTTGTTCCTCGGCCCGATGTCTACCTTGCCCTTGATCGTATCACCTTCATTTGTGATGATGTATCCCGGTTGGTATTGTTGACCAAAGACCGGGCTTCCCGATCCCAAAGCCCAGATAAATCCGAATGCCGGAAGTACGGTATGTAGTTTCATTTCAATTTACTTTTCATCTTCCGCTGCCTGATTACTTCCGTCGGTGACCTGGCCTTTTTCCGAAAGCATGATTGCGATGGGGCGGGTTTGGGGGAAGTGAGCGAATACCAGCACAAGAATTACGGTGATGGGAACGCTCATGATCATGCCGGTGATGCCCCAGATCGCTCCCCAAAAGGAAAGGGAAAGGATGGTGACGAGCGGACTAATGTTCAGCGAATTTCCCATGAGCTTTGGTTCAAGCACGTTGCCCACGAGCAGCTGGATGGCGCCTACAAAAACCAGTACATATACAGCCGGTAAGAACTCACCGAATTGCAACAGGGCGAACACGGTCGGGAACAACGTGCCGATCAGCGAGCCCACGGTGGGAATGAAGTTCAGAAGGAACAACAGGAAAGCCCAGAAGAAAGGAGCCTGCACGCCGATGATCATCAGTACGATGTAGCCCAGTCCGCCGGTGATCACGCTTACAAATGTTTTGAGTCCTACATAGTGGGTGATGCTGTCGCCGATCTGACCGAGCATGCCGTATACAGTTTCAAATTCCGACTTCTTGTCGAACACCGCTTTGAGTTTGGGCATGAAATACGCTTCTTCGATGAAGATAAATAGTACATAAATCACAATCATCACGGCGTTTCCAATGATGTCGGTGAGGGAGTTAAAGATGGATGCGAGCAGCTTTCCGAATTCCATCTTGCCGGCAAGATCCGTTACATATGCTTCAATATCTACATTCAGCCACTGAACAAGCTGGTCGGTCAGCAACCGGATGTTCGACTGGTAGGAAGGATAGGCACGTGCGAGGTTTTGAATGTTGTCGGAAAGGATGCGGGTGATCACCGAGAGGATCCCGAAGATCAGCAGGGAGGCAAGCAGGCTGTTCAACCAATGAGGAACATGTTTACGTATGAACGACGCCCGGTTCAGGAACTTGGTGATCTCCCGGATCAGGAACCAAACCAGCCAGGCGCAGATGAACGGAACCAGCAACGATTGTCCGTAGATCAGGATGACCACAACGGCAATCGAAATGATCAGCAGGTTGGTAAGACGATTGATTTGCATGGTGTCGGTTGATTGGCGCGAAGATATGTAAATTATCCCCGGTTGCCTGTCACAGCTTGTCTTCGTCTTTCCGGATGGCTTTTAATTTGTCGAAGTATATGCCATTTAAAAAACGGTATTGCTCCAATGCCAGCCGGTCGTACCCGGAAGTGAACAATTCGTTTCCCTGGTAAGAATAGGTGCAGGATTTTCGCCCGGCACATTTGATGCAAACCGTATCACGTCCGATGAACACATTGGATGTGACGTTGCTGCTGTCTGCATCGAACAAGGTTTGGATGGAACCGTCTTCAATCATTTGCTGAATGGAACCGTCTATCATGTAAATTTCCACATCCGGTGCATGATGGTCATCGCTGCTGTTCCGGTTATATAACCATGCACCGATCTTCTTTCCGTCCAGGTACCGTCCCCGGCTGATCTCCCTCAAATAGGTTTCGGTGGGCATGTCGGGGCCTTTTTCCCAACTCTTGTATCCGGGGTATTCCCGGTACTGGATCCACATGCCCTGCTTCCGGCCTTGCAGGTCAGTCTGGTTCAGTTGCCCGCCGTTTGCTGCGGCTTCAGAAGAATAATAGGCGGTGGCCAGGCTGTCGTAAAGCTGTTGCGCATGGGTGTGAAAACACGCGAAGAAAGCAGGCAGTATAAAAAGAATCTTTATGTACTTCATGTGAGGGAGAAACATGATGCATAAATGTACAAATTAGGAATTAGGAATTAGAAATTAGGAAAAAACGTTTCGACGTGAGATTCTTTCTTGCCTTTATAAGTAGGTTAGCAAAATCATAAACGAATTTCGAATAATCCTTTAACGCCACAGCGTCCATACAGTAAAGCGATTTACATAACCGCAAGGAGAAATTGACCGTGCAACGCATTCCTAATTTCTAATTCCTAATTCCTAATTCCTAATCTAGATAGCATATCACCATCCAAAGGAATGCTGTTTCGAATAACACAAAAACGAACAACGACTTCTACCCATCCATCTCCTCACTCAGCTTCTCCCATTCTTCCACTTTCTTCTCGAGCTGGGTTTTGAGCTGTGCGTGTTCGGCCAGAGCTTTGGCAGATGTTTCCGCATTGCCGTAAAAGGCGGGGTCTGCCAGTTGGGTTTCGATGCCTTTGATTTTGTTTTCGAGGCGTGTGATTTCCTTTTCCGCTTTCTCGATTTGCTGGCTCAGCTTTTTATTGGCTTGCTTGTCTTCCTGGGCTTTCTTGCCATTTCCTTTGGATGTGTCGGCCGGTTTGGATGTGGTTTTGGATGATTGTGCAATGCCTCCTTCTTCAAAATCGCGGAAGCTTTCCACCTGGTGGGTCGACAGGAATACGTTGATGTCGCCGATCTTGTCTTTGATGCTTTTGTTGGTGAACTCGAACGTACGGTCGGTAAGTCCGTCCAGAAAGTCACGGTCGTGCGACACAAGGATCAACGTTCCGTCATAGTTTTGCAGGGCCGACTTCAACACGTCCTTGGCGCTCATGTCAAGGTGGTTGGTGGGCTCGTCGAGGATGAGCAGGTTGATGGGCTTCAGCAGCAGGCGGGCCAGTGCCAGTCGCGATTTCTCACCTCCGCTCAGCACCTTTACCTTTTTGTCCATGTCATCTTCCTTGAACAGGAACGATCCCAGGAGTCCGCGCAACCTGGAGATGTTCCGCCAATCGTCGGTGGCGATGGAGTCAAGTGTATCATATACCGTCTTGTTCTCATCCAGCACATTCTCCTGCGCCTGGGCATAGTAACCGATCTCCACGTTGTGACCTACTTTCAGCTGACCGGTGAAATTGGTCTGCTGCATGATCATCTTCACCAGGGTCGACTTGCCTTCGCCGTTCCGTCCTACCAGTGCAAGCCTTTCACCGCGGTGTACGGTAAAGGTGAGGTCGTGGAGGATCTCCTTCTCGCCATAGGCCTTAAACAGGTGTTTCGATTCCAGCACAATATCGCCGCTGCGTGGGGCGGGCGGGAAGCGGAAGCGGATCTGGCGGTTGTCGAACTCATCGAACTCCACCCGCTCCATCTTTTCCAGTCTTTTTACTTTGCTCTGTACCTGCTTGGCCTTGGTGTTCTTGGCGCGGAAGCGTTCGATGAAGCGTTCCTGCTGGGCAATGAACTGTTGTTGGTTGTTGTAAGCGGCTTCCTGTTGTTTGAGGCGTTCCTCGCGAAGCTCTACATAGCGGCTGTATGCG
Source organism: Flavobacteriales bacterium (assembly GCA_020635855.1). Taxonomy (NCBI): domain Bacteria; kingdom Pseudomonadati; phylum Bacteroidota; class Flavobacteriia; order Flavobacteriales; species Flavobacteriales bacterium. Next base: position 1,825,886 of record JACJYZ010000002.1, on the reverse strand, counting down.
CAAGGATAGTCGTAAATACGTCCCTGCACGATTTCCACGGTGCGGTTGGTGACGCGGTTCAGGAACATCCGGTCGTGGCTGATCAGCACCAGGGCCGACTTTGCATCCCTCAGGAAATCTTCCAGCCACAAAATGCTTTCGATGTCGAGGTGGTTGGTGGGCTCGTCGAGCAGCATCAGGTCGGGTTTGCGCAGGATGAGCTTGGCCAGCTCCACGCGCATTTGCCACCCGCCGCTGAATTCGGTGATCGGTCGCTGGAAGTCTTTCCGGTCGAACCCGAGTCCGCGCAACACCTTTTCGGTATGGCTTTCGCTTTTGCCGTCGTCCAGGTGACTCAGCTGTTCGCTCTTTTCGCTCAGCCGGGTGATGAGGTCCATGTACTCCTTGCTCTCATAGTCAGTGCGGGAGGCCAGTTGTTCGTTGATGATGTCGATCTCCTCATGGGTTTTCTTCACATCCTCAAACACCGAAATGGCTTCATCAAAAATGCTTTTGGTGCTGGTGTTCTTGAACTCCTGCGCCAGGTAGCCGACTTTCTTCCCGCCGGGGATCACAACCTCGCCTGATGAGGGAGATTGCCTGCCGGCGATGATCTTGAGTAACGTACTTTTTCCAACACCGTTCTTTCCCACCAGGCCGATACGGTCCTGTTCATTGATAAGGAAGGAGATCTGACGGAAGAGATCCTCTCCCGTGAAGTGTACACTGAGGTTGCTGACCGAAAACATGGTGCAAAGGTAGGCAAAGGCGGCTTACGGGCCACCGGTACCCCTTTGTTTTTGCGTGATCCGGTTAGAAATACCGTACGTTTTGCGACCGGATCTGCTGTGTCTCGATGGGTTTGTTCTTCGGGTATTTGACGGAATAGCCGAAGTTGAATGCCTGGCTTTGTCCGGCCGTTACCGACTGGTGCCACTTCAGTTCGCCCGTGAGTGTATTGTGTTCGGCGCCTGCAAGGTCGCCCGGACTCACCTCGATTTCGCTGTTCTGAGATACGGGCAACTGGTCCAGCACGGTCAGGTCGATGTTGCCGCCCCGGGTATTTTTGACCGTGATCTTATACCCATACGATTCCTTGACGTTGGCGCCGATGGTTTTCTTTGAAGTGAATTCCTTCACGGTCTCGCGGCTTACCATCACCTTGCTGTCGCGGCCCAGGGAGATGTCAAGCGTGTCGGTAATCTCTGCTGTGTTGATGAACGACTGTCCCAGGTACGTTCCGTCGAAATAGATGTTGGCGTAACCGGTCACCAGGTTCATGTTTTCCCATCCGCTTACACGCGCCAGGAGGAAGGCGGCACTCTCCACCTTGGGTATGGCGAAATGCTGGTAGGTGGCATTGAGGGTGTGCTGGCCGACCTCCACCATATAAGGTTTGGTGTCGGATGGGATGGTGTATTTATCCTTGATGTCGAAGCTGATGTTCAGGTCGGCGATTTCGAGCATGGTGCCCTGGTTGTGAGGCAACATCATACGGGTTTCTCCGTATCCGCTATCCTTCCGGATCTCATCCAACGTGACCCCTTCATTGCCGTACGCTTTGCGTGGTGCGGCTTCTTCCCTGGCTTTTTGATCCGGCACCATCAACATTTCCGGTTCCTGTTTATTGAACGTGCCGAAGTTCGCCATGGCTTTACCACCGATGTTGCGGTATGCCAGGTACCACGGATTCAGCTCCGGCTTGCTCGCCTGTTGAGACGGGTTGGCGGTGGAGAGGGTGAGGGGCACGTTCTTCCAGTCGATCTGGGAATTGTTAAACACTTTGGCCTTGTAGGTAAGTTGGATGGGTTGGTTGGCGTCGGTGGCGCGGATGTCGTACACGGGTACCCAACCGGCGTCGCGGATCATGTAGCTCAGGGTGATCCTGGTGCTGGTGGTGCGGGATGCGTTCACGGTGATGGTTACTTCGCCGCGCACATACTGACTTTTGGCGTTCAACTCATTCAGCTGTTGCTGCAGGCGGTTGCGGGTTTTGGTGAGTTCAGTGGAGCGCTCGTTCAGGTCGGAGATGGCATTGTTGATCTCGCGGATGCGGTTGCGGAAGTAGTCGGCTGCCAGCTTCAGATCGGTCACGGATACCCCGTTGTTTTGCCCACCCAGGCTCTGGTTCTTGAGCAGCATGTTCTTTTCGGTGTTATAGGCGTCGCGGTCGTCGTTGACGCGGGTCAGCTGCCGGTTCACTTTCTCCACAGAGTCGCGCAGCATGGCAATACGCGGCTGGCTCTCCTCATGGTCGAGGTAGTTGATCTCGTTGTTGATGGACAGGATGCTCAGGTCTTCAGCAGAGGTCACCCGGATGCTGGAGGGGTTGACCTGTGGGGAGAGGCCTTTGAACAGGATGCGGTTTCTGCCGGAAGCAAGGTTCACGTTGGCTTCCCTCGTGATCTCGGCACCGTCAAGGTAAACGGTTACATGCCGAATGTCGGATTTGGCAGTGATGTCCGTTGCTTCCTGTGCGAAAACCGGTTGTGCCAGGAAGGCGGCAAGAATGAAGATGAGCTTTTTCATGTTTGGTACGGATTGGATTTTTTAGTGAGATGCAGGTGTTTGATGGATTCCACAAAATTACGAATGACGGATGGGTAATGGTTGATAGTTAATAGTTAATAGTTAATAGTTAATAGTCAATAGTTAATAGTCAATAGTTAATAGTCAATAGTCAATAGTCAATAGTCAATGGCCTGCCCGTCCGTAACACAGTGAAGGCGGGTCAATAGGTGGTCGGATGCCATTGACGCGACCAACGGGAGCCATTGACAGCGCAGCGTATTGACTAAGGACTAACGACTAACGACTTCTGACTAGCATCGCTTCTTTTCAAAACTTTTCTACCTTTGAGAAGATCACAAAACACGCAATCATGGAAGCTACTTTGGCTCAAACCACCGACCAGATCATTGAACGTTTGAAACGGGCACAAGCCGACCTGGAAGACCTCCGGGATCAACTGCGGAACAACCAGCCTTCTGACGAACTGAAGTTCGAAGGCATCCGCAATCGTTTCAATACCTTCCTGGAAGAAGTGGCGCTGATGTTCGACAACCTGAATGAACTTCGCGATAAACTGGAAGCACAGAAATCGGAACAACCCTGGGAAAACATCCACGTGGATCTGGAAAGGTCGTACGAGGAGATGAAGAAACTCTTCAGGGTATAACCTGCAAGGTACCGCTCCTGCTTTTTCCGATGGCCGCACACACACTTCCCTCGCCTTGATGGCGCATGGCGACATACGTTTGCCTGATGCCGGAACTGAACAGCATTTGAAATCGCTGGATATGTCTATCCTGCGTGCGCTGGCTTACTTTGACGTTTTCAAATATCCCCTTACGCAACCTGAAATAGGCCGCTTTCTGCCGGTTGTTGAAAAAGATCCGGCCAGGCTGGATGCCGTTCTTCAGCAACTGGTTGTTTCCGGCAAGGTTCACAAGATAGGTGCGTACTATTCGCTTCATGGTGATCCGGCGTTGGTTGCCCGCCGGGAAAAAGGAAATGCCATGGCGGCATCCGTAATGCCGGTCGCTTTGCGCAGGGCCAGACTGATCACCGCTTTCCCGTTTGTGGAATGCGTGTGCCTGTCGGGATCCCTATCGAAAAACTACTTTGACCGGGATGCGGATGTTGATTTCTTCATTGTTACCCGCCCGGGCCGGTTGTGGATTGCACGCACATTGCTGATCGCTTTCAAGAAGGTCTTCCTCCTGAATTCATACAAATACTTTTGCCTGAATTATTTCATTGATACCGATCACCTCCGGATCGAAGAACAAAATCATTTCACGGCAACCGAGCTGGCAACACTGATGCCCCTTTCAGGTGCAGAGGTATACCGCCGGCTGATGGACGCCAACCCGTGGATGCATGCGCATCTGCCCAACGCATTGTCTGCTGCGGAAGCAACCCTTTCCGACCCTGCACGGAAGGGATGGTGGAAGCGCATGGGTGAATATCTGCTGAAGGGCGCATTCGGTGATTTTCTTGATCATCGCTTCATGCGGATCACCATGCGGGTGTGGGAAAAGAAATTCAGTCATTTCAAAACGGAGGATTTTCAGGTGGCCATGAAATCCAGGCGGTATGTGTCGAAACATCATCCGCAACATTTCCAGAAACGCGTACTCGGCCGGTTCATGGCCCGCGTGAAAAAGCTGGAACAGGATCTTGCCATCCCACTAGAAATCCCATAGGCATGCTTCGCGTCCTCCTGTCACATGCTTACTTCTATCAACTGGATCCCAAACAATGGGCCACGGCAAAACCGTATCCTCCATTGGGTACGCTGTACGCCGCATCGGTGATCCGGTCGGAGGGATTTCCGCTGGATTTTTTCGACAGCAACCTGGCCGCGGGGCCTGACGGCATTGCAACTCATCTTTCTTCCAAACCGGATGTGCTGGTGTTGTACGACGACGGATTCAACTACCTCACCAAGATGTGCCTCACCGCCATGCGCGATGCCGCGTTTGAAATGATCCGCATGGCCAAACAGAGGGGGTGTCATGTGCTGGTTTCCGGTTCCGATGCCACCGACCACGCCGCCATGTACCTTGAACAGGGTGCCGATGCGGTGATTATCGGTGAAGGAGAATACACACTGAAGGAAGTCCTCCATGGTTTGGAAAGCGGAACGTACAATCCGGCCGGAATACCCGGACTGGCATACCTGGAAAATGGGACGTTGAAAAAAACAGCGCCACGTGAGGTGTTGCGCGACCTTGATGTGTTGCCCGATCCGGCCTGGGACCTGGTGAACATGGACGCGTACCGGTCGATATGGAAAAAGGCGCACGGATACTTCTCTCTCAATATGGCCACCACACGCGGTTGTCCGTTTAAATGCAACTGGTGCGCCAAACCCATCTACGGGAACCGCTACCATTCGCGGTCGCCGGAAAGAGTGGCAGCGGAAATGGCCATGTTGATGAAGGAACACGGTGCCACTCATTTTTGGATGAGCGATGATATTTTCGGACTGAAGCCTGGATGGGTGCAACGTTTTCGGGAGGCATTGGATAAAGAAGGTGTGCGTCCGCGGTATAAGATCCAGTCGCGGGTGGATCTGTTGCTACAGGATGACACCCTCCAGGCGCTGGCATCGTCAGGCGCCGAAGAGATATGGGTGGGCGCCGAGTCGGGATCGCAGCATGTGCTGGATGCCATGGACAAGGGAACCACGGTTGAACAGATTCATGCCGCAACCAGGGCCATGCAACGCCACGGCATCCGTGTGGGATTTTTTTTACAGCTGGGCTACCCCGGAGAAACCAGGGAAGACATCCGCAAAACAATGGCCATGGTGGATGAGCTCATGCCGGACGACATCGGCATATCCGTTTCCTATCCCTTGCCCGGAACACCGTTTCATGAAAGGGTAAAGGCCGAGCTGTCGGCCAAGGCCAACTGGGTGGATTCGGATGACCTGGCATTGATGTTCCGCAGCACGTTCCCTCCGGAATACTACCGCCGGTTGCATCGCTATATGCACAAAAGGTTCAGGCGCAGCCAGGCGCGCAGAAAAATGAAACAGTTGCTGGTGTCACCTGGAAAGATTGAACGCAATTCCCTGAGAACAGCTTTGTCATTGTTGTATTACTACCCTGCTTCCTGGCTGGATGCAGGAAGCATGCGAAAATGGGAAACAACGGAAGCATAAGCGCGCCTTTTGATGGTGTGGCAGATGCCTATGATACGGATTTTACGCAAACCCGTATCGGCAGGTACCAGCGTGCCATGGTATGGGATGCGCTGGACCGGCATTTTCCCGGAACGCTTCCTCTTCACATCCTGGAGTTGAATTGTGGAACCGGAACCGATGCCATGTTCCTGGCCAGCCGCGGACACCACGTGACTGCCACGGACCGGTCAAAACCCATGCTGGATGTAGCGAGAACCAAAAGCGAAAAAGCAGCCATTCATGGCATCCGTTTCAGGCAGCTGGATATGTGCAATACGGATGATGTGCTCCCTCCCTCTGATGCGGTGTTTTCGGATTTCGGCGGATGGAATTGTTTGTCGCCCGCCGACCTTGTTTCGCTTTCTGCCAGGTTGTATGAAGCGTTGCCGGCAGGCGGATTGGTGGTGGCGGTGATCATGCCGCCCGTATGCCTGTGGGAGATGTTCTACTTCGCTGTGCGGTTGCGATGGTTGTCCATGGGCAGGCGATGGAAGAAGGGCCCTGTGCGGGCCAGGGTAGGAGATGGACATGTGGATACATGGTACTATACGCCGGCCCGGATTGGCAAACTGTTGTCACGGCATTTTTCGATCATTGAAACGCAACCGGTGGGATTCTTTGTGCCACCCTCCTTTATGGAATCTTATTTTAATGAGAACCCCGATGCCTTGTCGTCGCTTGCACGCAGGGACCGGAATCTGATCCACAGATCGTTTCTTTCCTACCTGTCGGATCATTACCTGATTGCACTCAGAAGAAACTGATGGATATCCTGCTGACACACGGTTATTGCCTGGCGGATGATCCCAGGGAGCAGAAGATCATGAAGCCATATCCTCCACTGGGTATCCTTTATGTGTCGGCATACCTCAAACAACAAGGGTTTTATGTGGATGTGCTGGATACCACGTTCTCATCCTTTGATGCACAAAAAGCATATATCCTTGAAAAGATGCCACCGGTGATCGGACTGTATGCAAACCTGATGACGAAGCCCCGCATTGTTGAAATCATGAAGTGGATCCGGAATGAACCTTCGTTGCAGGGAACACGCATACTGGTGGGTGGACCCGATGTGACCCACAACCTGGAAGGATACCTAGGTCACGGCGCTGATGCTGCGGTTGTGGGAGAAGGTGAGGAAACGGCAGCTGCGCTTCTCGCAGCGTGGCGAAGCAACGATACAGGGTGGTGTTCTCTTCCCGGCATTGCCTGGATGAAGGATGGAAAAGTAGTGCGGAACCCTGCCCGCGAAAAAGTAAGAAACCTCGATGTGTTGCCTTATCCCGACCGGGAGTCGGTGGACATGCAGGCCTATCTTAATACCTGGAAACACCACCATGGTCACAGTGCCATGTCGGTCAGTACGCAGCGCGGATGCCCGTATACATGCAAGTGGTGCAGTACGGCGGTATACGGACAAAGCTACCGGCGCCGTTCTCCCGCACACGTTGCAGATGAACTGGCATACCTGAGTGAACGTTTTGCGCCGGATACCTTCTGGTTTGTGGATGATGTGTTCACCGTCAGTTACCGTTGGCTGGCTTCGTTGGCAGAGGAGTTGTCATCGCGCCGGTTGAAAGTGAAATTCGAATGCATCACACGTGCCGACCGGATGAACGAAGAAGTATTGGGTATCCTGAAAGCCATGGGGTGCTTCCGGATATGGATCGGTGCCGAGTCGGGGTCGCAGGATGTGATTGATGCGATGGACCGCCGTGTGGACGTGTTGCATGTGCGGGATATGATCAGGGCTGCACGCCGCCATGGGATCGAGGCGGGTACTTTCATCATGCTGGGGTATCCGGGAGAAACCGAAGCGGATATCCGGGAAACGGTTCGTCATCTTAAATCGTCATTGCCGGATCAATTTACCATCACGGTGGCCTACCCGATCCGGGGAACATCCATGCACCGGGAGTTGGATGGAAAGGTGCTTGCTTCGGGCGACTGGGCGACGACCACCGACAGGGATCTTGATTTTATTCGAACATATCAAAGAAAATATTACGATTTTGCAGTTCGCCATGTGGTGAACGAAGTGGAGTGGGAGAAGGCCCGAAAGCAAGGGCATGCATTGCGTCCGTACGCGATAAAGAAGAGATTGGCTTCAGGCGCAGCACGCCTGGGAATGTGGTACTACAAAACGTACGGAAAATGAATCATGAGTTGGAAGTTGTGAACGGTGTTCGTTTGCTCAGCAAGCGGCTCCCGTTCGAAGAAGTTTACCTGAAAGTAAGGGAACGGGAAAGCAGGCTGTATACCGACAAGGAGGTTTGCGGACTCCCCGATCTGCCCAAACGCCATGTACATGCGGAGGAGTGGCAACTGAGAAAAAAATCAATGATGCGTTTCCTGAATTACCTTGGTACATGTTCACCCGGTCGCGTCCTCGACCTGGGGTGCGGAAACGGTTGGTTTTCTTTCGCCATGCGCAGAAAGATCAATACCGAAGTGGTCGGCCTTGATATGAATACCGTTGAGCTGGAACAGGCGGCAAGGGTATTCAAGGGTGCAGGTATCCATTTTTGTTACGGTGATGTTTTTCAGGACATCTTCCCTCCGGCATATTTTGATGTGATCATACTGAACAGCAGCATCCAGTATTTTCCGGATGTGCCTGCCCTGTTGAACCGATTGAAATACTTTGCTACCCCGGGCGGCGAACTGCATGTGCTGGATTCACCTATGTATAAACAAACGGAGGTGGATGCTGCCAGGGAGCGGAGTCGTAAATATTACGAAAACCTGGGTGTGGAGGCGATGTGTGAACGTTACTTTTGTCACGGATTGTTTTCATTTGAGCCTTATCCGGTGGAAGTTATGTACTGGTATGGTGGCTGGAGAAAGGCCCTTCGGTGGAAAGATATTCCGTTTCCCTGGCTGAAAATCCGTCTTGGGGAGTGAAATTTGTTTTTCGTTTGCCCGCCGTCATATCCTAATTTCTAACATCTAAAATTTAACATCTAATTTCTTCTGTGAACTGGATCAGGAAATACGGTGTAGAGTGTGCCTTCGGACTTGTGCTGGGGCTTTGGTTCGGGCTACGTCTGACCGGGTTTAACGGACTTTATGGCCAGGACAGTCATACGTATTTTCATTATGCCCTGGCCATACGTGATTACCTGAAAGGCGGGTCACATCCAGGGGCTTTCTTCTGGCCCGTGATGTATCCTTTGATTGGTGCGCTGGCCTCCTGGTTCACCGTGCACACCGCTGCTGTTATGCAGATGGTATCCATGATGGCATTCGCCGTGGTGATAACCTTGGTGGTTCAGCTGATACCCAAGATCCACAAAACAACCGGCCCTCCGGTTCAACTCTATGTAATACTGACATTGTTGTTTGCCCCATACTTTATGCGGGCATCTTTGTTTGTGATGTCGGATATGACCGCTACGGCCTTTTTTATGCTGGCATTGGATCGACGGATCCGGTTTTACACAAGCGGCAGGTCATTGGATATCTGGCTCGCTGGTGTATTTGCCATGGCTGCGGTATGCACGCGGCTCCCTGTGGCTGTGTTGCTGGCACCGTTGCTGTTGATGCAGGTAGGTACGGGTGCCACAGAATGGAAAGTGAAACATGTGGCCGGTGTGATTCTGGCCGCGGTGCTGGTCGCATTGCCGCAATGGTGGTTTAATCGCTCGGGGCCTGTGGTGCAAAGCCATGAGCTGTTGCAGGAGTGGTCGCCCTTCAACCTTTTTAAAAACACATTCGATGCAACAGGCAGGATGCAATATACCGTACCCAATGGCATGTATATGCTGTCGGTATTCGGGCACGCGGGGTACCTGATGATCAGTGTGCCGTTGCTGCCTTTTTTGAGAAAAAAGGACTTCTCCAAACGCCCGGCCAACTGGTTGTGGTTTTCGGTGATTTTATATGTAGTGTTTCTCGGAGGCATCCCGTTCCAGAATCAGCGGTTTTTCGTTCTGGCTTTTCCTGTGGTTGTGTTGCTGTTCTATCCCGCTTTTACAAGGGCCTGGAACTGGTTCAGCCAGATGGCCGGTTTGCGTGTGTTCGGATGTGTGGTTTTGCTGTTGTTGCAGTTCGCCTTGTTTGCCTATTCTTTCTCTTCGTTTGTCAGGTATTGCAGGGAAGAAAAACAAGCGGCCACAGAGGTCATTCGCCTGGTGCCTCCGGGCCACACTTTGTACGTGTTTGGTATGCAACCTGCATTAACCACATACGGGGTGAAGAATCCCATGACAGATATCTGGCAGGATGATATTGGTATTGTTCAACCCGGCGATTTTCTGCTGCTGAACGGTGATGTTTTCTCGTCTCAATGGGCCGGTCAAAACCCGATGCGTCACTGGCAGGAAATCAAAGACCAGTTTGAACTTGACCATGTGAATGCATCATTGGCCGAAGGATGGATCCTCTATGAAATCCGTTGATCACATTCTTTTTGTTGTCCCCGGATTCCCCGCCGATGAAAATGACACCACGTGCGTACCAGGTGTACAGGACCTGGTGTTCGGGTTGCAACAGGCGGCTCCGGGTGTCAGGCATTCCGTGATTACCTTGCAGTATCCATATACCCGCGAACCGTACGACTGGCATGGCATCCGTGTGTATCCTTGCGGCGGAGAAGATCGGCGCTTTCCATTCAGGCTGATGGCATGGGCACAGGCCGGTCGCTATTTCCGATCGATGCCGAAGCTGACCCTCATTCATTCCATGTGGCTGACCGAGGCAGCCTGGCTTGCATCCCGATGGTCAAAGCGACACGGAATTCCCCATGTATGCACGATGATGGGGCAGGATGCATTGCCATCCAATGCCTACCTGAAACTGCCAGGCATGCGTTCGGTTCATTGCGTGGCTTTATGTAACCGTCAGGACCAGGCCTTTGCGAACACAACGGGCAGGCGGGCTGATGCAGTGATTCCGATTGCGCATCATATACAGCTGAGTGAGGGTGGCATGGAAAGGGATGTGGATGTGCTGGGTGTGGGATCCCTGGTGCCGGGCAAGGCCTTCGGAGATTTTGTGGATGTGGTGGGAACACTCATAGCCGGTCATCCAAACTTGCGTGCAGTGATCCTGGGCGACGGGCCGGAACGGTCGATGCTTATGCGGAAGATCAACGACGCGGGTTTGCAAAAGAACATTGTGCTTGCCGGTCAGGTGCCGCGTGATGAAGTGATCAGGTGGATGAAGCGAAGCAAAGTGCTTTTGCAACCCTCCCTGTACGAAGGATTCGGCATGGTGCCCTTCGAGGCATTGAGCCAGGGCATGCGGGTGGTGACCCGCCCGGTAGGAGATAACGCTGTGGGCGATCACTGGCATGTCGGGAACACCTGCCCTGAATTAGCGGATGCAGTGCAGGCTTTTCTGCAGATGCCTCCACGTACTTCCGGGAATATCGTGCATTCGGTTGCATCGATGGTGGAATCGTACGGGAGGGAGTATGAACGATTAAGTCGTAAGTCATTAGTCAATAGTCAATAGTCAATAGTCATTGGTAAATGGGTGGCGGAACGTCATTGACGCGACCGGAGGGAGCCATTGACCGCGCAGTACATTTACGGCGTAGCATAGTTACGCGACCGATAGGGAGCTATTTACCGTGCAGCGCATTGACACCTTCCGCGGCCAACATTTACTTCCTTACCTTTGAGTCCTTATGCAAACAGGCAAGGTCATACTGTTCAATCCGCGAAGCGCCGGTGCCAAACACAGGATCCCCAATTCCATCCTGCAGGTGGCTGCTTCCATTCACGGGCAGGTTCCGTATGTGTTTGTTGACGGCAACCTCGAACCGGATCCGGAGGAAGTCATAGATGCCTACCTGGCAACAGGTGAATACGCTGTGCTGGCGCTGACCTGTATGCCTGGTCCGCAACTCCGTCAGGCCATTCCCATTACCAAACATATGAAGGCCAGGTACCCGGAGCTTGTGGTTATCTGGGGCGGGTATTTCGCTACAAACCAATATAAGACGGTGATGGATTCGGGTTGGGTGGATTACATCATACATGGTCCGGGAGACCATGCATTCCCGACATTGTTGGAAGCGGTGAAGGCGGGCAGTGATGTGTCGTCCATTCAAAACCTGATCTACAAAAAAGAGGGTCAGGTCATCCGGAATCCGGCCGCACAGTTGCCGGACATGGATGCGTTGCCTGCGCTGCCGTACGATTACCTGTCGGGTTTTTACGACATGCATCGTTACCTCGGGCGGACTTTTCTTGGCAAGCGTACCATTGCGTATCATTCCAGCTTCGGGTGTCCGTTCACCTGCTCGTTTTGCGCGGTGGTGCCTATATACAAGGCAAGGTGGAAGGGTATGTCTGCAGAAAGGATCCACCGTGATGTGATGCACCTGAAAAAAACCTACGGTGCCGACGCCATTGAATTTCACGATAACAACTTTTTTGTCAGCGAAGCGCGTACGGTGCGGTTTGCGGAACTGATCGCATCCGAAGGCATGCAATGGTGGGGCGAGGGAAGGATTGATACGTTGCACAAGTACAGTGATGAGTCGTTGCAAAAAATAAGAGATGCCGGTTGCAAAATGATTTTTTTCGGTGCCGAGACCGGCAATGATGAGGTGTTGAAAAGGATGGATAAGGGCGGTACGCAAACCGGGCAGCAGATCAAAGACTTTGCGGCGCGGTTGAAACGCATCGGGATTGTTCCGGAATATTCTTTTGTGTTGGGACTTCCGGCCGAAACGGAAGTAGAGGTACTGAAGCAGATTGATGAGGACATTGCGTTTATCAGGGAGATCAAAGAGATCAACCCAGAGGCGGAAATCATCATCTATACCTACAGTCCGGTGCCGACCGAAGGTTCTGATTTGTTCAAAGAGGTATCAGAGGCAGGGTTTCAATTTCCGCAGCACCTGGAAGATTGGTTATCTCCCTCCTGGGAGAACTTCGACCTTCGAAGGAATCCGCTGACGCCCTGGCTCACACGAGCGGCGGTAGATCGCATCCGCAACTTCGAGACCGTGCTCAACGGTTACCATCCCACCGCATCTGATTTCCGTATTCGCGGATGGAAGAAAACGGTGATGCGCATGGCCTCGGGGTGGCGCTATCACAGTGGCATATATGAACAACCGCTGGAAGTAAAACTCCTGCAAAAAATATGGAAGTACCGCCGCCCTGAAAAGGAAGGTTTTTACGCCGAATAGCCATGGTGACCGATTTGCTGAAACGTATGGTTCATCCGGTGCTGAAAAAAGGTGCTGCCTGGTACTTTTCAGTGCCTCGTAAATACAGCTATGGTGAAATCCGGGTGGTGATCAAACCGGGTGTGTTTCATCCCTCTTTAACCCATTCAACCCGGATTTTGCTGGACATGCTGCAGGGTATTGATCTGTCAGGGCTTCGTGTGCTTGAGCTGGGTTGTGGTTCGGGCATTCTGACCGTACAGGCCGCATTGAAAGGAGGTGCATGTTATGCCTGTGACATTCACCCGGATGCGGTGCGGAATGCGATGGAGAATGTTTGTGCAAATGGTGTGTCTGCCTGCGTATGTGAATCGGACCTGTTTTCGGCATATACCGGAATGGCATTTGATCGTGTACTTATCAATCCACCCTATTACGCCAAAGATCCGGGTAACCTCAGTGAGCACGCTTGGTATTGCGGCCGCGAGCACGACTACTTCAGGAATCTGTTTATGCAATTACCCTCGCATCTTTCAAAGGATGGATTTGCATGGATGATCTTGTCGGAAAACTGTGATGTGCCATTGATAGGTAACCTGGCTGAACAAAACGGGTGTACGCTGCAGTTGACGGAAAAAAATAAAAAGTGGCGGGAGCAATTCCTGCTTTTCCGCGTTACGGCGTGTCGTTGACGGATGGGGTGTTGTCAAAACCGTTGTACGGACTTCCATCCGCCTTTTTGGTCATGTCGCAAATGATCACTTCCTGCTCATCCGGTGCCATGACTTTCTTCCATGAGAAGTAAGTGATGAACTGCTCGAACTCGCCACCCGGCAGATCGGGTCTGTGAAGTATGATGTACCGGCAACCTTCCTGGTAGAGTTTCAATGCGATTTTTGCTGAAAGGTCCTGGGCCGGCACCGACCAACCGGTGCGGTCGGCTGCATAGAGGATGATCGGGCAATGAACGGTGAGTCCGCCTGATGAAACGAGTACCAGTGAATTCGGCGGTGTTTCCTGGTTGATGACATGTCCGACTGAATAAAGGCCATCGGGTTTGCCGTAATAGTTCTGTTCGGCGAACAACAGGTTTTCGCCGGTAATGGCCATCAGGATGATGGCAATGGTAAGTCGTTTGTCACTGCGGGATGCGAATGCAAGGCCGCGTTGGATACCTACGGATGCAAAGATGGCGATGAGCGGCACGAACGGGATCTGGTAATAATTGTGAATCACATTCAGGTTGAAGAAAATGACAAGGTAAACCACAACCCCTAGCAGCCAGAGCAACAGGGTCGCATTTTTTTTGATCCGGAGGCTGAAGAACACACCCAGAATCGCCAGCCCGCTGGTGATCCAACCGGCTGCTTCATTTTGTAGTCGCCGGATGAGCAACAGCCAGTTTTCCGGGTCGGTTCGTTGTTGCCATGTTCCGTAGTACCAATGACTGTTGTCGTTGAACAGCCGGTAGTTTGGAATGAAATGCCAGTCGGGTGCCTCCCCGTTTACCTGGTATACATGGCGGGTCCAGGCCCAGAATGCAGCAATAGGAATGAGCAGCAACGGAGACCTGAACAACAGCCATTTTTTGTTGGGTTGCCGGAAGTATTCCCATGCCAGTGGGAACACCATATAAAAGACATAGGGTGCTTTCACAAGCCAGGCGAACAGGGCGAGTGCGGTACCGATGAGCAGATGCTTCATGTTGTTGTTCCGGATGGCAAGCAAGTAATGGTAGGTCATGCCGAGGGAGAAGCACATGGCGGTGAAGTCGACGTGTACGGCACGTGAATAAAACAGCGACAGGGGTGTGATGAGGTAGATCAGCAGTGCAACACGGCCTGAGGGAATGTCGAGCAGTTCAACGGCGATGAGGTACAGGTAGCGTGCGCTGAAGACAAAGAACATGAGGGCCACCAGTCGTGCGGTGATGAGTGAGGGTCCCATCAGGCCGGATAACAAGGCAGTAATGGCCTGGTAAATGGGGAAATCGAAGATGAGGGTTTTATGGTTACCCATCCAGCATACCGCCGGGTGCAACAGATCCACGCCATGGCGGTAAAAATCGCGGATTACAAAGGCCACATCCGACTGTCGCCATACATGCGGGTTGTCAAGTTCCGGTCCGAAATGAAAAAAGCGCAGCGCAATCAACACCATCGCAGCGGAGGTATTGACGATCAGGGGAGGCCCGTATTTCCGAAATACGTTCAATGTGTCAGGCCATGTTCTGATATGAAATCGGCCACCACCTGCTGACCATAGGGCGTCAGGTGAGGATCATTGGCGAAATAAACAGCCTGTTGTTTTTCTCCTGTCCTCAGCGCCAGGGTGGCATCCAGCACATGCACGTTTTTGTTTCGGGAGAAATGTTCGGCCAGCTGATGGGTGAACGAAGAGGGCAGGGTATCGATCGCTACATCACCGGTAGCGCCCAATTGCCGCCATCTTTGCCAGTAAGAGCTATCAACCTGCATGGCATGAGGAATAATCAAAAATAAGGTTTGGGTTCGGGGAGACACCACATCAACAATTTCATCAAAGCTATGGCAAAGTTTGTTAAAATCCTCATTTCTTTCATTCAGCAGGGAGAGGGTAGAGGCAACCAGGTCCGGTTCGCTGGACAGGATGATCTTTTCACGGGGTGAGTAGTCATCCGGAGAAAAGGATTCTTTCTGTTTGGCCTGTATCAGCAGGCTGTCATTTTCTCCCGTGGCCCACAGTGCAAGCTTGTAATTGATCCAGCCCAGTACCCGCATATGGTCACTCATTTGCCAGTACAGGTTGCGCAGGCGGCTCGGCGATGTATAGCTGTGACGGATATCCCAAAGGTCGTTGCCGCAGTATATCTGGCAGATCAAAATGTCCGGGTTGAATGTTGCGATTCGGCCGGGCGCCATGTAGCCGGCTTGTATGACACACGTTCCCGGTACGGCACTGTTCACGAAGCGGTATTGAGGGTGACGTTTCCGGAGTACATCCACATAGGAGGGTGCCGATGCGGAAAAGGAGTCGCCCATTACCAGAACGGTTTTGCGTGTATTGTCAGGCGTCAGGTCTTTGGGTGGGTTGAGGTGAACAAGTTCTGTTTGGTAGAAGTCGAACCATTGATAACGGTATGCCGCTTCTGTGAGTGCCATCAATACCAGGCACCAGACGGTCCACAGCAGGTAGCGCCCTATACCTTGCCGACCTTCAGGCTTCATGGGTTCGTGCGTTCTTCAGGTCCATGGCTGTAAGGCCGCCCAGGGCACCAAATACAAGTACGGCCATTTTATCCTGGTCAATGAAGGCATTGAAGAGTCCGTGGATCATGAATGTGGTGAGGGCGCCGGTCAGTGCCAATGCCAGCCAGCGTTGTTCGGGTGTGGCAGCCCGATAGATGTTTCTCAGTCCCATGGCCATCGCATAACCGCAGATAACCAGGAACAACAGGAATCCGGGCCAGCCGGTTTCAGACAGGTAGGTCAGGTATTCGGAATGGGCATTGCCGCGGTTGCCATACCGCGTGCTGATATAGGTCATGTCTGACAGGGTCTGGAATTGTCCGTACTGAAACTGGTAGGTGCCGGGCCCCCATCCGGTGAGGGGTTTTTCCTTGAACATGCGCCATGCACATGTCCATCGGTTGATGCGTTCCAGGTTGGAAGCATCTGACCGGATGTTGGTCACGGAAGAGAAGTGTTCGGACACGTTGTGGCTGTTGCTGACCGATTCATTCTGTCGTACCTCGTTGTAAATATCCACCCATTTCACATAAGTGATGCCTCCCAGGGTGATCAGGATAACAAGGATCTGCCAGAAACGAATCCTTAAACGGATCAGGCCGAACAGCAACAGCGTCAGCAAGAGGCTCAGGATGGCGGCCCGGGAATATGACAGGATCAATGCGATGATGAGAACGGCCATGGCCAACGTAGCCATCCATCGGACCAGCATATAGGGTGAGTGAAGTCGTGCCATTTTACGGAAGTACCATGCAATGGGAATGACAAAGGCCAGTGCCGCTCCGTACACCGTGTGGTCCGGATAGAACGGTTGCGGGATAATAAAGGAGACCTGGGGTACGAAGTCGTACGTAGCATGTTTCTGCAATACCATCACAATAACGGCCAGCATTCCGATGATGTACAATCCGAAATATTTTCCGACAAGACGGGAGGACCCTGCCATCCGGATCATACCCATGTAGAACAGGGTCATAAACAGGATACGCATGATCAAGCGTTTCACCGAAGCTTCCGGAAGTGTGCTGGTAATGGAAGCGATGGTGATCCATGCAATGTCACAGAGGAGCAGAATGGTCATCGGGTGAAACCAAACATGCCCGAGCTTTTTGTCCCTGATCACTGAAAGCAGCAGAAGGGGGCCCAGCAGGAAGAGGATGAACTCGGATGGAAAGTCGAGGATGTTTCCGCTGTTGAGCGGATCGAGGGGTTGCGCCAGGGGGATGGAGACCAGGCAAATGGTGTATAACAGTTCTTTGCGAAACAGGAGCAGGTACCCGGTTAGTACTGCACCGAAAAGCATGGCGATTTTGATAAGCCCGGACGGGTTTTCCTGGTACATATAGTAGAACCAGCCGATCCAGGCTGCCAGGAATACAACACCGAACAGCAGGTCAAGCCACCCTATGAGCGCCAGCTTCCTCACGTACTTCGGTTTGCAGAGATTGCCATTTACGTCTGAACAGCAGTACGAGGATCACCAGCAGGAGGCTGCCCAGTGTTCCGATGAGGCAATTCAGGGTGTATGAGGGGTATGATTTCTTATAATAAGGTTTGGCCCGGTCGATCACGTAGTTTTTTGGGATGGGTCTTTCAAGGGCGATCCGCGCACTCTCATTGGCATCGGTCAGCGCCTGCAGTCGTGCCCTTTGGTAACGGTATGTGTTGATCAGGTTTTCCAGCTCGGTGCTGTTCACATAATCATACGCTTCCTTGGGTACATTTTGCTGGCTGGCCATGATGAAATAATTGGAAAGCAGGTCTTCGGGACCGGTTGGTTTCTTGATGGCATAGATCCGTTCGAGCAAGGAATCGACCGTTGCTTTCTTCTGTACATACAGTGTGTGCTGGAACTCGTATTCTCCGGTCATGTTCTCGCGCAGTACTTTTTCCTGGAACTTGTCCACCAGGTCGATGATGTCGTTTACAATGGCGGCAGCCTTTTGCGGACTGTGCATGTTGGCTGAGATCACGATGGACATATACTTGGACCGGAAAAAGGTGATGTCTTTTACAAACTGCTTGTCGAGCCTGAGCTTCCAGTCGAGCGCCAGGGTATCAATGTCGTAATATTCGATCAGTTGGTGTTTGTCGATGATGGTGTTGCGGATGTATTCCGATTCCAGCAGCTGCATCATGCGGTCTGCGTCGATCTCATACCCGAATTGAGGATTGCTCAGCAATTCGTTTCGGGTGTTGCTGTTGGTGGGGAAAATGATGCCAAATGCCAGGTACTTGGGCTGGATCATCATGGTGACACAAAACGATGCTACCAGGGAAACCAGGCCAACGATGGTTAGCAGCTTCCTGTGGCGGAACAGCAGCGCCAGCATTGAGAGTGCATCTCGCGATTCTTGGGGGAACAGGGTCATTGCAGCATATTAGGACCGCAATATTAGGAATTTATTTGGGGTAGGCGTAAAGGGGTAAGGAGGTAAAAGGGTAAAGAGGTAAAGAGGTAAAGAGGTAAAGGGGTAAGGAGGTAAAAGGGTAAAGAGGTAAAGTGGTAAAGAGGTAAAGTGGTAAGGGGGTAAGGGGGTAAGGGGGTAAGGGTGAAGAATAGTAACCGCCTCCCACTTACGTGACCGGAGGGAGCACCTGACCATTTACGACGCAGCCCTCTTACGCGACTGAAAGGAGCCATTGACAGCGTAGCGCTCATACCAAACTTTTTACTTTCTTTGGATCGGTTATGGGAAAACTGCAAGGAAAAGTCATTGTGATCACCGGTGCCACCTCAGGTATCGGAAAGGCATTGGCCATCGAGTGCGGACGGCGTGGAGCCCGGGTTGTGGTAACAGGTAGAAATGCAGACCGGTTGAAGGAAATCGAAAGTCGGCTGACCGCTGATGGTGTTGATACCCTCGCGCTCCTGTCGGATGTGACGTCAGAGGAAGATGCAAAAGCACTTGCGCAAGCGACGGTGGATCGGTTCGGCGGCATAGACGTACTGATTAACAATGCCGGTATTTCCATGCGGGCATTGTTCGCCGAAGTGAACCTGGATGTGATTCGTCAGGTGATGGATATCAATTTCTGGGGAACCGTTCACTGCACCAAGTATGCCCTTCCTTATATACTTGGGGCCAAAGGCAGCGTGGTAGGTATGTCATCCATTGCCGGATACAAAGGCCTGCCCGGTCGTACCGGCTATTCCGCATCCAAATTCGCCATGCACGGCTTCCTTGAATCTTTGCGATGTGAGAACCTGAACAACGGATTGCACGTATTGATAGCCTGTCCGGGATTTACGGCCTCGAACATCCGCATGTCTGCATTGACAGCCGACGGTTCCCAGCAGGGTGCTTCACCCAGGAACGAGCAGAAGATGATGACTGCGGAGGAAGTTGCGGTGTGCGTTGCGGATGCAATTGAAAAGCGCAGGCGAAAGCTCGTGTTGACGACCGACGGTAAACTGACCGTGTTGTTAGGAAAGTTCTTTCCTGCCTGGTTGGATAAAATGGTGCTGAAGCATTTCGCCAAGGAAGAATCCTGACTTTTCTTTTTTGGAATCAGATGAACATTTTCCTCATAGGATACATGGGCTGTGGCAAAACCACCATCGGCAAGAAGCTGGCCAGGAAACTGGGATGGCAGTTTGTGGATATGGACGCGTGGATTGAGGCCAGAACAGGCATGTCTATTCCCGATATCTTTGAGAAAAAAGGCGAGGAGGTATTCCGAAGCCTTGAGCACGAAGCCGTGGTGGAATTAAGTGTACGCAACCGCCTGGTGGTGGCAACAGGGGGAGGAGCACCATGTTTTAATAACAACATGGATCTGATGAATGACGATGCCATTACCATCTACATCAAAATGACGCCTGAAGCCCTGGTGTATCGCCTGCAACATGCAAAGGAGGTGCGCCCACTGGTGAAAGGAAAATCCCCGGACGAACTGCTGGCATATATCAAGGAACATCTCGCTTCACGTAAACCCTTTTACGAACAGGCCGCATTGGTGGTAACGGGTGAAAACCTGGAACCGGAACAATTGCTGCACGCCATCCGAAGGGTGGTCGCATTGTAAGTCTCAAGTTTCAAGTCTCAAGTCTCAAGTTGATCCCGGGCATAGCGGGGAATCAGTTATTGGTTGTTAGTTATTAGTGGGTGGATGTTATTTACGCGACTGCAGGGAGCAACTGACCATTTACGCGACAGGAAGGAGCTATTGACGGCGTAGCGCCCTTACGCGACCGGAGGGAGCATCTAACCATTTACACGCCCGCAGGGCGTAATTCACCATTCGTCACTACATTTGTTCCATGCGCAGGATCGTCATCATCGGCAATGGCATTGCAGGCATTACTGCGGCAAGGCACCTCAGGAAATGGGGAGATGATGCCATCACCGTCATTTCAGGAGAAACATCCTCATTCTTTTCCAGGACCGCCCTGATGTATGTTTACATGGGGCAACTCCGGTTCCGGGATATCCAACCTTATCCTGATTCCTTTTGGACACAAAACCGCATCGATCGGGTGCAAGCCTGGGTCAACCGGGTGAATGTTCATGAGCATGAACTCTGGCTCGACAACGGTCAGGTTGTGGCGTATGACTTACTTATTCTGGCCACCGGATCCCGGTCTGTGAAACTGAATGTGCCGGGCGCAGAACTGGAAGGTGTGCAAGGACTTTATTTCAAGCAAGACCTGGAACGCATGGAGGCCCGAACGCAAGATACATCGCATGCGGTGGTGATCGGAGGGGGATTGATCGGCGTGGAGCTGGCCGAAATGCTTCACAGCAGAGATATCCAGGTGACCTACCTGATTCGCGAATCCCGGTTTTGGAAGCAGGTACTGTCGGCCGGAGAAGCGGGCATGGTGGAGAAGCACATGAGGGGCAAAGGAATTGCCGTGCATTTTGATACGGAGGTCAAAGCGTTCCACGGCCGGGAAGGAGTTTTGCGTGAAGTGGAAACCAGTCGGGGTGAAAAGATCGCCTGCGGATTTGCTGGCGTGGCCATAGGTGTTGAACCCAACGTGAACTGGCTGCATGGAAGTGGCATTGAAGTGGACAAAGGGATCCTGATCAACGAACGTTTTGAAACCAACCTGCCCGGCATATATGCCATCGGTGATTGTGTGCAGCACCGCTATCCTCCGGCTGGTCGCAGTTCGGTGGAGCAGGTCTGGTACACGGGAAGGGAGATGGGGAAAACGCTGGCGCGTATACTCAATGAAAAGGAAGAAAAGTACGCACCCGGCCCCTGGTTCAACAGTGCAAAGTTTTTTGGGCTGGAGTTTCAAACGTATGGAGCAATCCCGGAAACATCGACAAATGATGTGCATCTTTTCGAGTGGGTGAATGCGTCGTCGGAATGTTCGTTGCGAATCGCCTATGCTTCGTCCGGACAAAAGGTGATGGGTATTCAATCCATCGGGATGCGGTTGCGCATGGATGTTTGTCTGCGCTGGATTGAAACGGGCGCTTCCCTGGGGCAGGCCGTGAGCGAGTGGAAAGACGCGTCGTTTGATCCCGAATTTTCGAAAGATCATACAATGGCATGGATGGCGCAACTCCAAAGCCAAACGGGTCTGCAGGTAACGCCACAACAAAAGAATTGGAAAAGAATCATGAACGCCATCAGACGATGAGTGAACCCTCCAATATGGCACTGACCACGGGTGACCGGAAATCCACCCCCTGGCAATGTACCTCGGGTACGGGCCTTGTGGTAATCGCTCTGGCCCTGATGGCACTTGCTACAACCCGTGCGGAAATAACAGGTGCCATATGGATGTGGGCCACCCTGGGTATGTTGATTACCGGTTCCGTTCTCTATGCCTACGGAACCTTTGTTGTAAAACAGGTCGGGGAACCGAACAATGGTACCTGGTTTGCCCCGCTGACCAGTCGCGGAACATGGGCATGGGTGTTCGGAGCCATGCTTACCTTGTTTTATGTATTGCTGTACTGGTATCCTGAAATGCTCGGATTGGGTGAACAAACCAACACCGGCCTTGTTGCTTTGTTCGATCCGTTGGCCATGTTGTTTCACGGTTCGGGAGCGAAAGCATCGCAATGGTTCATGTACGGAACCTTATATACCGTTCTCATCCTGACACTCGGAATTCGGTTCATTTTCAAGTACCGCAGGAATCGTTACCAGGTGATACGAACCATTGTGTTAATGGCTGCACAAACATGCCTGGCTTATCTTGTTCCGGAAATCCTGGAAGGATTGCAAGATGGCAAGGCATACTTCGCCAAGGATATCAAATATTTCTGGCCATTGAATTACTACTTTTTTGAGGACTGGCACCTGGATGCCATGCGTCAGGGAGGAACATTGGGTATGGTATGCCTGGTGTGGGGCATTATCGGGTTTGCGTTGCTCACGCCTGTGCTAACTTACTTTCTCGGCAAGCGATGGTATTGCTCCTGGATTTGCGGCTGCGGCGGATTGGCGGAAACCGCCGGAGATTCGTTCAGGCATTTGTCATCCAAATCCATCCGCGCCTGGAAACTGGAGCGTTGGCTGATTCATGGTGTACTGGTATACATTGTTGTTGTGACCGCAGTGGTACTGTATGGTTACTTTTCAGGATCGGGCTCCATTGCCGGTGTGGATATTTATACCTGGTTCCGCCGACCCTATGGATTTTTAATAGGTTCCATGTTCTCCGGTGTGATCGGTGTTGGTTTCTATCCTCTGCTCGGAAGCAGGGTGTGGTGCAGGTTCGGTTGCCCGATGGCAGCTTACATGGGGTTGTTCCAACGACGCTTGTCGAAATACCGCATCACCGTTAACAGCGGTCAGTGCATTTCATGTGGTCAATGTTCTACGTATTGTGAACAAGGAATCGACGTGCGCTGGTACGCCATGCGGGGCCAGGATGTTGTGCGCGCATCCTGCGTGGGATGCGGCATTTGTTCCACCGTATGTCCACGGGGCGTGTTGAAGTTGGAGAACGGCCCTATGGAAACCCTGCAAAGGGAGGCCAGAACATGATGTATGCCGTTTACCTCTCAATGGTTGTCTACGGTGGTATGCTTTTGTTTATCCTGCTGTACAGCATCGTTCAATTCACCCTGTTGCGTGCCTATATAAAAAGGAAACAGCCGGTAGAACGCGAATATCATGATGTGATGTATCCCATGGTAACCATTCAGCTTCCGGTATACAACGAGCGATATGTGGTGGAGCGATTGCTGGATGCAGCTGCATCGTTTGATTATCCGGTTGACAGATTTGAGGTGCAGGTGTTGGATGATTCCACCGATGATACGGTTCAGCTGGTGAAAGCCAGGATAGACGCATTGAAACATACCGGTGTGCACATATCTCATGTGCGTCGCGGGAACAGGGATGGCTTCAAGGCGGGTGCGCTTGCATATGGACTTGCATCCGCCAAGGGAGAATTCATTGCCATCTTCGATGCGGACTTCATCCCGGATCCCGACTTTCTGAAAAGAACACTTCCGCATTTTTCAGATCCCCGAACCGGTGTGGTGCAATGCAGGTGGGGGCATGTGAACAGGGAGTACTCAATGCTAACAAGGTTGCAGGCTTTCGGATTGGATGCACACTTTACGGTTGAGCAAGGAGGTAGGAATGCAAAGGGGTATTTCATTAACTTCAACGGTACGGCAGGTGTGTGGAGGAAGAGTTGCATCGAGGATGCAGGAGGATGGCGGGCAGATACCCTCACCGAAGACCTCGACTTGAGTTACCGGGCACAACTGAAAGGTTGGAAATTCAACTACCTGGAAGATGTGGTTTGTCCGGCCGAATTACCAGGCACCATGGATGCGCTGCGCTCGCAACAGTTCAGGTGGACAAAAGGCGCAGCGGAAACAGCCAGACTTTTGCTTCCTCAAGTGATCAGAAAAAAAGGGTTGTCACGCGCTCACCGGTTGCACGCTTTCTTTCACCTGATGAACAGTTTTGTGTTCGTTTGCATTTTGGGTACGGCGTTGATGAGCATACCCATGCTTACATTCAAACACACCTTGATAGGTGATCACTGGGTGTTCAGATTCGCAGGTGTATTCCTGCTGAGTTTTGTTGTGCTGCTGGCTTTTTATTATGCTGCCTGGCATAGATCCGGAAAGGCTAAGAACAGATCCTTCCTGCCGCAGTTCATTATGTTTCTTTCTTTGTCGATGGGGATGTCTTTGCACAATGCACTTGCAGTGATCGAAGCTTGGTTGGGAAGAAAAACACCTTTTGTTCGTACACCGAAACTCAACATCGGGAAGGGTGATTCCGGTGGCAACATATTGTACCGGTCCGCACGGGTGTCCTGGCTTACATGGGTGGAATTGCTCTTTGCGGTATACTTCGCATGGGGCTGTCACCTGGCGTGGGTGTATGGCGACTTCGGATTGTTTCCATACCATGTGCTGTTGTGCGCCGGTTTCGGCAGTGTGTCGATGTATGGCATTTCACATGCGTTGATCGCCCGACGGAAATGGATGCATGCGGATGAACAGGTGCAGATAACCGCACGTTCATGAATGAAATGAAGAGGTTTTAGTTCATGGATGGGTTGTCGGGGAAATTGGATAGGATCGCATATTCATTCCCCATTCCGCTCAGTAAGTCTTTCCATAGTGTAGTGGTGGGTTCCTGCATGATTTGTTTTACACGTCCGTTGGCAACCACCCACGATTGATGACCGAGTTCGTTTTCCAGTTGCTGGGGCCCCCATCCTGAATAACCTATAAAGAAGCGTACCTGGTGAGGCTGGATTTGTCCCGTTAATGCATAGTCTTTAAGCTGCTCAAAATTTCCTCCCCAATACAATCCTTTTTTAATGTGGATGGATCCCTCAATCTTGTCACCGAACGTGTGAATGAAGTACAGGGAATCGTTACGCACCGGTCCGCCGAGATACAGGTTGGAGTCAAAAGTTGGAAAGTCGTCGACTGCTTCATTGATGGTAAGTGAAATGGGCTTGTTCAATACGAAGCCGAGCGATCCTCCTTCATTGTGTTCTGTCAGGAGGATGACTGATCGCTTGAAATGAAGATCCGTCAGGAATGGTTCCGACAACAACAGCCTTCCGATTTTCGGTTCGAGTTTATCCATGACGGTTGAAATAGAATAAGCACATCAGGGCAATCACTTGTTATAATATGAAACGCATCGTTGATTCTTTTTGTTTCAGCATTCATGTGATGAAAAACACGGTGGATGAGTGGTTGAAGAAGGTAAAGAGTTTTTACTTTCGCAAAAAAAACGCATGACTTCTTTTGCCCGACCACAAGATCAACGTCCGGTTTTTGATCCCGGAAACATAAATGCCGAAGTGGATCCGATGAACCGGTTGATGCGTTTGTTGTCAGATGCCATGCAGCGAGAACCCGGATTTCATCCGGAAGTGATGATGGAAAAGGAAATGCATTTGCAAATGCTGGACCTCACCGATTGTCAGCAAAAGGGAATCTCCATGTATGGAATTCGATTGCAGGAAACAATGATGGGAGCAGGTAACGCATCGTTGCGTTTTAACTTCGGATCCGGCAGCGGGCATGTGCATGTGGAGGGAAGGATGTATCCGATTTCGGAACCTCAATGCGATTTGTATTTTCATCAGCTTTCCAGGGAACAACAAATTGAGACGTGGGTGCGCATTGAAGAAAAGAACCTGATGTCAAGTGAAGCGATGGATCGGAAGAAAAGTGAACTGGAACAGATGTTCGGTAACAGAAAAGTTCCCCGGCCTGACGGATACATGGGATACATATGTGTGCCGGAAGTAATGACCTTTATATATACGTTCCGTTACGGGTGGCAGGTAACAGATCGCTATGATCGGTTAGATGCGGGATGGGCATGTGACCGTCGCGTAAAGTAATTCAATCCGGAAATTTTCAGACTAAACCACGTATGCACTAAAAGTGCATAGGTTGAAACATGGGACGAATGAAATTCTTATTCAAGGATAATGGTATTGTTGTCACTGTTTGATGGGCCCCTGTGATGTTCAAGATATTCCTGAACCAGGTCATCTGTGATGTTTCCGGTACTCCACACTCCATACCCTATCGCCCAGAAATGTTGGCCCCAATACCGTTTCCCAACCTCCGGAAATTCTTCCTGTAGACGGCGAGATGTTCTTCCTTTCAACCGTTTTACAATATTGCTGATGCTCTTAGATGGAGGGTATTCTATGTGCATATGAACATGATCTTTGCTGACAACACCTTTCAGGATTTTCACATCCTCCGCATCACAGATTTGCTTTATCAGGTCACGGCAACGCTTTTGAACATCGCCTTTCAAAACCTCATATCTATATTTGGTAACCCAAACCACATGCGCCGTCAGCCAAGACACCGTATGGCTACCTCGTCTTTGTTCATTACCCATTCACCAAATGTACGAAGCTGGGTAGCAACTGAAAGTCTTGCACTAAAAGTGCATAGTTTTAACTAGCGATTGGGACAATAAAAAAAAGCCCCACGGGACCGCAGGGCTTTTAAATACAATTTGCTCTTGCTTACTTCTTCTTAGCAGGAGCTTTCTTTGCTGCGGGTTTCTTTGCTGCTGGTTTCTTAGCAGCGGGCTTCTTAGCAGCAGGTTTTTTGGCAGCCGGTTTCTTAGCAGCGGGCTTCTTTGCTGCTGGTTTCTTGGCGGCCGGTTTTTTAGCAGCTGGTTTCTTTGCAGCTGGTTTTTTAGCAGCTGGTTTCTTTGCTGCTGGTTTTTTGGCGGCCGGTTTTTTGGCAGCCGGTTTTTTAGCAGCAGGTTTTTTCTTTGCTGCTGTAGCCGTTTTTTTAGCAGCGGCTACGGTAGTGGCTTTCTTCTTCCGGGGCCTGGTTACTCCAGTTGACCCGGCAGCTCTCTTGCCTTTCTTGGTACGTTTATCACCTTTTCCCATGATAAAAAGTTTTGGTTTGACGTAAAGGTAGTGCGAATTAGTACGAAAAAAAATCAAGAAGGTTGACAGTTTATCAAAAACCAATTGTTAATAATGCAGGTGGTTTTTGAGCCATTCCAACTTGATTTCAAGACGTTCTTTTTCGGAAAGTTGCCACCTCGAATTTGATAATCTCAAACGTTGTGTAACCTGAAACATGCACAGGGCTGCGGATACAGAGATATTGAAACTTTCGGTGAACCCATACATCGGAATGCGGATCATGTCATCCGCATGCGACAAAACCTCTTCGCTCAGGCCTCTTTTTTCTGTTCCGAAAAAGAGTGCAAAAGGACCTGCATTCACATCAAAATCCACCAATGAATTTTCTTTTGCGTGTGGTGTGGTGGCGATAATGCGATAGTTGTTCTTCTTCAAATGTTCGATGCAAGCACGCGTGTTGTTTTCTTCCGAGTTGTATCGATGCATGTCTACCCATTGATACGAACCCAGCGCCACATCAGGGTTGATGCGATACGTGTTTCTGTTCTCGATGATGTGTACATCCATGATGCCGAAGCAATCGCACGTGCGCAGAACCGCACTTGCATTTTGCGGCTGAAAGATGTCTTCGAGTGCGATGGTCACATACCTTGTTCGTTGCTGCAACACATCATCAAAACGACGGTTGCGTTCTTCCGTGATGCATGAAGAAAGTTCGTTGACTTCGTTTCGGAGTTGTTGTAGATGCAAGGTTATTGGTTATTGGTTATTGGTTGTTGGTTGTTGGTTATTGGTTGTTGGTTATTGGTTATTGGTTATTGGTTGTTGGTTGTTGGTTGTTGGTTATTGGTTGTTGGTATGCCAGTCCGTAACGCAGTGGAGGTGGGTCAACGGTGGCCGGATGTCATTGATACGGTCCGGGGGTATTTACAGCGCAACGTATTCGCGCCGCCGCCAACCCAAGAATCATTTGTCAGTGGCTTGCTTTCATGCACCTAAATGTGTCTATACGTAAACGATGGATGCAAAAGCTAATAACCAATAACTGACAACCAATAACTAGAAATGCAACATCATGTTCGCCATTCGGAATAGCAACCTTGCACCCACGATCGCATCGAACCGGTCGCCGTCTTCTTTTCCGAAATGCGGATCGGATGTTTCGTTGATGTCGAAACCGATTACTTTTCTTCCTGATTCAAAAACCATTTGAATCAGGAACAGTGCTTCTTCAAATTCAAATCCTCCCGGTACCGGTGTGCCGGTATGCTGGCAGAGTTTCGGATCCAGTCCGTCTATGTCGAAACTGATATACACTTCCTGGGGCAATGCTTCCACGATGGGTGTGAAAATTTCCTTTTTGCTTTTCCCTGTATACTCCGCTTGTTTGAGGTCAAGGTCAAAATAGGTTTTGATGCGATCGGGCATGGCGGCGATCATGTCCGTTTCTTCTTTGCAGTAATCCCGAATTCCGACCTGCACCAGTTTTCCTATTTCCGGAATACGCGTGATGGCGTTGTGCATGATGCTTGCATGTGACCAGGTGAATCCTTCGAATGCATGACGAAGATCCGCATGCGCATCTATTTGCAGAATACCCATGCCCGGGTGTTTTTCCGCGAGTGCGCGCATCAGTCCGAACGGCGTGCTGTGGTCGCCGCCGATCATGGCCACTTTCTTTCCTTGTTGCAGCCAATGTTTTGCGCGTTCATATATATAGGTGTGGAATGCTTCGCATCCTGCGTTCACCGGTTCCTTCTTCTGAATGGTTTCAGGGTGGAGTTCTTTGCCGGAAGTGAGATCATGCAAATAGGCGACAGCCTGTTTGCGAAGCGAGATTGCTTTTGATTTCCAATCCTCAGGAATTTCATCCAACGCCAATCCTTTTTTCCATGCCATGCCGCAAACCGGATCGAGGAGGTCTACCTGGTAAGAAGCCTGTAGGATCGCCTCAGGCCCGTGAATGGTTCCGTCGCGGTAAGAAACGGTCACGTCCCACGGTGCAGGAATCACCACCATGGAAGCGTCGGATGTGGAATAGGGAAGCCCGAAAATATTTCCATTTTCTTCTGCCCATTTATCCGGATCAAAGTCTGTATGCGCCATGTCTGTTTGGGGTTTGATTTGATGTGAATGAAATAGCTCAGGTCGCGAAGTAAATTCTTTTTTTTCAGGATCGGGCAGGACGGCGTGTTTTTTTGGTAAGTCTCAAGTTACGGGTGGCGAGTCTCAAGTTTAAACGATATGCATGGATATTCATGTCCGTACATTTTATTTTCTAGATATGATGCTAAAGAAGATGGCTGATCGCCCGTTTGTTGTTGCGTAAATATGCAGTGCTGTAAACAACTTCCTCCAGTCTCGTCAATAATTTCCGTTGACTATTAGCCTCTCGTGCAACACAGCTACATTCCAATGATGGCCCCATCCCTAATTCCTCATTCATTGTAGCACGCAATCGCGTATCGTTGAATGTATTCCATCC
Source organism: Flavobacteriales bacterium (assembly GCA_020635855.1). NCBI lineage: Bacteria > Pseudomonadati > Bacteroidota > Flavobacteriia > Flavobacteriales > Flavobacteriales bacterium. Next base: position 1,796,558 of record JACJYZ010000002.1, on the reverse strand, counting down.
ATGTGCTACTCCCGCGGAACAGGTCAAGCCTTATCGTTGGCAGCCAACTCACGACTCGCGACTTGAAACTCGCGACTACCATTCATCCCTTCCCAACAAAAAAGCCCCCCACCGTCGGTGAAGGGCCCTGATGCGATTTTGTTTCGTTTACTTACTTCACTTTGGAAGCGAGGTCAGCACCTGCTTTGAAACGAACTACTTTCTTTGCAGCAATCTTGATCTCTTTGCCAGTTTGCGGGTTGCGGCCTTTGCGGGCAGCTCTTTTGGAAACTGAGAAAGAACCGAAGCCAACGAGAGAAAGACGATCACCTTTCTTCAGCACCTTTGCGGTGTTGGTGATGAAAGCTTCCAATGCTTTCTTGGCATCAGCTTTAGAGATTTTCGCATCTTTTGCGATTGCTTCAACGAGTTCTGCTTTGTTCATGGTTAGGATTCATTAAGTTAAACAATGGATTTAGATTAATCGAAGATATGCTGTGACGAACGCGGATATTCTTAATACCATTTGCATGCAAATATAGATATCGCAATGTAGCTGTCAAGTTTTACAGTATTAAATCGCGATTTTTGTTGATAAATCAGGGGTTTTGTTGATAATCCCGGCTGAATCCCTTGCCGTGTAAGCGATTTGGTACTTCACTTTTTCGGTTCCACCAGGATTCGATCAGGGGTGATTAATCCTGGAGAAAAAACGGAAATTGCCTTCAAAGGGGTGTCCCCTGTTTTTTTTACCGCATGGTGTGTGCCGGGAATCATCACCAGCACCTGCCCGGGATGTATCGCAAAGGTAGAATCGCCCAACTCCATGGTGCCTTCTCCTTCCAACACATATACGGTTTCGGTGTGACTGGCATGATAGTGCAGCGGAATTTCCTTTTCTACCCAGGCCACAAATACCGACACGGTTGAGTCGGAATGCAGTTTTTCGATGCAGCTTTTTTCGCAGGGAGAAGGTTCAGGCAGGTTGTTGACCTGCACCTGGGCAAGTGCGGCGTCTGTTGTGCATACAAGGGTGCACACCATGGTGGAAATCAGGAAGCGGATTTTCATGAAGCGTTTTCTTTTGGGGATGCGATGCGGAACGATGTGCTCATGCCGCGCAGCAAGTCGGCAACGGGCATTCTTTTTTTTCCTTCCAACTGAACCTCGGTTGGCAAGATCCACCCGTCACTGCATGCAATGGAAAAGGAAACGTGGTTGTCTGCCATGTATACTTCTCCGGGTAATGTTGCGTGGGGTTGCAGCCGCACTTCCGCAGCATAAATTTTTAAGAGCAGACGTTTCCCGTTGTCGGTTTCTATGTAGGTACGGGCGCCCGGGTACGGGCTCATGCCACGAATCAACCGGTCTGCCTCAACTGCACTTTTGTTCCAATCGATCACACAGCTTTCGGGATAAATTTTCGGAGCCTCTTTACCCGGACGGGGAGGAGACTGCTGAACCTGCTGGTAGTTTCCTTCGGCAATCGCATTCACCGTTTTCACCAGGAGATCCGCACCGGTTTTCATCAGCTTGTCGTGAAGACTTCCTGCCGTTTCATTTCCATCAATCACAACTTCTTCCCGGAACAACAGGTCGCCGGTGTCAATCACATCGTTGATGAAAAATGTGGTGACACCGGTTTTGGGTTCACCATTTATAATGGCATGGTTGATTGGCGCCGCACCGCGATAATCCGGAAGGAGGGAGGCATGCAGGTTGATGGTGCCATGTGTGGGCAGCGACCACACCACTTTGGGTAGCATGCGGAAAGCAACCACCACGAACAGGTCGGCATGCAGGCGTTGCAGGCGGTTGATGAAGCCCTCATCCCTGAGCCTGTCGGGTTGAAGCAGCGGCAGGTCGTGTTCGAGTGCATACTTTTTCACGTCCGACATGTGCAGCGTTTGGCCACGACCGGCCGGTTTGTCTTCTGCGGTAACCACACCCACAATCTGGTGTTCGCTTTTCCGGAGGGCATCCAGCGAAGCCACCGCAAACTGCGGCGTACCCATGAACACGATCCGGAGTGGTTTATCGCTTTTCAATGGAAAGAATGTTCACAATGGTTCCGGCCATGCAAATGCTCATGGCACTTTTGTTCACTTCGTAGCTGACCCTCACCTTCAATCCTTCCACCCGCATGTCTTCCTTCAGGTTGAGGGGTTCCAGCCGGGTGCTGTCTGTCAGCTCAATCAGGAAGCTGCAGCCGTCCAGCTTGCCGTTCATGTCTCGGATCGTTCCGTCTGCCGTAATGGTATCACCTTTTTTGTTGGCTGACACCGCCACGGGTGCGGTTTTTTTTGGAGGAGCATCCGGTTCGGTTTGTGCTTTTTTTCCTCCGCATGCCGGTGCGAACAACACCGGTACAATCAGAAGTGCATACAAGGAGAATTGTTTCATGGTTCGGACTTTTGACGGCAATGCAGCCGGATGCCGGTAAAAATACATCTTATAATGAAAGGCGGAAACGGTAAGGCAATTTTGCGTCTTCACCGGCATAGTCGACCCCAACCCTGGGGCCAACAGTGATCTGATCTTTTGAGGGTCGGATGCCCCGGTCTTCCAACCATATCACATGCCCGTTCAGGGATGTCTTGTTGTGTTTCACGGTGATACCCAATGCCTGTGAAAGGGTAGCGGGTCCACCGGATAACCGGGGTCCTTCCGTTGTGAGTTTTCTTCGTTCAAGCATGAGGTCGATTCCTTCCGAAGGTTGAACGGCGCGTACCAGGATCGCATGCGGAACATCCTTTACATTGGTAACCACATTGAACAGGTGATGCAAACCGTAGCAGAGGTAAACGTATGCAAGTCCGCCGTTTTGGTACATCGTTTCGGTTCTCGCGGTGCGCCTGTTGCCGTATGCATGACTGGCCCTGTCGTTCACGCCGGCGTATGCTTCCGTTTCGGTGATGATGCCGGATGTTCGCGTACCGTTGATGTTCGTCACCAGAAATTTTCCCAGCAGGTCTTCCGCCAGTGCCACCACATCGGTCTGGCGATAATAGGAGGGGGGGAGTTTCAGGATATCCACGACAACAGATTTTCACGTGTGTGTTTGATCTTTCCATGGTCCATCAACCATTGGATCACCTTGATGACCCTGTCTTGATTGGAGCCTTCGATGTGTTGGATCACATCCGACAGTGACATGTTCTTTTCCTTTAATAAGGTCTTAAGCTGACCCGATACCTGTTCGAATTCAATGTCGTTTAGTTGAAGTGGATTCCGGTCGATGCAAACATCGCAAACTCCGCACCGTTTTGCATCCTTTTCACCGAAGTATGCCTGAAGCATGATGCTGCGGCATCGGGTGACGGAGGTCACATAATAGATCATCGACTCGGCCCGACGCATGGCCAGTTCTTTTCTGTTTTTCAGAAATTCAGGGGGGATGTGCAAGTTTTTTTCGTGTAGCCTCTCTTTCGGAAAATATACCTGCGGTATTTCTTTCCGGGGTTGATAGTCTACCACCTCTTCCTTGTGCATCCTGGTCAGTGCATCTCTCACTTGCTGTGGAGCGAGGTGTGAGCGTCTGGCCAGGTCTTCTTCCCGTACCGGCACCAGGTCATCGAACAAGCCGGGGTACGAGCGCAAAACCAATTTGATGAAAGCATCCATGGATTGATGGGATACCTGGTAACCGTAAAGTTCTTGCCGGCTCAACAGGAACTGCAGACGCGACGGTTGGAACATGTCTTCCCGCAACATGACATAGCCGGCTCTTTCAAGGACACGGAGGCAATGGAATACATGTGCCGGTTTGTATTGAAAGCGTTCACAGAAAAGACCGATGTCAAAATCATGCGAAGTGTCTTCACCGCTTCCCACGGGTAATTGAAAAAAGTTGCCGAGTGCCTGGTATACCGCACGGATGTCTTCAAAAGGCGGGTGACTGGCATTGATGCGTTCCAGCAGCTCAATGTGGTCGGCGCGGTTATGCAGCAGCATCGCAACCGCAGGTTTTTCATCCCTGCCGGCGCGACCTGCCTCCTGCATGTAACTCTCGACCTGGTCAGGCATATCCATATGAACCACAAAGCGCACATCGGGTTTGTCGATACCCATGCCGAATGCATTTGTGCACACCATGACCTGGATCCGACCTGCCATCCATTGCTCCTGTCTCATCTGTCGTTCTTCACCAGGCAAACCGGCATGGTAAAAGGAAGCTTTGATGCCCGCCCTGGCCAGCAACGATGCAATGTCGCGCGTGTGTTTGCGTGTGCGCACATACACGATGCCGCTGCCTTTGTTTTTCCGGATCCATTGCAACAGGTAACCTTCTTTGTCTTCCGTGTTTTTTACCTGGTACGAAAGGTTGGGACGGGCGAAGCTTTTACGCAATACACGGGTATCATGCATGAGTAATTGCTTCGTAACGTCGGCAGCCACCTCTTCGGTAGCGGTGGCGGTTAATGCCAGCAAAGGTGTTTTCGGCCAGAACTTCCGGATGGATGCAATCTGCAGGTATGCCGGCCTGAAGTCGTGCCCCCATTGAGAAACGCAATGTGCTTCATCCACCGCCAGCAGGTTCACCTTCATTTTTGCCAGCCGTGCCTGAACAAGGGGTGAAAGCAATCGTTCGGGTGACAGATAAAGCAGTTTGATCTTACCATATATACAGTTGTCCAGAATCGTATCCACTTCCCGGTGTCCCATGCCAGCAACCAATGCTTTGGCCGAAATGCCTTTTTTGACCAGCGCTTCGGTTTGGTCTTTCATCAGTGCGATCAGTGGAGAGATTACGATGCATATACCCGGCAGGGTGAGGGCGGGAACCTGGTAGCAGATCGATTTGCCGCCACCTGTAGGCAGCAACGCCAGCGTGTCTTTTCCGTCAAGAACAGATTGAATGATCTCTTCCTGCAAGGGGCGGAAGGATGAATAACCCCAATACTGTGTAAGGATCTGTTTCGGGTTCACGTGTGTTGTGTTGATGTGAAGATAAAGAAAATGGTTATCGCGGCGATGGATGCATCATCGGTTTGCGGATGCCGGGACGGGCGACTAACTTTGGCTCCTCATCATTCACATTCACCGCCCTCATTAATCCACATACAACATGTCAGCTATTTCCACTTCCACCCTTCGCTTTCTGAAAGACCTCAAGGCAAACAACAACAAAGAATGGTTCCTGGAAAACAAGCAGCGCTATGAAGATGCCCGCGTGGAGTTCACCGCGTTTGTGGATGACCTGATCCGCTTGATCGCGAAATTCGATCCGGCGATTGCGCATCACCAAGCCAAAGATTGTGTGTTCAGGATTTACAGGGATGTGCGATTCTCAAAAGACAAATCCCCTTATAAAGCACACCTGGGAGCGCATATCACGTCGGCCGAAAGTCGTTCAGAAATTCATACCAGAGCCGGGTACTACCTTCATATCGAACCGGGCGCTACCATCCTGGCCGGAGGTGCATACCTTCCGGAGGGTCCATGGTTAAAGGCCATCCGCCAGGAGATCGACTACAACGCTGCCGGATTTCAGAAGCTGATCGGATCGAAGTCGTTCCGCGAATACTTCCGTGAGGTACAGGGCGAAAAACTGAAAACCACGCCGAAAGGGTATGACGCCGGCCACCCCCAGATCGAATGGCTCCGGCACAAGAGCTTTCTTGCTGTTCATGATTGCGCAGATAAGCAGGTGACGTCCGCTGATTTTTTACAGCATTGCGGAAAGGTGTACAAAGCGTTGAAGCCGTTCGATGATTTTTTGAATGAAGCGAAAGGTTGATGGGATGCGTGGTAATTACGCTGCGCTGTAAGTGGGCTTCGCCGTAAATACGCTTCGCTGTAAATGGTTCCCTTCGGTTGCGTGAGAAGGGTGTAATGTTTTTTTGAGGATGTGCCCTTTTACTTCCTGGCTGGTACCTCCTTACCTCCTTACCTCCTTACCTCCTTACTTCCTTACTTCCTTACCTCCTTACCTCCTTACCCCTTTACTTCCTCACGATCCCCCTCTATTCACCAAAAAATACACCGAGAACGCCAGCAGGAACAGAATCCCCAGCCAGCTGAGGGTGCGCAACCATAAGGGTGGGACCGCTTCTTCCGAAATGTACTTTTTGGTTACCAGGATGTGGTTGGCAATGGCGATCACAGGTGCGATCAGGAACGACATGGTTGTGGCGAAATCCACCAACTGTTTCATGGATTTTCCGAACAGTACGATGATGAGGAGCGATCCCAATCCCACCACCAGCAGGCTGCCGCTGTAGAACTTTTTGTGCAGGTTGCTGTCGTTGGCTTTGTCGCCCGACAGAAACAGCAGTTCGGTGGTACGTTCGATGGACCTTGCATATCCGTCGAACACGGCGATGGAAGTTCCGAACATAATTGAGAATGCAGATGCGGCAATGATGACATACGTCCAGTTGCCCATGGTTTGTGTATAAAGGGTTACCACGGCGTTGGCGAATGCGCCGCTGCTTTCGGGCATCACCTTGCCTGAGCCGAAGATCATGTAGGCGCCGAGTGTTACAAAGCAGATGGCCAGCAGGGAGGTGACGATGTATCCCAGGTTAAAGTCGAGCAGGGTTTCCTTCAATTTCGGTTTGTACCCTGTTTCGCGGATGCGTTCGATGGTCCACAGGCTGTTCCAGGTAGACATGTCCACGGCGGTGGGCATCCAACCCATCAGGGCAATGATGAATGCAATGTCGGTGCCCTGCCATTCGGAAGGGGGGAGAAACCAGGAAAGTTCTGCGGCCGGACCTTTGTGCAGCGACAGGAAAAATGCGCCGAGGGTAGACAACAGCATCACCACACCGATGACTTTCATGAGTCCGTCAAGCGCATTGAACTTCCCGATCAGCAGGATGCCGATGCAGCTGGCGAACAGCACGATGGTGGTGATCATGGTGCCGTTGCTGATCATCTGGCTTACCCCGAACAGGTTGTCGAGAAAACCGGCGGTAACAGCACCCACTGCGGCACTCACGAAGAACATGGAACCAAGTGTGATGAGGAAGTACAGCCAAAGCATGCCGGTGTGCAATCGCTTGTAGCCATCGATCAGGCTCTTGCCGGTGGCGTTGGCATAGCGTGATCCGAATTCGAAAAACGGGTATTTGCACAGGTTGGCCAGGCATACGGCCCAGAGCAAGCCGTATCCATAGTTGGCGCCAGCCCGGGTGGATTGTACCAGGTGGGAAACACCGATGGCGGTGGATGCGAAGATAAGGCCGGGGCCGAGGGTTTTAAGAAAGTTGGATACGTTGGGTTTCATGAACGGGTGTTCGTCTTCGTTTTTCGTTGTGAACTCGACTTGCGACTAAGGACTAAAGACTTACGACTATAAATATGTTTCCATCACTTCCGACAGCGGCTTACGCACCAGGTCGGGTACTTGTACATCGTCGGCCGGGTAACCCACGGGAAGCAACAGGAAGGGGCGTTCATTGTCGGGGCGGTTCAGGATTTTGGCGAGGAAGTTCATCGGGCTGGGGGTGTGGGTAAGGGAAACCAGCCCAGCGTTGTGCACGGCTGCCAGGAAAAATCCGGCTGCCAGTCCGACCGACTCGCTCACATAATAGTTGTTTTTCTTTTTGCCATCCACATTTTCATACACCCTTTTGAACAGCACCACGATCCACGGGGCCACCTCTAGGAACTCCTTGTGCCAGTCGGTTTGCAGGGGCGCCAGGTCCTGCAGCCATTCTTCGGTCATTCGGCCGTTATAGCTTTCATATTCTTCCTTTTCGGCTGCTTCGCGAATGGCTTTCTTGATGGCGGGATCGCCGATCAGGCAGAACGTCCAGGGTTGTTTATGTGCACCGGATGGGGCAGTGGATGCGGTTTTGATGATGTTTTCCATCACCTCCCTCGGCACTTCCCGATCAGAAAAATGGCGGACCGATCTGCGGGTATCCATCCATTCATAAAAGGAGGCCGAACGTTCGATCATTTCTTCCGGCGAATACGTGTCGCGGGTGTAGGTGATGAAGGGATGTTCCATGGGAGTCTTTAGTCGTAAGTCTTTAGTCCTTGGTCTTTAGATGGTGGCGGACAGATTAGCTATGGGTTTCAACTACAAACCGTTCAAATGTATGAAAGGATTTGAAATCTGTATTTGGTAGATGGAATTAGTTGTATTGGGACAAGCCGGACATACCGCCGGTTGGTGTGTCAGAAGAACTGAAAGGTAAAAGTGTTTGAACCGCATAGGCACATAGTGCACTTATACTATGTGATTTTTCTATTGTGGCCTGCATGTCCATGTGGTTCAACAATTACTTCCATTTTCTGTCTACGGTCATTTAAAATCGCCGTATGCATGTTTCCGGATCGTTAACAAATCGGGTTGCGCTTATTTATCTCTTGAACCGGAAAGGAGTTGTACTTAACTTTCCGTACAAAATTCCGTCCCGGGATCGGGACCGGAACAGGAGGTGTCGTGCAGCATTCACACGGTGCGGGCGTCCCTCTTGTGTTTATCATCAAATTCAAAACATAACCACATGACAACAGAACAAGTAGCCAAAAGACTGGTGGAGCTTTGCCGCCAGGGTCAATTCGAATCAGCCATAAAAGAGCTGTACAGCAAAGACATTATCAGCATCGAACCCGAGGGTGCGCCTGTGAAGGAATCCCGTGGCATCGAGGCAATCATCGCCAAGAACCAGCAGTTTGCCGAAATGGTGCAAGAAATTCATGGCATGGAAGTGTCTGATCCGCTGGTGGCCGACGATTATTTTGCGGTGACCATGAAGCTGGATGTGACTTATAAAGGTGCACCCCGCAGCAACATGAATGAGGTTTGTGTTTACCAGGTGAAAGATGGCAAAATCGCCCGGGAGCAGTTCTTTCATACGCCCATGATGGCTCCGGCCCAGGCGTAAGGAAGCCCGGTAAAAGTACCCATGAGGTCCGTTCCGACGATACCGGAGCGGACCTTTTTGTTTCCTGTGGATGTCCGGGGTCACAAAAAAGCGATGACAGCATACAACTTGCGCGTACTTTCCCTACCTTTGCACGCGATTTTGAGGAGGTAGCCGAGAGCCGGTTATCCGGTAAAGGTTTCATGTTTATCAATCCCGTTGGAAGCGGGTTTAGAAAGGATCAGGATGCAAAACATACGCAACGTAGCGATCATCGCCCACGTCGACCACGGTAAAACCACCCTGGTAGATCGCATCATCGAGGCATGCCAGACGCTGAAGGACAAGCGCAAAGACGACGGAGAACTGATTCTTGATAACAACGACCTGGAACGGGAGCGAGGTATCACCATTCTTTCCAAAAACGTATCGGTCATGTACCGCGACGTGAAAATCAACCTTATCGACACCCCCGGTCACGCCGACTTCGGAGGAGAAGTGGAGCGTGTATTGAAAATGGCCGATGGCGTGCTGTTGCTGGTGGATGCATTCGAAGGCCCCATGCCGCAGACACGTTTTGTGTTGGGCAAGGCGATCGAGTTGAAGTTGAAACCCATCGTGGTGGTGAACAAGGTCGACAAGGAAAACTGTACCCCCGAAGAAACCCAGGAGAAAGTATTTGACCTGATGTTCTCACTGGGTGCCACAGAAGATCAGCTGAACTTCAAGACCATCTTCGGATCCTCCAAATTCGGATGGATGAGCGACGACTACAAGCACAAAACAGAGAATATTTTCCCACTGCTGGATGCCATCCTGAGCGAAATCCCGGCACCTCCGGTGGTGGAGGGAGCCGCACAGATGCAGATCACATCCCTGGACTACTCGTCATTCAAAGGCCGCATCGCCATCGGTCGCGTGTACCGCGGTGCCCTGGAGGTGCGGAAGGACTACATGATCATCGAAAAGGGAGATGTCAAGCGAAAGGTGCGGATCAAAGAGCTGGAACTGTTCGACGGTCTGGGAAGGGTGCCTGCGGAGAAAGTGGTATGCGGTGATATCTGTGCGATTTCCGGTTTTGATGATTTTGAAATAGGTGACACCATAGCGGCTGTTGAACTGCCGGAAGCACTTCCCCGCATTGCGGTGGATGAACCCACCATGAGCATGCTGTTCACCATCAATACATCCCCTTTCTTCGGTAAGGAAGGAAAATTCGTGACCTCACGTCACCTGCGTGAACGCCTGATGAAGGAAACGGAAAAGAACCTTGCCCTCAAGGTACAGGAGACCGACTCGGAAGATAAGTTCATGGTGTTCGGACGTGGTATCCTTCACCTCTCCATCCTCATTGAAACCATGCGCCGTGAAGGATATGAACTGCAGGTGGGCAAACCCAAAGTGATCCTGAAAGAGATCGAAGGCAAGAAATGTGAGCCCGTGGAAACACTGGTGATCGATGTGCCGGAAGATGTGGCAGGTAAAGCCATTGAACTGGTAACACAACGCAAGGGTGAAATGAAGATCATGGAACCCAAAGGCGATCTTCAGCACCTGGAGTTTGAAATTCCGGCACGTGGACTGATCGGACTTCGCAACCTGATGCTGACCGCCACCGGCGGTGAAGCCGTAATGACGCATCGCTTCAAATCATACGAGCCCATCAAGGGCGACATCACCGTGGAAGCCAAAGGATCGCTGGTGAGCATGGAAACCGGACAAGCCCTGGCGTATGCCATCGACCGTCTTCAGGATCGTGGCAGGTTTTTCATTGAACCCGGCGACCAGGTGTACAAAGGCCAGGTGATCGGCGAACACACCCGCAACAACGACCTCGACGTGAATGTGATCAAGGGTAAGAAACTCACCAACATGCGCGCATCCGGCTCGGATGAAGGTGTGAAGATCGCCCCGCCCATCCGCTTTTCACTGGAAGAGTACATGGAGTATATCAAAGACGACGAGTACCTGGAAGTGACACCGCAGAGCATGCGGATGAGGAAGATTTAAGTTGTTGGCTGTTGGTTGTTCGGGATTGAGGCAACCTGCTCCGTAGGAGCAACACATTGGTCGCATGCAGTTCAACGATGCGTGAATGCGTGCCGTAGGTACGCCACCAAAGTCTCAAGTTTCAAGTCGTGAGTTTCAAGTTGGTCCAAGGCGTCAGGGGGGCGCTCGGTTGGTTGGGGATTGGTAGTTAGGAATCAGGAATAGTCGCTCGGACCCCAATGACGCGACCATCGGGAGCAATTTACAGCGTAGCGCATTGACGGCGCAGCCCTCTTACGCGACAGCGACCGGGCATTTACAAAATAGACGGGATAGCAGTGGAAAGCCCCATTCAGTCATTTGAGGGTAGGCAGGGCTTGTAACGGATAGCCCGACAGGAGTTGGAACAGGCGATCGGCCATCTTCTTCAAAATAACACTATTGCTGGCGGATTTGTAATCCGTGCCTGAATACCTGACAAACATGTGATGGCCGAGTATCGGCATAGGTAGCAAATGCTACGGGATATTCAGACGAAGGTGCAACCTTCGCCTAACGCAGCAAACAACTTTGCATTTTAGGTTGAATAAGGCACGGATTACAAATCCGCGCCAGCTGCAGACAACTTGAGACTTGAAGCTCCTAACTTGAGACTCTCTACCCCGCCACCAGCTTCTCGCGCTGTTCGGTCACCCTTTCGTTTTCGAGGTATTCATCGTAGCTCATCACTTTATCGATGCAACCGTTGGGGGTAAGTTCGATGATGCGGTTGGCCACGGTTTGGGTGAAGGTATGGTCATGTGAAGTGAACAGGACGGTGCCCGGGAATGAGATCAACGCGTTGTTGAAGGCGGTGATCGATTCCAGGTCGAGGTGGTTGGTGGGTTCGTCGAGGATGAGCAGGTTGGCCTGGAACTGCATCATGCGGGCGATCATGCAGCGGACTTTCTCGCCGCCCGACAGCACGTTGGATTTCTTCAGGCTTTCTTCGCCGCTGAACAGCATTTTGCCGAGGAAACCACGCAGGTATACATCGTCTTTTCCGGGGGCGAATTCCCGAAGCCAGTCGATCAGGTTATCGTTGGACTTGAAATACTGGTCGTTCTCATTCGGCAGGTAAGCCCAGGTGATGGTTTGTCCGAACTTGAAGCCACCGGCATCCGCTTGCAGTTCACCTGCCAGGATGCGAAAGAAGGAACTGACGGCAAGACCGTTCTGACTGATCACAGCGATCTTGTCGCCCTTGTTAACGGTGAAGTGGATATCTGAGAACAGCAGGTTTTTTTCAAGGGATTTACCCAGGCCTTCTACGGAAAGGATCTCGTTACCGGCCTCGCGTTCCTGTTGGAAGATGATGCCGGGATATTTCCTGGAAGAAGGTTTGATTTCGTCGAGGTTGATCTTGTCGAGCAGTTTCTTCCTGCTGGTGGCCTGGCGTGATTTGGAAGCATTGGCGCTGAAGCGGGCCACAAATTCTTCCAGTTCCTTTTTGCGGTCTTCGGCTTTTTTATTGGCAGCCTGGCGTTGTCTCAGGGCGAGTTGGCTGGACTCGTACCAGAACGAGTAGTTACCTGTATAGATGGTGATTTTACCGAAATCGATATCGGCGGTATGTGTACAAACGGTGTCCAGGAAGTGGCGGTCGTGCGAAACCACGATCACGATGTTGGGGAAATCCATGAGGAAGTCTTCCAGCCAGGTGATGGTTTTCACATCCAGGTCGTTGGTGGGCTCATCGAGGATGAGGATGTCGGGGTTGCCGTACAGCGCCTGTGCAAGCAGCACCCTTACTTTCAGGCTACCCGGAAGGTCGCGCATCAGCAGGTGGTGGTTGGATTCGGGGATTCCCAGTCCGCTCAACAGTTCTGCGGCGTCGGCTTCGGCATTCCATCCGCCCATCTCAGCGAATTGTGCTTCCAGCTCGGAGGTACGCATGCCGTCTTCTTCGGAAAAATCCGGTTTGGCGTAGATGGCGTCTTTTTCTTCCTTGATCTTCCAGAGCACTGAGTGGCCCATCATGACGGTATCCAGGACGGTGTTGTCATCAAACGCGAAGTGGTCCTGTTTCAGCACGGCCATACGTTTTCCGGGTTCGATGTGTACGTGGCCCGAATTGGGTTCGATCTCACCGGAGAGTATTTTGAGGAATGTGGATTTACCTGCTCCGTTGGCTCCGATGACTCCGTAGCAATTGCCGGGGGTGAATTTGAGGTTCACTTCATCAAAGAGTACCCGTTTACCATATTGAAGGGAAACGTTGTCGACCTGGATCATAACGTAGTTTATTTAGGACTGCAAAGGTACAGCGAATGTTTGAAATGTGGTACAATCCCTGCAAATAAAGAGGTAATGGAAGGGGAGTGGGCAAAAAAAATCCCCCTGCGGCAAGCAGGGGGACTTTTTCGGATTGGTTAAGACCGGATCACTTGGTGAATTCGGTCCACGTATAATGATGTATATAGGTATTGGTGCTTTCCACCTCAGTCTCGGTAGCCACGCGGCCGTTATCATACGTATAGGAGACGGTGAAAAAGGGTGTGGTGGGTGATGCGGACAGATATATTTTGGTTTCGTTGTTGGTGCAAAACATGTCCAGGATTTCCTCGGGGTCATTGGTCCAGCTTTTAAAAGGCCTTTCGGCGGTCAGGTCGTAGTCTGCCTTCACCATTCCGTAGCTGTTGCTTTGTGCATCTGCCAGCATCAGGGAATCAATGTTGCCGTTGGTGAAGACAATGGAACTGAAGTCGGCAGGTTCATTCGGTGCGTCATTCTTACCGGAACGGAAAACCTTGTGATACCTGGTTAGTGTGCCTGAGGCGTAGGTGTAAATGTGTGAGAGTGCATAGGCACCGCTGTCGTTGGTTCCGGTTTCTGTTATCGAATCAAGTACGCTGCCGGAGTAAAAATAGGTTTGCACCTGTTCCGGGGTGGAGGAGCCGCTGTTATACCTTTGCAGCTTGGACAACTTTCCGGAAGCATAAAGAAGCGTGTCCCAATCGCCAGGTGTACTGCTTCCATTGTAGTAATTGGCGATTTTGACCGGTTGATCGGATGTGTTGTAGGTGTATTTGGCAATGGAAATGTTGGTGCCGTCTGAGGCACTGTCCTGGGTCAGCAATACCACGGTTGTGGTGCCACCTCCTCCACCGCCATCATCATCGTCATCATCTTCTTTTTTGCAGGATGCAGTGAATGTCAGGCCGGCGAATACAAGTCCGCCCAGAAGTAGCAAAGAGGCTCTTTTCATGATATGTGTGTGTTGATTGGGTTACGGGGTGCGGTTTACGGAAGGATATGCGGATGGGTTACAAAGAAAAAATGCGCTTCGGAAAGGCATTGTAATTACAGGCCTTTTGTTATCTTTGCCGCCACTTATCCGACTCCGTAGCTCAGTTGGTAGAGCAGCTGACTCTTAATCAGCGGGTCGAAGGTTCGAGTCCTTCCGGGGTCACAAAACAGTTTGGAGTGTGAGTGGTGAGCGAGAGCGAGCTGCTCGCACGTAAAGCTGTTTTGTTTCTCGAGTCTCACACTGTAACTCACACTCCTATGTTTGATTTTGAAAAACTGGGGGTATATGTCAAAGCAAAGGATTTCAATCATTCTGTTTCGGATTTTATAGAAACTTCTTTGCTTGACAAACCTACCCAGGATCAGCTAAGGAGGGCGTCATTTAGTATCATGTTGAATATTGCGGAAGGTTCGGGTCGGTTTACCAGACCTGATCGTCGTAACTTTTACGTAATTGCCAGAGGGTCGGTATTTGAGTGTGCGGCGGTCATGGATTACCTGAAAGATCGCAAGCTGCTACCGGAATCTTCATACGCACGATACTATTCCGTATTAGAGGAAATGTCGAAAATGCTTTATGCATTGATCAAAGGTCTGACGGATTAAAATACGTTTGAAAAGCGAGCTTTTCTTTTTGTAAGCGCCTTGTGAAATGCATGCGAGGAACGAGCATGCCCATGATCTGGTTTGGAACTTGAACCACCGAAGGCCCGGCGCAGCCAATCATTGGCAGCATACAGCAAGAGCATACAGCATACAGCGAGCACAAACACGGGGATTGTTAGGGAGTCGCTCAACATCAATTACCTTTTTTCGGGGTTACAGGTATGATCCGTTACGGATGTATGCTGCGATCGTTTTATCCGTGGCGGGAACCCAATGCCGGAGGCATTGAAGGTTTATAGACGATTGCATGGGTATGATGACGTACGACCCCGTTGGGGTCGCAGCATTTTCCATGTTTATGTTTTCTATAAACGTTGAATCCCGCCGGGATTCTTTTGGAACCACCGAAGGTCCGGCGCAGCCAATCATTAACAGCATACAGCATACAGCAACGGCATACAGCAACAGCATACAGCAACAGCATACAGCGAGTACGTGCCGGCCATATGCTCTTGCTCTTATCAACCTTGAGTGACCGTCGGTTCCCATCTACCCAGCTTGTGCAGCATTTGGATATGGTTCCAGATGGCCAATGCAAAAGTTTTTTGGCTATGATAAGGCACGTTGAACTCTTTGGCGGTATCCGACACGATTTTGGATATTTTCCGGTAATGCACGTGGCAGATCGTCGGAAACAGATGATGTTCCACCTGGTAGTTCAGTCCACCGATCAGCCAGGAGAAAACCCTGCTTGAGGGAGCGTAATTGCTGGTTGTCATCATTTCATGTATGGCCCAGCTGTTTTCAATGATTCCTTTGTTGTTGGGCGTTGGGAATTTACATTCGGGCATGACATGGGCTGTCTGAAAAATCAGGCTCAGGATGATGCCGGTGGTGAAATGCATGGCAAGGAAGGATATCAAAATCAACCATGCAGGAACCGGAACAAACATGATAGGTAATACCAGCATGTAGGTGAAGTAAAACACTTTCCAAAGTGCCAGTTGGGTCAGCAGGTTTCGAAACTTGTGCTTCCCCTTGACAAGTCCCATTTTCTTATACCTGAATGCCTGAAAGAATTCTTTCGACGTCATCCATGACAAGGTGGAGATACCATAGAAAAACCATACATAGAGAAATTGGTACCTGTGAATCCAATACCGCTTGTCGTAAGGGGAGAAACGCAGTATTTTTGGGGTGTGTATGTCATCATCCGCGCCGTGTATATTGGTATAGGTATGATGCAGTATGTTGTGCTGGAGTTTCCATATCTCCGCGTTGGCGCCAATCAGGTTCATGGAATACCCGAGAAACTTGTTGATTCTTTTTCTGGAAGAATATGCTCCGTGATTGGCATCATGCATGATGCTTAGCCCGATTCCGGCCTTCCCCAATCCCATGGTTACCCAGAGGGCTACAAACATCACCGGCTGCGTGATGTTTCCGGACAGGATGAATACATACGGGGTGAGGTATAACGTAAACATCATAACCGTTTTCATCCGCATACTCCAGTTGCCGTATTTGGACCGGTTCTTTGTGTGGAAGTAGCTGCCGACCCGTGTTCGGAGTACACGGAAAAATTCAACATTTTCTGTTTGGGAGAACTTTTGCGAAATGTAATTCATGCGTGCAATGTATTTGGCTGACGAATGGCATCAAGCAAAGCTTTGCACAACCGTCTGCTATCGGGGTCATTTTTTGAATAACCCCGATGAGTGAAACTCCTAAAACTAATGGCTAAATACCGAGCCGGATTTGGCTTTGACCGGAAAGCGCCTTTTGGGCCGAGAAGATGTACTTCCTACAGAGAGGACTAGTTTTAGATAAAATGAAGATACGAATAAATTCCGACACCGGCCGTATTTGCTTAATCCCGGCACTTCCCTCATTGTGAAGACGGCGGCAGGGTGGGGCGTATCAATTCCCCGGCCCACCGAACTGTACACCCACTGTTAATCCGGCTGTAAAGGCCCTGCGTTCAACATCCATGTCCATCCAGTGTCCCAACAAGGCATACTGAGCAGTGGGTTGGGCATACAGATTGAATGCTTCATGTTGGACCAGTTGATAGCCGAATCCTGACAGCACGGTTACATTCAGTGCCCGGTATTTTTCGTAGGAGGTTTCCTGCGGCAAATCAACGGGGTCCCCATTTTTGTTTTGCATGACAGTGCGTGTAGAGGAACCGACATGAAGCAAACCACTGCAGCCACCAGTGGCAAACCAACGGTCTCCAATTTTGAAAACCATACTGACCGGCAATTCAAGGTCGTGGTAGTTGTCGGTGCGGGTGTAACTGACAATGTCGTAACCCGCCACATAGACCGGGTAACGGAATCGCATCCCTGTGTTCCTGTAACCGAGGCCGGGGCGAAGTGTCCATGAATCACTGAGAGGGACTTCCACCGAGATGCCTGCTGAATAAGAGAACTTGGGAGACTCAATGGTTTTTTGTTGGTCGATGAAATCGTCTGTCGCATCCTCCGGAAATGTATACTTAAGCATACAAACATTGGGATAGGCGTACACCCCCAATCGGACGGGTGGGAGGGATTGTGCGTGGGTGTTCAGCGTTGCGATGAACAGGAGCGGCAGCAGGATTGCTTGTTTGTTGAACATGGCGTATGGTGTTTGTTGGTTGAATGTAAACGTCGGATCATAGCTGCTTTTCAATGATGACTTGTTCAACAGGTTCTTTCCATCTTTTGTGTTTCTTCTGAGGCACCATCAAACCGATTGTCAGGCCGGCCACCACCATGCGGCGGTTCATCGGATCATTGACATATAAGGATCGTATCATGCATTGTGCGCCGGGTTGAATGTCAATCATGATGCGGTCTTTGTATGCCATCCGGTAGCCGATAGCCACTTGCGCTGCAACATTCTTCTTCCTGGTCTCTAACTCCGGAATCCCGTTATCAAACCTTTTGTTGTAGTAATATTTGTAATGACAAAAGTTGTAAAGTCCTGTTACACCCGCAGCCGCGTACCAGTGTTTGCCGAATCGTACCACAAAATCCAACGGTATCTCTGCGTAGTAAAATGTATGCTTCTCGCCGGTTTTAATGGTGTCTTTGAGTCCGGTGATGGTGTCGGTGTTGATATATATCAGGGGTCTTATGCGGTATCCCGTACTTCTGAAACCCAGGCCGAGCCTCAATGCCAGGCGCTGGTTCAAATGATATTCCGCCATGATGCCACCGCTTAATGATTTCTTTTCGAATTCCTGGTTGCGGATGAAGGATTCCTGATCAACCGATACACCACCCTTGTTCTTATATAGCATGTTGCAGGTGTTCGGAAATACATAGTTGCCCAGGAAAAACTTCGTGGAATCCTGTGCCTTTGTTTGGTGTCCCGTAAACATGACCATCATCATCATCAGTATGATTTGCCTCACTTTTTTAAGGGTGTTGGAATTCATGTTTTACATAAATTGAAGGGAAATTTATTTGTGGGCTTCGGGAAAAACGTACTGATTTTCAATGGAAGTCCGGACGCGGTGAGCAGGTAATGGATGCGTTTTTTGCTCTCGGATGAAACGAAAGGTGAACCATATTAGTACAATGCTTGTTATCTTTGCAGCATGAAATCGAAGATTGCCACATACATCCGGATGTTTGCCATGGTGCTCCTGTTCTCCATGGTGCAGCAAACCGTATGGGCATGGCAGCAGTCTTCCAAGGCCCTTTCACAGGACCTGATCACCTGTTTGGCCGGCTCTGCTTCGGATGAAGGTGATACTTCTTCAAACCCTTTGGGGGATCCTGCGGAAGAGGGTACGCCTGATAACCAGGAAAAGCAGGAAAAAGATGGCAAGGAAAAGAATGAAAAGGATGAGCATGACCTGAATGTATATTCATTCTTCATCCTACGTTCCTTCGAGAACCGCATCGAACTTCCGCGTGAAGATAATTTACGCAAACCCATCCTGACCATCCAGGTTCCTCCGCCCGAGATCGCCTGAGTTTTAGTCTCAAGTTTCAAGTCTCAAGTCTCGAGTCCTTGGTTTGACAGCTGAGTTCTGAAGTCTATCATCTAATATCTTCTATCATGTTTCAAAAAACATTCCGGCAGGATTTTCCTGCCAGCATTGTGGTGTTCCTTGTTGCCTTGCCCTTATGCCTGGGTATTGCACTTGCATCGGGGGCGCCTTTGTTTTCCGGGTTAATATCGGGAATCGTCGGCGGTATCGTCGTTGGTATGCTCAGCAAGTCGAGTCTGAGTGTAAGTGGCCCTGCGGCCGGATTGGTTGTGATTGTATTAACTGCCATCGAAAACCTCGGTGGATATGAAGCTTTCCTTGCAGCGGTGGTGCTTGCGGGGGCCATGCAGTTGATTCTGGGTTTCCTGAAGGCCGGTATCGTGGGTATGTTCTTCCCGTCATCGGTGATCAAGGGCATGCTGGCTGCCATCGGCCTTATCCTGATCCTGAAACAGGTGCCGCACCTGGTCGGATTTGATACGGATGCATTCGGTGAGATGGAGTTTTTCCAGTCGGATGGAAGCAATACGTTTTCATTCCTGGCCGTGGCACTTGACCATTTTCATCCGGGTAGTTTCCTCGTGGGAGCTGTGTCTTTGTTGCTGGTGATTTTATGGGAAACACCGGCGATCCGATCTAACCGGACCTTGAAAATGATCCCCGGTGGCGTACTGGCCGTGGTGGTTGGAATTCTGCTGAATCAGTTTTTTGGCCAGATGTTTCCCGCGCTTGCCATAGGAACCGAACACCTGGTTAGCATTCCTGTGTTTTCAGGAATGTCGTCTGCGTCTTCCGCCCTTGTATGGCCCGATTGGGATATATTAACCAATCCTCAGGTTTACCTGACAGCGGTTACTCTTACCATTGTTGCCAGCCTGGAGACCCTCCTGAGTATTGAAGCTGTCGATAAGCTGGATCCGGCCGGAAGGCGAACCCCTCAAAATGCTGAATTGAAAGCGCAGGGAGTGGGGAACATGGTGAGCGGCTTGCTGGGCGGCTTGCCTATAACGGCTGTTATTGTCAGAAGTTCTGCCAATGTGGGAGCCGGGGCCAAATCCAAGATGTCGGCAATTTTCCACGGTATTTTGTTGCTGGTGGCGGTGGTGGTATTTCCATCTGTGATGAACCTGATTCCGCTGGCTTCACTGGCAGCAATTCTGGTATTCGTTGGATACAAACTCACCAAGCCGTCGTTGTATAAAGGTCAGTACAGCATGGGGCGGCAACAGTTCATTCCCTTTCTGGCCACGGTCGTGTCGATCCTGTTCACCGATCTGCTGATCGGGATTCTGGTGGGGATGGCCATTGGTGTGTTTTACATCCTCAGAGCCAATTACCAGTCGCCTTATCACTATGATGACGAGCATTGTGAGATCAACGGGCGCCAGATCACCATCCGTCTCAGCGAGCACGTGTCTTTTCTCAACAAAGCCAGTCTGCAACTGACATTGGAACAGCTGCCGGAGAACAGTCAGGTGGTGCTGGACGGCTCGCGTTCCAGGGAAATTGATCATGACGCCTTGGAAGTCATCCACAATTTCCGCAATCTTGCATCGGAAAAGAACATCAAGTTGAGCCTGGTGAACATTCCCGATGGCAAAACATCAAAGAAATCATTCACCATAGTAAAAAGTAAGCTTTATGGACAAACTATATAAACAACTGATCGAGAACAACCGCAACTGGGTTGCGGAGAAACTCAAGGAAGACGAACATTTTTTCACACGCCTGGCGGAAGGACAAAAACCGCCGCTCTTATGGATCGGTTGCGCCGACAGCCGCGTGCCGGCCAATGAAATCACAGGTACCATGCCCGGCGAGGTATTCGTGCACCGCAACATCGCTAACATGGTTATTCATACCGATATGAGCATGTTGAGCGTGCTTGACTATGCGGTGAATGTACTCGGGGTGCAGCACGTGATTGTATGCGGTCACTACGGATGTGGCGGTGTATTGGCCGCGATGCAGAACCGCCAGTTCGGTTTGATCGACAACTGGATCCGGCACATCAAAGATGTCTACCGTTTGCACAAACACGAGTTGGAAGCCATCAAAGACGAGGGCGATCGTGCCAACCGCTTTGTGGAGCTGAATGTGATGGAGCAGGTATACGACCTGAGCAAGACCTCCATCATCCAGAATGCGTGGAGGGAAAAACAGCAGCCCGTATTGCACGGCTGGGTTTACGACATCCGCAATGGATTGATCAAGGACCTGGGTGTGAACATCCGCGATAATTCCGAAATGGAAGATGTGTTCAAGGTAGATCCTGCGGATATCGCATGATCTCTGCAAAATTGAAGTGACAAAAAGAGGAGCCCGAAAGGTTCCTCTTTTTTGTTGTCAGGCATCGTTCTTTCTTAGGATGATCTTCTTCTGGGTGAATTCGTAGGCTGCCTCCAGGAACGCCTTCATGAGGTCCCACTGTTCTACAGGCACATCGGCCTTCTTGTACTGTTTGTCGGTGGTGACAACCAGGGTGTCGCCTTCCATCTGCGCATCTGCGATGAAAGCGCCGGCTTCATTATCAACGTTGTATTTGAGGTTGTCGAGTCCTTCAGCTGTGTATCCTTCGGGTATTTTCAGGCGGATGGTATTTTGATATGATCGCGCACTGTTCATGTGGATGTCGGATTTGCGATCCATGTCCTGGTCATTCAATTCAAGCTGACCGCCGATCATCTTACCTATATCCATCACGTAATTCCGCCCGGCCCGGTTGATCAGGTTGTTGAGGGTGAATACCTCCTCGTATTTCAGTTTCGTGTTCGCATCCCAGCGACCATCCTGATATATTTGCAGGGTATCGACCGATGCGACGTCACCGAAATCTTTTTCAAGTTCTTTCTTCACTTCTTCCATTTTCACGCGCTGACGCTCTTTCAGAATTTCGGTGTGTTTGTCTTCTTCCTCAGCCGAAAGCATATGATTGAGGCCAGACCTGTATACGGATGGCAGGAACTTGTCAAAATCCTCCTTTAGGTACTCATGGTTGTAAAGCGGCAGCAGCGAGCTTTTGTCTTTCAGGTTTCCGGCTACCTCTGTTATCCTGGAAACTTTTGCCGATGTCAGGTCGCCCGATGGTTCGATCTCCACATATGTATTGAGATAGTTGTCACGAACATCCGTGAAAGGGATCCGGATCTTTTCCTTGAAAACGAAGTGACGTTTGGTGTACTCCAAAACATATGCGTCGGCACCTTCAACCGAAGGATCGGTATGCGCAAAATCGCTGAGGTTGCTGAAAGGATAAATGAATTGATTCCCTTTGTAACGCAGGAATACTTTCAATTCATCCCGTAGCAACACACTGTCGATCGATCCCAGATTCCGGGGCAGTGCCACAACCAATTCAAGTTGGGTGTGCTTGCTCTTCATGATCTTCAGGATGGCGTCTGCAATTCGTGTGTCTTTGGCATACACAAGGTTGTCCACCTCATCAAAAGCCATGTCTCCATACCTGGATTTGAAATGGGCGGCCATGAACTGAAAGCGGAGATAGTAGTACGAAGCATTGAGATACTCATATGTGCCACCCCGGGTGCCATACTTCGAAAATAAATATTGTCGGGTCTGTTTGATGGGTACTTTCAGATCACGTGAGTAGCCCTTGAATAACAGGTCTTCCACCCGGCATATTTCTTCCTTGGTAACGAACTCTTTCGGGGCGCCGGTGGCATTGAAATAATAGGGTGCTTTCATAATCGCACCGGCTCCTGTGATTCTGTATGCCTGAAACTTGAAATGAGGTTCGTGAAGGAAGTCATAATCCCAGAATTCATCTTTCAATTTCTCCCGGGCGCCGTCTTTCAGCATATACACCCGCTCGGAGGAGGAAAAACCCAGGTTGGTTCTCATTTCCTGACTTACTTCCTTTAGCTTGGGTGCGCCCTTATAACTGTTGAAGTTCATATATACATGTGCACCGAGGGCAAATATGATTTTTTGCTTGATGATGGGGTAAGATGTGGCCAGGGTGGTGATGACCGGGGAGTAGGAGTAGGCTTCCAGGTAGTTGATTTCATTGTGTTCAACTGTTTCTTCTTCGCTCTCAAAATAGTCGATGATGTCTCCGGTTTCCATGCCAGGGATGGCCAGCTTTTTATAGGTGATGGTTTTGCCGGTGGTAAAGAAATTGGGGATGCCGGTATTCACATCAACCGCCTTGCTCAGTTCGGGTTCCAGGGTTTCGCCATTTTTCTTGATGATGCGGATACCAACCACTTGCATGGGGTCGAAGTAGAATTCCGAGAATGTTTCCACGGCGGGTTTGTCGAGCAAAAGGATCCTGCGCCGCATACCGGATTCCACATCCTTGATGTTGTAGAATTTGTAAATCGCCTGAGAAAGGATTACCGCCGATTCGTTGTTCCATTTTTCGGGTGCCACCGTGGCCTGAAAATCGGTGTCGTCTTTGCTGAAGTATTGTCCGAGCAACCTTTCGGACATGAGCCGGTGCATGCGTTCGGCATTGGATTCCTGAGCCCGCAAGTGATTGGGAAAAGAGATTCCTGCCAAAAGCAAAAGTACGACCCCGGTTATGAGCTTGAGGTTTTTTGCCATTGTTTCAGGGCTTCACCAGAACAATCTGGCTGTTGTAGAATTTATTCACCTGGTCAACCGCCTGGTTCCAAGCCTCAAAGTCTTCATGTCGGAGCAAGGCTTCATCGATCGATATGCTTTTCTTGTAATGAATGGTTTGTCCTTCCACACGGTATTGAAGTTTGAAGGCAAATCTATCGGTTTGGATATCCACCGGATCAGGCAGGAAATCAATTTTCCAGGAAGCGGGAAAGTGTAGTTCCTGCTTGCCTTCAATCAGCACCTTGTTTTGGAATTCGTAGTCGTTGATGCGTTTGTCGGTAAACCTTGCCTGCCCGTATTCCTGGCGGTTGTCAAGGGTGATGTAGTATTCGTTGCCAACTTGTGTCACGTGGTTGTTGATACGTGCATCGTAATGAAAGATCAGGTCGGAACTGCGGTCGCTCAGGCCGGTTGCTTCTACATTGTTCACCTGAACATTTTTATCGCCGCCTTTCAGGAATTCCTTCAGTGCATCTTCCTTGTCGTTATTTTGCATGGCTGCATAGCTTCTTCGGATGACGGTTTTTTCCTCGCCCCGGTACTGGCTTTCAATGTGGCCTTTCAGTACCGCATTGCTGTCGACAGAGAAGGATGCGTTATATGACACCTTGTTGTGGGTTTTGTCGAATTCCGGCACGGTGTCGAGGATGAAATTTTCTCCATCTTCAATCATCACCTGGCGACCTTGTATACGTGAGGCATAGTCGGCAACGCCGATGAACTCTTCGGTTCCGTCCAGGAAATACCGCTTTCCATCCAGGAAGAGGGTGCATATCATGTGGTTATCCACAGCCAGGGAGGGTATGCTGTAATTGTAGGGAATGTCTTTGGTGCCGATCCAGGTAAGGCGGGCATCAAATCCGGCTAGCACCAGCATTTCCTTCATCAGGTTGGCCATGCCTTTACAATCGCCATAGCGGTTGTTAAACACTTCATCTGCGTTCTCCGGGCGAAATCCCATGATGCCGTTCTCGAAAGCAATGTAACGGATGTTGTCCTGAACCCAGTAAAAGATGGCTTCTACTTTATCGAGGTCTTTTTCTTTGCCGGATGTAAGAATATCGACAGTGGTTTTTAGTACGTCCGGTTTGTTCTTCACGCCGGCCACCAGGCTTGCATACCATTTGTACAGGTCTTTGGTGTTTGCCAGCAGGTCATGCGATTGGTCGTGTTGGGTATATCTCTTGCTGAGCACAAGTATGTGCGGGTATACTTTGGCGAGTGGGGGAGCACCGGTTTCATCCTTCATTTCCGGCAGGTTACTGACTTTGTAAATGTAGCTTGTAGACTTCCGGTCTTCGTGGCGCACCTGTTGTTTTTCTATGTTGTAGCCTTCAAAATTGAATTCCCTCAATTCAATATCCAGCCAGTCCGGAATTTCAAACTCAAGGGTTTTGTCAACCACCGGGTAGAAATCCGGCAGGTATACGGATGTCAGGTATTTGAGGTCTTTGTAAGTCTTGTCGAACTGGCAATTGAGCAAAGAGCCTTTGGACGGAAAATCAAGAATGAACGTACACAGTTTTGCATCATCATAAAAATATTCACCGGTCTGATAAGGCCCGTAATAGGGGAACACGGTGACTTTTTTGTTCCGTCCGTCTGTTACTTTCAGCTCCTTGACTTCGGTCATGTCATCATAAAAAACAGACCGGTTCATCTTAAGGTTATATCGAAGTGCCAGGTAGGATTCTTCGGAATGCAGATTTCCCCGCACAGGGATGGAATCCTTATCGGATAGCGTGAAGGTGTATGTCTGGTGACATTCTTTAATGGCTACTTCCGCGTTGGGATATGTGGTTTTCAGGGACTCGGCGAGTTGAACGTCGTCACCCTGAACAGTTGCGGTTGTTCCGAATGCTTGTGCACCCACGAGCCAAAACCAGCTCAACATATGTAAACGCTTTATCAAGACAACCCGCAGCACAATATGGGTGTTTCCGTCATGCGGGCATCTGTGACCCGCAAGCGACACCGGTTGAATGGTAAATATACAGAATACTTGCCCAAAAGGTTCCGCCAGGGCCGTTTCTGCTGCTTCTATGCTTTTCTCCTGCGCAGGTAGAGGTAGTCGAGATAGTAAATGGCCTTAACGGAAAGGCTGTTTGCA
Source organism: Flavobacteriales bacterium (assembly GCA_020635855.1). Lineage (NCBI taxonomy): Bacteria > Pseudomonadati > Bacteroidota > Flavobacteriia > Flavobacteriales > Flavobacteriales bacterium. The sequence continues at coordinate 1,771,186 of JACJYZ010000002.1, read as the reverse complement.
TGTGGTTCCCTACTGATGGTGCGCATGTTTTCGGAGAAACCGGGGTAGGTCAGGTTCTGTTCGGTTTCCAGTGCATTCTTATAGGCCAGCGTCAGGGTACTGCCAGGGGCGAACCACCAGGTGAACACGCCATCGATGTTGAATGCATTGTAATTGAAATCGTAATCCTGCGATTGATATTTCAGCGGGGTGAGGGATCCGTCTTCATTCAAGGTATAGAAGTCTTTGGCATAGCCCCTGCTCCAGTAATGCCGCGCCACCAGGCTGATGCTCATGGTGTGGGTGATGGGGAGTCTTACTTCCATTGAATGGGTGATGGTGCTGATGTGGTTGCCGCTGAAGAGTGTGGTGTCGGTTCCCCATTTGTCTGCATAACCCAGTCTGTAGTGGTCTGTGTTCAAGTCGTATATATAGATAACCGTGAGGTGGTTGTTTACACGGTAACGTTGCGCCAAGGTGAATCCGTTACCGTGTCGGTTCGGTTGGAGGTATTCTCCGAGAAAGTAACCCAGGAATGCGCCTGTTTCCACGGCATATTTCTTCCGGCTGTCTGTGGAAAAACCCATGCTGGTCCAGGTGAAGGGCGGGCGCGCATATGGCTTGCCCTCTTCACGTGCCTCATAATAATCGTAATGCAGGTTGGGGTTGGTACCGACGTTGAGGTAAAAATGCCATAGGTTTTTCAGCGTTGCATTGCCATGCAGGGTAATATTTCCGTCGGTGGCCTTGTGGGTAACAGGGTGGCGTCCGTAGGATACATCCATGCCTGCAAAAGCATCCCTGAGAAACTTCCACGGTTGGAACCTGTAAAACTGGATCCATCCGCTCTGCCGGCTCACCTGGGTGATGGTGAAGAATCCCATGTCGGTTGCATCATAGTTTTTGTTGATGGCTTCGTGCGAAATGCCATAGCGAAGTATGCCGCTTGCTTTCCGTACGCCGATGGAGTATTTGTACCCCGGCGTAAATGTGCGTTGACCGGTGCTGTCGGGTTGGCTCCAGTTCTGGGTAAATGCGCCATCCCCCCAGGCCGTGAAAACCTGCCCTTTCGAATAGAGGTTGAATCCGGCTCCGGTCACATTCGACCGGCTGTAGTCTCCGGCCCGCAATACATCGGTGTTTGTCAGGTAGGCATTGTTGTTGCTTTTGCCGAACTGTTTGTCAACCGTTAATACGTTGAAGTTGGTGAGGGGGGAAAGCAGTTCCTGGCGTTCATTTCCCAGCGTATCCTGTATGGTTGCATAGGTGTGGTTGGTGAGTGCATTCAGGAAACCCAGTCCGAGTCCGCCGTCCGTACGTCCGGAGAGTTTGGTGGCATTGATCAGTCTTGCCTGCTGTGGAAAGTCTGTGATTTCTTCGCCGTCAGACAACTCCAGGGATGATGCCTTCTTTTTAATTTGCCCGATCCGGCGGGAATAGAAGAGGTTGTTGTGATTGAAGAGTTCAGTGCCTTCATTGAAGAAAGGCCTGTTTTCGTTGTAGGTGACTTCATTGTACCCCAGGTTTTTTACCTTCTGGTCGGATTGTACTTGTCCGAAGTCCGGCAGGAGGGTTACATCCAGTGTGAACCGGTCATCAATTCCGTATTTGAGGTCACTGCCGGCATTGTAGGAAAACGAGTTGACTTTGGAAGTGGTACCGTCTGCTCGTGTATAAGGCTGTGTGATGACATAGGCTGAAACGTAGGGTGTCATGCTGAGGCGTGCCGGGGCCTGGATGTTTTTGATGCCTGCGGTGACGCCCCAGTAGTTTTGTTCATTGGCTGCATCCTGCGGCACATTGGCCCACAAGGATGCTTCTACATGACGTTGGAGTTTGCGACCGAACTGGATGGACCAGTTTTGAACTTCAGCGCTGGGGAACCGGATGGCCGAATACGGAATTTTGACTTCCACGGTCCAGCCCTTTTCATCAATGCTGACTTCACTTTCCCAAACCGCATTGTAGGTTTCATCGGTTGCACGTGAGTCTACCTGCACGCCGGAGGCGCTGACGCTGAATAGATATCCGTCCTGGTGGTTGTTATAGGGATCAATTCCCATGATAAAGTAATCGGCATTCAGTTCGTCATCGTCCCGCTTGCCCAGTTCGGTTAAGATGCTGTCGGGGGCGGTGTCAAAAAGATGAGCTCCCACATACAATGCCTGATCACTGTAAAGGACGCGGACTTCCGTTTGCTGACTGGGCGGTTTGCCATGGTATGGGGAGTACTGAATGAAGTCAGAAATGGGAATCGCTTCTTTCCAAGCATCTTCATCCATTTGCCCGTCGATTTTGATATGGCCCTCCGTACGGGTGAAGGTGATGACCTTTTGCGGGGCCTTGTCATTGTCACCCCGGACAATGACTGCAGATGCCAGGAAATAAAGTACCAGCAGATAATATCTCATTCTACGCACGCCAGATTTATGCAAATAGACGAAACGTGCGCATAAATGTTGCAGGTAAATACACAAGCGCTGTTATTCTTTTATCATTCGGGGCTTTTCAGGTAGCGATTGAACCAGGCCACCGTGCGTTTCATAAAATCAATCTGGGCCTCCCGTTCCTTGATGCCGTGGGGTTGACGTTCGTACATCACCAGTTCTACGGGGATATTTTTCAGACGGAAGGCATTGTACATTTCAATGCCTTGTCCGGGAGGAACACGGTCATCATCAGTTCCGTGTACGATCAGGGCGGGTGTTTGCGCATTGTTGATGTAGCTCACCGGGGAACGATCCATGACCAGGTTGATGTCGTCCGGCCACATGAGGTTCCAGTGAACATATGTGTTTTCGAGGATGATGTCGGTGGTGCCCTGGAAGGATAGCCAGTTGAAAATGCCTGCACCTACGGTAACGGCTTTGAATCGTTTGCTGTATCGGGTTGCTGCCCATGCAGAGAAATATCCACCGTAGGAAAAGCCACCGGAGCCCACCCGTGTGCTATCAATCTTGTTCTTGGATGCCAGGAAATCAATGCCCTTCAGTACATCCTCAAATTCTTTTCCACCCAGATCCTTATGATCACCTTTTGAAAAAGCCACGCCACGTCCCTGGCTGCCCCTGTAATTGGGTTCGAGCACAAAGTAACCGTTGGCTGCCAGCAGTTGCACGGGGTATACGGGGCGGGTTCTCCAGCCGTTGTCTGACACACCTTCCGGTCCTCCGTGGATCTGCAAAACCAGCGGATATTTCTGTCCTTCCGTATATCCCACGGGATAGGTAAGTATACCTTCGATGTTCCATCCGTCCGCACCTTTCCATTGAACCACTTCCTGCTTTGCCATCCTGACATCGGTTAATCCCGGGTTTGAAATGGTCAGCCTTTTCGGGTCCGGCTTACCCAGGCTGGCAGTGAACACCTCATCGGGGTGTGCCGGGGTGTCACCGGCGAATGCCAATATGTTTCCTGTTCGTGTAAAACTGTGCAGGATAACGGGGCCTGAATAAATCTTTCGGGTTTTTCCGTTGGCGGCATGCACTTCATTGATGGTGGTCTGACATCCTTCGGCTGCCACCGTCAGAATCCGGTTTTCATCCAGCCAGTGTGAGAAGGTGACGGATGCTTTGTAATCTTTCGAGAGATTTCGTGCTTCGCCACCGTCGAGGCTCACCACAAAAAGACTTTGTGCCAGTGGGTCGGTGATGTCCACAGCTCCCAGGAAGGCCAATTTACGGCTGTCGGGAGAAACGGCCATGCCTGCCAGTTTGCCCTCGGCGCCATAGATCACCTTGGGCTTGCCATCGGGAAGTTGAAGTGTGTAAATCTTCTGGTACAGGTACACCTGGTCTGTTTCAGGTTTGCTGCAGGCCTGGAATACAATTGTTTTTCCGTCGGGCGTGATGGAGAAGCGCCCTACATGCAAATCTTCCTTGGTCAGTAGTGTGGCTGTGCTGTCCTGAAGTTTTCGCATGTAAAGTCGGCTGTAGGAGTAATTCTGTCCGGCGACTTTCCAGTCCTTACCTGTTTCCTTGTTCTTTTTTTGTTCTTCCGTGAGGCCATCGGTTGCCGTGTATATGATGAAAGCATTGTCGCTGCTGAGGGCAAAGGCTCCCACACCCAGTGCAGACCGGGTGATCATGTCTACGGGGCCACCGGTTGCCTTGATCCGGTACACCTGTTTCTTGTCATGGTTGTCGCGTTTGGCCACAAAGTACAGATACTGGTTATCGGCAGACCACGTGGGGGATGTTACGCTTTGAGGTGCGGCAATCAGTTGGGTGCTTTTGCCTCCATCCGCAGGTATTGTCCAAAGTTCGGCATAGCTGTTACCCGGCTTGGCACCTGCTTTTCTGGGCACCACCAGGGTGTAAGCAATGGTTTTTCCATCCGGACTGATCCAAGCATTGCCTGCGGATTTCAGGTCAGCGATCAGTTCGGGTGTCCATTCTTTGGTTTGGGCAGATGCCGTTGCAGTTAAAGAAAACAGAATAAACAGCAGGATATATTTCGGCAGGGTGGATTTCATGGGTACATGGTTATCGGTGGACGCATAAATCGGCATGAGCCGAAAATACATCATTCCGGAATAACAATGCACCGCTACCTGCGTGCCCCGGTCTGGATTTCTGCAAGCATGGCTTTGCCCGCCTGCTTGATAGTACGGATCCAAACGATGCGACCGGCGCTTTTGCTGGCGATCTTTTTCAATACCTTTTTGGAAAGCTTTCCGGGCTCCCCGATGGCTGCGATGGACATGTACAGCTGGTTCTGCTTTTCTTCAAACAAGGTTTCATTGGAAGGGGTCAGGTTGAAGGCTCCGTCTGTGGCCAGCAGGATTACATTGTTGCCATCAGGGATGAAGTTCTGATCGGCTACCTTATAGGCCAGTTCAATGCCTTCGCTTCCTGCGGTATTTCCACCCGCCTTCAGTTGGCGGATCACCTTTTCTGTGGAATCCTTCACGTTACCGGGTGCACCGTTAATGAGCACCGATGCCTTGTCGGCATATGTGACCAATGAAATGCGATCGACGCTTCGAAGTGCCTTGAGTGTTCTGAGACTAGCGGTTTTCAGTAATGCCAGTTTCAGGCTGTCGTTCATGGAGCCGGAAACGTCTACCAGCAATACAAGGTTGGTGGGTTTGTAGAGGTGCATGGGCAGGTCGGCTGATTCCTCTTCAACAGGAGCTTTAACCGTGGGCTCAGGATCAAGGAAAACCTCTGCGATTGGTTCGGGTTCTTTTTTAGGTTCCGGTTGTTTGGGGGCCGGCGCCTGTTCAGGTTCTTTCACGGGTTCCGGTTCGGTGGGGGGAGGTGAAGCCTGAACATGGGTGTCAACCGGTTCGGGTTCGGTTGTCGGCGTTGGTTCCGGTTCTTGTTCACGTTGTTTGGGTAAGGGGATGGGGACCATTTGTCCGGGGCGTGCGGTTTGCTTGTTGGAGAAGGTGTAGCAGGCCAGCATCGGGTTCGAGGTATGGAGGAGGTGCCTGAATCTCCCGGAAACAGATAGGTTTTCCGGAGTTTGTGATCCGCTGTGGTAGAGGTAGATCTTTTCTGAAAAGGCTCCGTCGGATTCCGGAACCACCAGCACTGTGAGCAATGCGGTGTCTCCTGGTTCGATGTTGCGCTTGGATATCTTCACCTTCATGGATACGGCTACATCTGCCCGGATGATGAAGATCTTTTTGTTTCCTGTGTTTTTCAGCACGAAGGAAGCTTTGGCTGAAGAAACGCTGTCAAGAACGCCGAAGTTGACCGAGCGGGGTTTGATCTTGAGTGCGCCGGTGATTTGTGCCCGGGCACCGGAAGAGATAAGCAGGCACACGATGAGTGTGGTGACAAGAAAGTGGTTGCCGGAGAATTTATTCACAACGAGGCTGGAATTTTTTAAAGAAACGAAGAAAACAAAAAGAAAATTTAGATATTACCATAATCAAAATTAAAAACCCCTAATGCATATGAAGAAAAAGAATCTGCTGGCCTCCCTTGCGATCTGTTTGGGATTGGGCGCAATGCTGTCATCGTGCAGTACCTCCGACAATTTCTCCCGAACCAGGTACCGTCAGGATCACAAGATGGTGAGGGTAGGGAAGAAGCAAAAGGATAACGAGTCGTTTGCCAGATACACGGAAGATCTGCAAACACCCAAACAGGTTCAGGCGATGGATGAACCTTCATCTACCCCGAATCATATTGAACTGAGATCGGAAGAAATGCCAAAGCTGGCGCAAAATCAGTTGGCCGGTGAACATACCGTGTTGTCAGAAAAGAAAACGAAGAAGATTGAGAAGAAGATCGGCAAGGTGCTGAACAAGGTTGAGCGTTTTCACAACAGCGACCTGATTCATGATGCCCGCTCAACCGAGAACATTGCGCAGGCAGACCACGCCAGCAGGTCGGACAATGGAAGTTTGCTGTACATTATACTGGTTGTATTGCTTGTTCTTTTGATCCTGTCGCTGTTGGGCACCATCCCTATTCTGGGGGAATTGCTGTGGCTGATCATTGTGATTTTCCTGATCGTGCTGTTGCTCCGTGTGCTGGGTGTGATATAATTCTGAAAGAATCCGAATAAAAAAAGGGACCCCGATGAGGTCCCTTTTTTTATGGTATGACGGATGGATCAACGGTTCAGGCGGGCATACTGCCTTTGCACCTCATCGTTGTCTGTCATGATATTTTTACCGGTCTCAGCGATCTTTTTGGCCAGGTTCATATAATCCTCCTTTTTAGCCAGCATGGCTGTATAATCCACGAATGCTTCCTGCATAAGGGCATCTTTCTTCATGTTCTGCGGCTCGTACTTTTTTGACTTATACTCGGCATTCAAACTGTCCAGTGCAGCCGTAATCATCATTTCACCTTCGGCTTTGTCCGCCAGCAGGTGTACCACGCCGGTGATAATTTGCAGGCCGAAATCCTGCTCATCCACCTTGGTGAATTTTTTCAGGTACTTGGTGGCATCCTTGTAGGAACCGTTTTTTACTTCTTTACCAAACTTGTTCAGCATGTATTCTTTGTATTCATCAAAGAAGTCCTGGTTGGCTTCCCAGGTTTTTCCGGATCTGTCGGCCTTACGGAATTTTGTTCCTGCTTTGATGCTTTCCATGAGGGCATCCGGGTATTTCTCGGTGAACTCACTCATCTGGCTCATTTTGTAGTAAGACATGCATACATAAAGCCAGGGTTCATCGTCACGCTTGGTTTTTTCGCTCTCGGTGTACTTCATGGCTTTCTTCATGCACTTCTCGTAGTTGTCTATGATATACATGTCGAACAAATCACCATATTTCTTTTCCATTTGTTGTGCAAGCATAGGTGTGGGAACCAGCATACACAGCCACAACATAGTCAGTAAGGTTTTTTTCATATCTCTACAGAATTGGAGGGAGCGCAATTTATGCACAAAATAAGAGCCATGCAACCGTCAGAGTCATTATCTGCGACGCTTCCACCAGGCCTTTTTGCGCGGTTCTTCGGAAGGTGTATCCGTTTCGGATTCATCATCTTTTCTGTGCTTGCCGAAAAGACTTTCAAAAAATGTCTCCTTGTGTTCCGGGCAATCCCAGTCCATGTTGTTCACATCTTCCGGGTAAGTGAACCGATCTGACCGGTAATGTGCGAAAGCCGGATCCCGGATCAGTTGCCTGTAGAACTCGGCCCAGATCGGCAGAGCCATATGTGCACCGGAACCGTAATGGAGGCTACGGAAGTGGATGGACGGGTCATCGGCTCCGACCCATGCGCCCATGACAAGCCCGGGTACAAAGCCTATGTACCAGCCATCTGCGTGTGATTGGGTGGTGCCGGTTTTGCCTGCCATGTTGCCGTTCAGTCCGTAGACAGACCTGAGCGGGTATGCCGTGCCTTCATCCACCACCTTGGTCATCATGCGTGTCATGACTGCCGCGGTCTGAGCGGTCATGACACGGACGGAACCTTTGTTTCGTCCGCCGAAATCGTCCAGCATCAGGCCGTTTTCATCTGTAATGCCGGTGATGTACTGTGTTTGGCTGCGTCTTCCATGGTTTACAAAACTTCCGTAAGCGTGTACCATTTCCATGAGTGAAACGTCAGCAATGCCAAGGGCCAGTGATGGAACTTCGGGAAGTTTACCGCTGATGCCGAATTTCCTGGCCATGGTAATCACCTGTTGAATGCCTGTATTCATCATCACTTCCACCGATACGGTATTCACAGAGTGAGCCAGTGCTCCTTGCAGCGAGTATTTTCCGCCGTATTCTTCTTCGGCATTTTCAGGCGTCCAGTCCTCGAATTCCTTGTAGGTGCGTTGTTTGTTTGAATAGAAGTCGCAGGGAGTAGCGCCGTTTTCAACGGCAGCGGAATACACGAACGGCTTAAAGGTAGAGCCGGCTTGACGTGTTGAGGTAACGTGGTCATATTGAAAAAAGTGATGATCAATGCCACCTACCCATGCCAGGATGCTTCCATCGGAGGGACGTTGTACCAGGAAGCCTGCTTGCAGAATCATTTGATAGTACGCGAGGGAGTCCCATGCCGTCATGGTGAGCACGGTATCGCCTGTCCAGGAAAAAAAGGAAGCCTTCACGGTGTCGTTGAAATGGGTACGGATTTGTTTCTCGTTCAGGCCTGACTTGCGCAGCTGCTTGAAACGATCGCTTCGTCGCATGGCGCGTGTAAGGATGTCTGTATGGTATCGCCATGGCTTGCTTCTTGCCCAATGCCTGTCGAATTGTTGTTGAAGCACGGTCATGTGCTTTTGCACGGCTGCTTCAGCATAGCGCTGCATCCGCGAGTCAATGGTGGTGTAAATTTTGAGCCCATCGGTATAGAGGTCGTAGGCTGTGCCGTCGGGCTTGGTGTGCTGACCGCACCATTCCATCATTTCCTTGCGCAGGTATTCCCGGAAGTAAGTGGCCAGGCCTTCATTGTGGCTGGCAAAACCATAATGCAGTTCAATGGGGGTGTTTTGGATGCTATCCAGTACCTGCGCTTCCAGGTACCCGTACTTGGCCATTTGCCCGAGAACCACATTTTTTCGTTCCGCTGATGCCTCCGGGTGCAGCCGGGGATTGTATGCCGACGGTGCCTTCAACATCCCAACCAGGGTGGCGCTCTCCGGGATGGTTAATGCCGAAGGACGTTTATTGAAAAACCTCCTGGCGGCCATTTCCACGCCGTATACATCCTCTCCGAACGGAACCGTGTTCAGATATAATACGAGGATTTCATCTTTGGAATAGATGTTTTCAAGCCGGGTGGCCAGCACAGCTTCACGTGCTTTGTTTACAAGCATGGTCAGGTGACCGTGAGGTCTTCTTGGGTAGAGGTTCTTGGCCAACTGTTGACTGAGGGTACTGCCTCCCCCGGAACTCCGGTCTCTTCCCAATACAGATTTGAAGATCACCCGCAACAAACTCCGGTTGTCAATGCCTTCATGTTGATAGAACCTCGCATCTTCGGTTGCTACCAGGGCATCTATGAAATGCTGGGGGATTTCTTCCCGGGCAATGTTTGTCCTGTTCTCAACGAAATATGTACCGATCAACACACTGTCGGCGGTATAGATCTCCGAGGCGGTCTGATTTCGGATATGTGACAATTCCTCCTCATCGGGCAGGGGGCCGAAATATCCTTTTAGCAAGGCGAGCAGAAATACACCGAATGCAAGCACGGGTGTGAGCAGTGTGATAGCGATCATCCACAACCATTTCTTCTTGCCTTTTGGCAGCCTTGGCCTGGGGATGCGGTTGCGCACAAAGAGCCATGCCGTGCGCACGAACGCAAGTTCTTTGGCCACCATCTGTAAGGTTGGTTTTATTTGCTTACCAAGGCCGGAGATGAACCGTTTGATCCTGTCTGAGAAGCGTAAGATCATTTGCCGCGAAGATACGGGTTTCCTTATCTAGGCATAACGGGGTGAGCAAGGAAAACTTACTTTCTCCTTGTGTGTTTGTTTGGCACCTGTTTGTGGGATGCCAGTATCAGGAAAATGCACGGAATTTTTTGAATGGGTGGGGAGGAGGATTTCCATTCTGAAACGGATTTGGTCCGGATGAAACTGTTTTTGCCACCCAGTCCGGCAGCCACGCAAAGCAAAGTATTCGGCTTCAGGATCCTGATCAGGTCTTCAAACAGTGCCATGTTCCGGTAAGGTGTTTCCATGCAAATCTGCGTATAACCACGATGGGTGCTATCTTTTTCAATATGAAAGATGGCTTGTCTCCTTTGTCCCGAATCACGAGGAAGGTAACCATGAAAAACAAACTGTTGTCCGTTGAATCCGGATGCTACCAGTGCCATAAAAATGGAGGAGGGGCCGGCCAGTGGACGAACCGCTATACCAATTGTATGTGCCATTGAAACAATCCTGGCTCCGGGATCGGCAATACACGGCATGCCTGCTTCGGAGAGGATACCGGCATGCGTTCCTTCCGTAAGTGGCAACAACATTTGTAATACTTCGTCGTCTGAAAGTTCATTGGTGATTTCTTCGATCACCACATTGTGCATGGTCTCTTTATCAAGGTAGGACGACAGAAATCGGGTGGCGGATCGAATGTTCTCAACGAGGAAAATATGGCATTGTGTCACCGCTTCTTTTACTTCCTGTGAAAGTTGCAATTCGGGTTTCCCGTCCGTAATCGGAGTGGGGATGAGGAAGAGGTTACCTTTGGCTGATTTCACGGGCGATCTGGTCACAAGCCTGTTCCAACATATGAAATACATTGTCGAAACCTTCGTCTCCACCATGATAGGGGTCGGGTACGGCCGGGGTGTTGTTGGGGTAAACGGTCGAAAGAATCAGCCGGATTTTTGTGTGATGGTGAGGTTGTGCCATGGCCTGCGCATCAGCCAGGTTTTGATGGTCCATGACATAAATCCGGTCGAATTGATCAAAATCCGAAGTAGATAATGGTCGTGAGCGTTGAGCTGAAATATTTACACCGTATTTGCTCGCGGTTTGTGTGGCCCGGCGGTCGGGATGTTCGCCTTCGTGCCAACCTGAAGTACCTGCCGAGTCGACTTCGATATTCAGGTTATACTCGAGTGCCTTTGCCTGCATGATCCCCTCCGCCAGGGGAGACCGGCAGATGTTGCCAAGGCATACCATTAATATGCGCATTGATTTTTTTTACGAAGGTAGAAAAATGGACCGGACCCTTGGTTATTCTCCAAGGAAGCTCCTCAGAACGCGACTCCGGCTCTTGTCGCGCAACCGGCGCAAGGCCCTTTCCTTGATCTGCCTGATGCGTTCTCTTGTCAGGTGCAACCGGTTGCCGATTTCTTCCAGGGTGAGGCCATGGCTGAAACCGATACCGAAGAAAAGTTTGATCACGTCCTTTTCCGTTTCGGTGAGGCTGCTGAGTGCCCTTTCAATTTCACGTTTCAGCGACTCGTCCATCAGGTGTTCGTCTGCGTCCGGAGCATCATGATTCACAAGCAGGTTGGCTACCGTTGCATCTTCGTCTGCATGAATGGGGGCATCTATGGAACTGTGCTGTTGCGCAGCTTGCAGTGTTTCCATGATCTTGCTGCTATCGCTTTCCAATTTTTCCGCCAGTTCTTCCGGGGTGGGTTCCCGCTCAAATTGTTGTTCAAGATCGGAGAAAGCCCGGTTGATCTTATTCAGGGATCCGATCTGGTTCAGGGGCAACCGGATGATCCGGGATTGCTCGGCCAGTGCCTGCAGGATCGATTGACGGATCCACCAAACGGCATACGAGATGAACTTAAAGCCTTTGGTTTCATCAAAGCGTTCAGCCGCTTTTACCAGTCCGATGTTGCCCTGGTTGATCAGGTCCGCCAGGTTCATACCCATGTGCTGGTATTGCTTGGCAACAGACACCACGAACCTCAGGTTTGCCTGGATGAGCTTTTCCATGGCCACCTGGTCTCCCTGGTGAATGCGTTTGGCCAGTTCGGTTTCTTCTTCAGCGGTAATGAGGCTGTATCTGCTTATATCCTGAAGGTAACGATCTACGGAAGTGCTACTCCGGTCGGTAATTTGTTTGCTGATTTTTAGCTGTCTCATATTAAAATCCTCCTGGTATTCATCTTACAAAAACCATACCATCATACAAAATGGATTTGTATAAATTAAATTGGTAGTTTTGAATGACATTTTGTTGTCATATGTCAAAGAACACGGCAGATAACAAAATGTTGCATCGCATCAAAACGTAACCATGGAAGACAAGGACTGGAACGGTATCCGTCTCGTGTTAAGAACCCTTCCCATCAACAGGATCAAGGAATGCATTGAAGCAAAGGGCATGAGTCAGGCCTTTGTTGCACGTCAGATGAATAAAACATGCAATACCCTGAATGGTTGGTGTTCCAATAAATGCCAGCCCCATTTGGTGGATTTGTATCTATTGGCCACCATTCTCGATTGCGAAGTACATGATTTGCTAGTCCCCATGCAAGGACGACAAATCAGAAACGCTGCACGTGCGCGTCAAAATGGCAGCGCATAAATAGCAGGTACCCGAATTCCTGAAAATGTTAAGATGAAAACAAAAAAAGCAGAGCGACCCTGTTCATACCCGCTCTGCTTTTTCCATGGTTTTGGTCGGGGTGACTGGACTCGAACCAGCGACCCCCACGTCCCGAACGTGGTGCGCTACCAACTGCGCTACACCCCGATTGTTTAACCTCGATGGGATAAGAACTTCCCGTATAACCGGATGCTTGGTGCCATCCGGCTGCGAACGGGGCTACAAAAATAGCGGAAAAATGGAATTGGGAAACAAGACGAGGTATATTCCTGTGGCTGATCAACCTTTTTACACCTTTCATGCAGCACCTTGGACAACGGGTTCGTCCTTTGGCTGAAATACAAATCACCGGATTCAAATGAGTTTAACACTCGTTAACAGGTTGGTGATGCGGTTTGTCAGATCTTTGCACCAGAAAATATAGAATCATGAGAGTTGTTTTTACGTCGTTGTTGTTGATTGCAGGTTTCACCCGATTATTCGCTGTTGAACCGCCCAAAGGAAGTGTAACGGGTTCCGTGATGTCCGCATCCGAAGGCCAACCCGTTGAATTCGCCACCGTTTCTGTTCACAATGTGCTGGATTCGGTCTTGGTATCCGGTACCGTTACGGATGCACAAGGCGGGTACGTAATCAAAGATCTACCTGAAGGAAAATACTTTTTAAGGATCGGGTTCATTGGCTATAACACGCAGGAGGTGTCGGATGTGAACATCTCTTCCAAGAACTGGCACGTGACCGTGCCTGCGGTGAAATTGCAGGAAATGGCTACGGCGTTGCAAGAGGTTGCTGTTACTGCAGACAGATCGCTGGTGGAAAACCACATAGATAAGAAGGTGTTCAATGCTGAAAAGAGCATGGCCAGCCAGGGAGGAACCGGCCTGGATCTGATGAAGGAGGTTCCTTCCGTGGATGTGGATGCGGATGAGAATATTTCCCTGAGAGGTGATGGCAATGTGAAGATACTGGTTGACGGTCGACCGCTTACAGTTCCGGCGTCGCAATACCTGAAGCAACTTCCGGCCAATGCTATAGAAAGGGTGGAAGTGGTCACCAACCCATCCGCCAAATACGATCCGGAAGGCATGTCGGGCATCCTGAACATCATTCTGAAAAAACAAAAGCAATCCGGTTTCAACGGAAGCGTGAACCTTTCGGCCGGAAGAGGAAAACGAAACAAGGGCAATGCCGGAATCAATTTGAACTACAGGAAAGACAAGTTCAACTATACCTTCGGGTATAACCAGAGCAGGGGTGAAGGTTGGTTCGGGGGTGAGATAGACCGGAGCTTTGTATTACGCGACACGTTGTTCGGCCAGATCGGATCGGACGAAGGCGCATTCAATTTTGTGAACCACTGGCTCCAGGGTGGAGTTGATTTCTTTCTGAATGATCGCAATACTTTCTATGTTTCCGCCAATGGCCAGTTCAATGATAATCAGGTGAAGCGCCACTACGACAATGCATTCCTGGAGGCGGATGAGGTTTCCTACACATCCAACCGCGAGTCAACCAAAGACGTTAATGGTCAGAATACCAAAGTCAATGCAGGCTGGCAAAAAAAGTTCAAGAAAAAGGGACAGTCCTATGACCTGGATGTGGAATACAGTGTGGGCAACAACCCAACCACAGAATCCAACCTGGAAACATTCGACCCGCTGAATTCAGGATACATGTTTGATATGGTTTCGCAACGTGTATCATTCAAAGATCTGGACAAGCTGTTCAATGTTCGAAACGATTTCGTGTTACCGGTGAATGATTCTATACGCTGGGAAACCGGTGTACATTACACAGGTACCTGGCTCAATGAAAACGTATATTCGGAACGACTTCAATCCAACTCGGGAGAATACGAACCCGATACCGCCATCAACAACGAATTCAACTATGCACAACATGTAGGTGCCGTGTACGGAATTTACCACAGGCAACAGAAAAAATGGGGATATCAGTTCGGCCTCCGGGTAGAGAAAACTCTGGTGGATGCTGAGTTGCTAACCACCGACCAGTCTTTTACAAATACCTATACTTCCTTTTTTCCGTCAGCACATGTCAGCTACAAGATTAAAGAAATGGATGAACTGTCTTTCAGTTACAGCCGCCGTATCAACAGGCCGGATCCCAATGAGCTGAATCCATTCCCGAGTTCTTCGGATCCGTATACGGTTATGATGGGAAATCCTTTCCTTAAACCCGAATTCATTCATGTGTTCGAGGTGGGCTATCTGAAGTATTGGGAGAAATTCAATGTGAACGGTACAGTTTACTACCGCCACGTAAATGACATGAAGCGGCGTTTCCTGGATCTCACCGACGAGGGCGTTTCCGTGGTTAGCTTTGACAACCTGTCAACAGGTCACCTGTATGGCGTTGAGGCTATCCTGACCTATAACCCGGCCAAATGGAACCGCAACACACTTACTTTGAATGCATGGCAAAATCAATTGGAAGACCCGGCCATCACAGAGAATTTGTCGACCACGAATGAAGGATGGAGTGCGACATTGGCCTCGTCGCTTAACCTTCCCAAAAACCTCAGCTTGCAGGTGAATGGTAACTATCGCAGCCGCATGGTGGTGGTGCAGGGTACCCTGATGCCCCGATATACCATTGATTTTTCGGCACGCAAATCCATCTGGAAAAACAAGGCCAGCATTTCAGTGCGTGTGAGCGATATCTTCCAAACCGGTGCGTTTCGCTTCAAGAGCAAGAACCTGATCAATTATGATTTTGAGATTGATCGCCGCTGGGAGTCGCAACAATTCTGGCTGACATTCACCTACAACTTCGGAAAAATGCAGCGAGGAGGTGGCCGCAGAACCAAACGGGTGAAAGATGCCAGCGATAATTTCTCTACGCCGGATATGAACTAAAAGCAGTTTGTTACATCTGCGTAAAAGCCTAACTTCGGACTTGAATGACGCAGATGTTTCAATCCTGGTTCTGGCTATGCCTTGGTGTGTTGATGTTCCCATGCACCGATTTGCAGGCCCAGTTTGTCAAGGTAGACAGTGTGTCCTGGACCATCGAGGTTCCCGTTACGTATGTGAAAACTTCGCTGTCTGGTCCCAACGCATTGAATCCCGTCATGCGGGTGAACGGCGACGGATTCGGCTGGAAAGCCGGCTTGGGACTCAAAAGACAGGTACTGCGGGATCTATATACCAGATTTTTTCTGCAAACCGTGCACACAAGGTTCAATGCGGTCACCCACGACACAGCCGGAACAACCATCAGCACGCACGAAGAGTTTGGTAAGTTTTCATATTCGGGGGCGGGTTTCAGGATCCAGATTGAAAAGGATTTCTATCATTTTGCGCTGGGTGCCGATTTTCTGGGAGGCACCACTTACCGGTCGGATCACATCGCAACCAACCCAACTGACGGAACCGTAATAAGGTCGTTCGGTACCAACAAATCCAACGCTGCAAGTCGTTTTGAAAGCCAATTGAACCTGGTGTTTGCCACCGGTTTTCGTATTGAACTGCAGAAGCATCTCTGGCTGTATCCCACCTTTGAATTCGCCGCGCCGCTCAAACCCCTCTTTCATAGCGGTGTGTATTCTGATGCCATGATTGATGTGGAAAGAGAGGAACTGAATGTGCAGTCGTTTCAGCTGCAATTTGGCGCTATACTTGGGTTTGATCTGTCCGGAAGACCTTAACAACTCTTAACACTTTTTAAAAGTATTGCGCAGGCTGACGGTTTACCTTTACCTCTGAATCCCAAAAAACCAACGTCATGCAACGCAATGCCCTATTCAAATTTGTTGTGATGCCGATTGCCATCCTGCTTCTGTCCGTCGGCGGGTGGTATGCATTGGCCAAAAACATCACCGGAGAGGATGACGGAGAGAGAAAAGTGAAGGTCACCATCCGGGTAACCGAAGATGGAAAAACCACGGAGACCACCAAGGAGATCACACTGGAAGAAGGCCAGGATGCTGAAGATGTACTTCAGGATATGGGCGTATTCGATCAGCTGAAGTTGAAAGAAGCAAAAGGGAACATCGAAATCACTGTGCGCTCTACAGATGATGATGACTGGAGCGAAGATCATGATTTCCGGTTCTGTTTCCCGAGAGGAGGATGGACAGCCTGTCACGACAGCCTGACCGAGAAGAAAGCATACCTGGGTGCAACCCTCGGCAAAGAGGGTGATAAAGGAGAAGGTGTGGTGATGGAAGAAGTGATCCCGGGTTCACCAGCCGAATCAGCAGGTTTGCAAAACGGTGACATCATCCAAAGCATCAACGGTACAACGGTGGATACACCGGAAGAACTGGTGGATGCGATACGCCACATGAAGCCTGGAGACAAAGCCCTGATTGCATTCAGCAGAGATGGTGAAAAGGAAGAAAAGGAAGTAACATTGGGCGAATCCAGCTTTAGTGCCATGTCGTTTCCTTTCCCGCACATCGAGTTCCTGGATCAGCAGTTGAAGAACATGGATTGGGACAAGTTCGGAGAGGAAATGGAAAAGAACATGAAGGATTTCGACTGGGATGCTTTTGGTAACCAAATGGAAGACGCCATCAATGAGCACGATTGGGAAGCGTTTGGAAAAGATCTGGAAGAACAGATGCGCGAACTCAGTGAATCCCTGGAGGACCACATCGGAAATACAGCCATGCTTGGCATCATGGGCTCGGGAGAACCAGGGGAGAACAGTGACGGAATACGTATTGAGCACGTGATGAACGGATCGGCTGCTGAAGAAATGGGACTGAAAGAAGGAGATGTGATTGCCAGTTTGAACGGCAATCCCGTTCGCACCATGTCCGATCTTCTGGATGGGGTCAAAAGCACAGGGGCAGGAAACGAGGTTACCATAGAATACCTGCGCGATGGTAAAGAAAATACGGCAACCGGAGTGTTGAAATCCAGGGAAGACATGCATGGCATGAACCCCAGCAGAAATCATATGTACATGCCCGAAGATCATGGCCATATGGAAGATCAGCACCACAAGGTCCGAATGACCATCCGCATCGAAGATGTGACCGATAAAGATCAGCAAAAGCTCTCATCCATGGATGGCGTGAGCGCTGAGAACAACCTCGAACTCCGCTCGGTTTCCTTAAGCCCCAATCCAGGTGACGGCCGGTTCGAACTGAAGTTCTCCGTCCCCAAAAGCGGCACAACCACCATTCGTATGTTTGATGCAAGCGGAAGAAGGGTGTACGATGAGACCTTGCACCAATTTAAAGGAGCCTACTCGCAGGTGATTGACATCAGTGACCAACCCAAAGGAATCTACTTCCTTAACATTGAACAGAACGGAAAAAGGTTCAGTAAGAAAATAGTGAAGCAATAGGGGTTTCATTCTTCACGAAGGCGACCGGTTGAGCACAATCAACCGGTCGCTTTATTTTTTTGAACTTTTCTCTGGGTTGAGTGTTCTGGATATATGGAAACCTCAACTCCTGAAATCTGCATATTCTGGTTCCGAAGGGATCTCCGGCTGGAAGACAACACCGGCCTGATGGCGGCATGCGCATCCGGCTTGCCTGTTCTGCCGGTTTTTGTTTTTGATGCATACTACACCCGGCAATTGCAGCCAGATGATGCACGCACCTTATTTGTATACCAACATCTGCAGAAGTTGCATGCTTCATTGCTTGCCTATAGCTCGGGATTGTTGGTCAAAAGAGGTGATGTGCTGTCTGTAATTCAGTCTCTATTGAAACAGTACCGTGTAGGCGCTGTTTATACCAACCGCGGATATGAGCCTCAAGACAGGGAGACCGAGCAAATCATTAACGTGGCACTTACAGACCAGGGTGTCGCCTTTCATACATTCAAGGATCATGTGATTTTTGAGAAGGACGAAGTGCTTTCTGCTACAGGCACCCCCTACACGGTATTCACTCCCTACAAAAGAAAGTGGTTGGAGGCGTATCGGCAAGTCCCGGTTTCGTTCACAGAAGATGTACCGGTATCAAGTGCTTTTTATAACTGGTCTGCGGAATTTCCAACGCTTGAGCAGTTGAGTTTCAGGCAGTCGCTCATTTCCATACCACCACCGCGGATGGAGGAGGAAGTATGGGTGAAATATGCCGACTCCAGAGACTATCCGGCCGCCAAGGCAGGAACATGTTTCGGACCGCATCTTCGTTTTGGTACCCTGAGCATTCGCAGGTTGATGCATGCCGTAACACCCGTCTCCGAAGTGTTGCAATCTGAGCTGATCTGGCGCGAATTCTTTTTTCAATGCCTGTGGCACTTCCCAGAGACGGTGAACGAGCCTTTCAGGACAAGAGGAAAATTTGTGACATGGCGCAACAACGAAGAAGATTTTGATCGCTGGCGGTCCGGTAACACCGGTTTCCCTTTGGTGGATGCCGGAATGCGACAGCTTGCAAAAACAGGAACCATGGCAAACCGGGTTCGCATGATCGCCGCTTCCTTTCTGGTGAAACATTTGCTGGTCGACTGGACATGGGGGGAGCGATGGTTTGCAGCGCATTTGCTGGATTACGAACAAGCATCAAATGTGGGCAACTGGCAGTGGGTTGCAGGAACCGGAACAGATGCCGCCCCATACTTCCGGATCTTCAATCCACTTGCTCAGCAAAAGCGCTTTGATCCGAAAAACACGTACGTTAAAGAATGGGTTCCCGAGTTCAATTCACCTTCCTATTTGCAACAACAACTCGACTTGAAAGTGGCTTCGCAAAGGGCATTGGAAGCGTTTCGTCAGGGAAAATGATTCATCCGGCTACGGAAAAAATGAATTTGTGTAATATTGCATCATAAACGGAGGTGAATGCCCGGAGTCCTCCGACCGGCTTTCCCCACACATCGCACACCATGGAAATTACTCAATGGGTGACAACCTTCGGGTTGCCGGCCCAAAGCCGGGGTATTAAAATCAAAGATCATTCGGTCGCATTGCTGGACAGTGGCATTGATGCAACACATCCGGATCTGGTTGGTGTAGTGAAGGAATCCCAGAATTTTTTCTGGCCGGGCAAAGATTGCACTGATACTGACGGGCATGGAACGCATGTGGCCGGGATCATATCAGCAACGGGTGCGGAACGCATTCGCGGAGCCATTCCCGGCTTACCACTCAACATCGGAAAAATTACCGGTGTACGTGGTTTCGGCATCAATGACGGTGTGCTTACCAATGCGTTGGCATGGGCTTTGGAAAAATCAGATGTGGTTTCCATTTCTCTCGGTGTCCCCCATGCGGTTGATGGCATCTCGGATCTGGTGAATGAAGCAGTGAAAAGAAACAAAATCATCGTTGCAGCCATTGGCAACAAAACCGAAGATAAGGGAGATGCAGATTATCCTGCCCTATATCCCGGCGTGGTGGCCGTGGGTTCGGTGGACGACAATTTTCAACTTTCTGATTTTACGGTTCAAAGTCCTGCCGTTGATATCAATGTACCCGGTCGGGATATCACCAGTTGCTATCCCATGATCAAAGGTGGATACGGAACCGAATCGGGAACCAGTATGGCAACACCGCTGGTGGCTGCCATGGCTGTATTGTTCAAAGCGTATTTTCCCGGAACCGGCGTGCAGGATTTTCGCACATGGCTGAAAAACATCTCTGAAGTTAAGCAGGTCAATGGGTACGACTACCGCGCCATTCGCCAGGAAATAATCCTCCTTAAATGAAAAAAATCCTCTGCTTTATAGGTGCCGCACTTTTTGCGTCGAGTGGAATGTCGCAGAACGCCTGGATTGATGCGCATCGTCTGGCCAGCTATGTAGCTCCGGCCAATTTCTTCGCCCCGGAATCGGATGAAGCAAAAACCATCATCCTGCAAACCCTCGACCAATACGGGTATCCGCGATCGGGGCAACAAGGCAATCCCTTCCTGGATCCCATGATGGCCCAGGGCGGACTCAGCAGTGCCGAGTCCACACAAGTACCATTGGCAGGCGGATTTTCATCCCTGAACCCTTTCGGTGGCCTGTCGGCAACGAACATTGCGGGTGGGCTTGCAGATTTTCTTGTGGAACGGGCACAAGCGGAACTCACCGTCAGCTTCTTTCAGAAAATGCAAAACGCACTGGCAAATGTGCCAGAACTGACGACGTTGTTTCCAGAAACTGCCAAACTGCTCTCTAACCTGGATGCCGCACAGGCCATGAACCTGGTGCCTACACTACGGCCTGCATTCCGAGACGACCTTGAGACGCTGACACAACATGTGCCCGACCTGGCCAGCATGCAGGTGGCAGCCAACGCCAAGCCGAAGGCGAAAGAGCGTGCCGTAGCCATAGAGAAGTTTTTTCACTCAAAAGACGGGCTTGTGATATGGGCTTTGTGCGATGTGTTTAACGGTATTGTTGATGGAGACGACCTTGAGGTTGCACTGGCTGCCATCTACCAGGATCCAATGTTTATGGCCGCTGAGGATTCGGTATTGTCCAACGGCGTGAACCTGATCAAACTGGCAGATTTCCTGGTTCGCGGAACAACAAGCGGTCGTGGCTTAAACTGGCAAAACCTGGTTACCAATGCCACACTCCGTAAAGTATACCTTGGCTTGCTTTGGTCGGATGCAAATCAACATAACATCCGATTCAAGGTGGGACAGAATGTGGTGTACCTGAAGAATGTAATAGAAGACCTGGATAAAAACCCCGCCGATATTCCCGCATTGTTCGCTTCCTGGCAGGGCATGGGTGACAATGGAAGAAAACTGGTTTCCGATATGAGGAAACAGAACACAGCCGATGACACACAGCGGTTGTCTGCCGCAATTCCCTACGCACAGCACCTGACCAACCTGTTCGAGTCGCTGGAAAAAACACTGGTGAAATTACAGGTGGTGAAGCCAGCACAGCAACTTTCGGAAGATGCGCGTAGCTTCATGTCGGAAATCAGGGACGACATTTCGCAGGCATCACATACCATGGCTTTGTTGCCAGCCATCACTGCCCAGGATTTTCAGGAAGTGGTCTACCATGCATTTCAATTGCTGGATGGTATGGACCTTCAAAGCAATCACATCCTTACTTATGCACGGTTGATGGCTGCGGTACTCACCGCCCAATCTTCAGATGAGGCAAAGCAAGCCATCGAGGCGATTGCGCTTCCGCCGGGTAGCGCTTCCGTGAAGCGTGCGTCTGCATGCAACATCTCGCTGAACGCATACATAGGCCCCTTCTATGGCAGGGAATATTCCACCACGGCCGGTACAGATCCGTCTTCCATTACCGGAATTTCTGCTCCGGTGGGACTTGCCATAAGCAGCGGTAAATGGGATAAAAAACAGAAGATCATCGCGGGAGGTACCCTGTTCTTCTCGGTAATTGATGTGGGCGCATTAACGGCTTATCGCCTTGAAAATACGGATGCGGAAGACTTGCCGGAGCTAAGTTTTCAGAACCTGCTCGCACCCGGCGCGTCTTTGTACCTGAACATCCGCAATACACCCTTCTCCGTGGGCGGTGGCGGACAATTCGGTCCGGCCCTCCGCGAAATAAGCTCAACCGGCACCGGCACCTCCAGTGCGGTACTTACAGGTGGAAAAAGATGGCATGTGGCGATTTTGGTGGATATCCCCCTGCTTAACTTTTTCACCAAGCCATGAAAGTCAAACAACGGTATACCTGGAGAAACTCCATCAAACACCTGGCGGTACAGCCGCTGAAATACTGGATCCCCGAATCGCTGGATGACCTCGTGGAAATCATTAATGAAGCCACCCGGCAAGGATTGCGCGTGCGCGCCGTCGGATCCGGTCATTCATTTTCGGATGTTGCCATCACGGGAGACTACCTGGTTGATACCCATTCCCTGAACCGGTTTCTGAAGATCAATAAAGACCAGTTGAAAGATGATTGGGTGAGCCGGAACCTGGTGGAAGTGGAGTGCGGAATTACCATCCACGATCTCAACAAAGGTCTTGACAGCCGGCAGATGGCCATCATCAACATGGGAGGCATCGATCACCAGACATTCGGCGGTGCGTCATCCACTGCCACCCACGGATCAGGCAGAAGCCTGCCCGCTTTGCCCGGCATGGTGCACTCGTTTGTGATGGTCACCGAGTCAGGTGAGATCCAACGTATCGAACCATCCAACGGCATAACCGATCCGGCGCGGTATACAAATTCCAAGATCCGGTTGGTACAGAACGATGATGTGTTTCACAGTGCCCTTGTGGGTTTCGGTGGTTTCGGACTGATCTATTCCTATACCATTGAGACACGTGATATGTATTACATCCGTGAAGACCGCGTGCTGCGAAAATGGGCAGAAGTGAAAGCAGCCATCCTTGACGGATCAATTCATAAGGATGATGACGGCTCGGAGCTTCGTTCGGTGAGCGTGCGGGTGAATCCTTACATCGTCAAGGGACAGTCTGACCACACCGCGATCCTCATCAGACACCGCGACCTGACAGAGAAACCGACGAAACGGGGCCTGGGGGGCGCTACACGACCGATCTTGTTAAGTATCCTTGGTTCCATACCGGGCATGCCCAGACTGGCGCTGATGTGGATGCAGCTCAATCCGCGCAAAATCCCGAAGATCGTGGAGAGCAGCCTCACCGGTATGAAAGACCGCATCTATACCAACCGGGCACACAAGGTACTGTTCCTCGGACAGGTACGGATGAAAGAACATGGCATGGATTCGGAGTTTGCCTTTGATGCCAACGATCCGGCACGCCTGGTGGCTGTGATGGAAAAGTTGTTTGCTACGGCAGAACATGTCTCAACCATCAGCAACCTGTATCACTCTTCACAGATCGGTATGCGGTGGGTGAGGTCATCCGGGCATTACATGGCTCCGGATTACAACATGGACGTTTGCTACATCGATACACCCAACGTGGCCCGTACCAAAGGCGCTTACGAGATCACTTCCCACTACCAGGATGTGCAGTTTTCCATGGGGGGAAGGCCTCACTGGGGCAAGCTTCACAACCGCATTACTTCGGGGTATCTGGATCGTATAGGGGCGTGGTATCCCATGTTCGGTGTGTGGAAAGAGGTGTTCGCCCTCTACAACAAAAGGGGAACTTTCCGCAATGCATTTACCGACAGGTTGGGTGTGGGACAGGATGCTTCGGCGGAGGCTTGATCCATTCCTCAAGCAAATTATTCCGATCTTGCAGCATGCAGGTTGCAAGCAGATATAACACTCCGGCTGAATTCTGGAAAAGCAGGTTCCCGGGGAAAATTCAGAAGGTATCCCTGAATACAGGTTTCACCTGTCCGAACCGTGACGGTAGCAAAGGATACGGCGGCTGTACCTACTGCAACAACAATTCATTCAACCCCGACTACTGCGAGCCCACCAAAACCATCCACAACCAACTGGACGAAGGCATCCGTTTCTTCTCCCGGAAGTATAAGGACATGCAATACCTTGCCTATTTCCAGGCCTACACCAATTCATATGCGGCGGATGATACGGTGATCCGCTTGTATGAAGAGGCGGTCAGCCATCCGCAGATCATCGGGCTTGTGGTGGGTACCCGCCCCGACTGTGTATCGGATCGTGTGCTGGATTACCTCGGCTCGCTGAACAAGCGAATGTTCGTGGGACTTGAATTTGGTGTAGAAAGTACGCTGAACAAAACCCTGGAATTCATCAACCGTTGCCACACGTTCGAGGAAACCATTGAAGCATATGACCGTGCTGCCGGTCGGGGACTTCACCTGGGCGCGCATATGATTCTCGGACTTCCGCATGAAAGTCAAGATGAAATGGTGGCACACGCCGATCGCCTGAGTCAACTGCCCATCCATGCGGTGAAACTACATCACCTGCAAATCATTCGGAAGACCATCATGGAGAAACAATACAAACTGCACCCCGAATGGTTCCCGGCATTTACACCCGAATCGTATGTGGAGCTTGTGGTTGATTTCCTCGAGCGCCTACGTCCGGACATTACTGTGGAAAGATTTATGGCTCAGGCACCGCCCGGACTGCTGGTGGCACCCCAGTGGGGTGGATTGAAAAACCATGAGATGATCAGCCGCGTGGAAAAACACCTGGAGGCCAGGGATACCTTTCAGGGCAAATTGTATCATCCTCAAACCCGATCCTGACATGAGAAAAATGTTGCTGCTGGCTGCGGCCCTGTTTACCGGCGCCCTTGCAAACGCTCAGAACAATTCACCCGCAACGCCATGTAAATGTTGCACGGCTCCACACCGGTCTTTTGATTTCTGGTTGGGGGAGTGGGAGGTAACCAACCCGCAGGGGAAACTCGCCGGTCATAACCGGATTACGATGGAGCAGGACAGCTGCGTGCTCGCTGAACATTGGACTGGCAACGGTGGCAAGTTCACTGGCACCAGCCTGAATTTTTTTGATGAGGGAGATCAGCAATGGCATCAGACCTGGACAGACAACCAGGGAGGTAGCCTGTTGTTGGCAGGCCGCATGATCAACGGTAGCATGGTGCTTGACGACAAGTCATCCACCGGCAATACCGAAACCTATAACCGCATCACCTGGACACCCAATTCAGACGGCACCGTCAGGCAACATTGGGAAAAAACCGAAGATGGGGGAAAGACGTGGGCCACCCTTTTCGACGGTACCTACAAGCATCCTTAGAAAACAATTTCTTTAGGCTTTTCCGGGAGAAGACACGGGTACATCAACCGGCTCTTTTTTTGAGATGATGTTGCGATCAATGTTCCACATCATCAGGATGCAGATAGCCATGCTGCACACCACCACCCAGCCGATCGTGTTGAAATGAAGAATCGGCTGGTCTTCTCCTTTCTGATCTACAATCAAGCCTGCGATCACTGAAGCAATTCCGCCCGACACCTGTTGAATGGACGAGTTGATGCCCATGAAGGCACCTCTGTCTTTAGGTTCGGGAACAGCCGTAATCAAAGCGGTGGCGGAAATGATGCGGGAGGATATCCCGATGAACAGAATCACGTTGATGGCCAGTACCAGCCAGAAAGTTGATGGTGGAAGATTTGTATACACATACACCATGAGCCCACCGATAACGGATCCTACGGCAAATACCCGGAACTTACCCAAGACGTCGCTCAGTCTTCCTATGATAGGACCTGTAACTACGGAGAATAAACCGGTGAACATGAAAAGCTGGGGCAGGTCATGCTCGGTCAAGCCCACATTGTTAACCAGGAATGCTGTACTGAAGGGCATCAGCATGAAGCCGCCGGTAGCGAGCAGTGTTGTGGTCAGAAATGCCTGAACATATTTCCATTCTTTCAGTGTATGCCACAAGTGCAGGAATGCATTCTTTTCCGACTTCAGCTTAAGATGTTCATTCACCGGTTTCATTTTGAAGGAAACCACAATTGCTACGGGGATGGACAAAGCGGCGATCATCAGAAAAGGAGCGTGCCAGTCGAATTGGTTGGCAAGATAAAGGCCCACGGGAAGTCCCAGGATCTGACTTGCGGCAAAAGCCATCTGCACAAAACCCATTACGCGCCCGCGTTGCTGAAAGGCGAAGAGATCTGTGATGATGGCAAAGGAGATGGAGGAGATTACACCGCCGAAAATACCTGTCAGAATGCGGGCACCCATCAGCAACTCATAGGTAGGGGCGAAACCGCACAGGAATGTGCCCAGGATAAATCCACCATAGAAGAACAACAACATCCTCTTCCGGTCGAACTTATCCGCAAACCCGGCTGCAAGGAAACCGGATATACCGGCACTGAATGCATAAGCGGAAACAACCAACCCGAATTCATGCGGTGTGATATGCAGCTTGTCCAGCAGGATATATCCCAACGGTGCCAGTACCATGAAGTCCAGTA
The DNA here is from genome assembly GCA_020635855.1 of Flavobacteriales bacterium. NCBI lineage: Bacteria > Pseudomonadati > Bacteroidota > Flavobacteriia > Flavobacteriales > Flavobacteriales bacterium. Next base: position 1,745,026 of record JACJYZ010000002.1, on the reverse strand, counting down.
CGATTGTGAATTGCAGAATGGTCAGGATGGCAACAATGAATACCTGGTAACGGGTAAATCCGGGAGGTGATGGTTTGGGGTCAGCTAAAGGCATAAACTGGGATTTATTGCAGTAGGTTACACGGGCCGCTGCATTGCGAAGGTACGCTGAATTGTTGTATATACATCCAATGCGATATTAATTCGCAAAGTGTCTGTAGGAACAGGATGAATATGTGTTACATGTTAACCACATAGACACAAAGCACACATAGGTTGTTCACACAGCTATTGTGTCTATGTGCCGATGTGGTTCAATACTTATTCCACAACAATCTTCTTGTAGGAACCGGGAAGGTCTGGTGAGAGCAGAAGATACGTGCCGTTGCCCGGGATGGATATGGACGATGTCTGTTCGGGTTCCAGCATACCCGTCCACACCGTTTTTCCCAGTATGTCACTGAGGATGGCGGACACCGGATGGTCCATGGCGCCCAAGCGCACAAATACGGTGCCTGAAGATGGATTGGGAAATACGCGGATACAGGATTTCATCACAACCGGATCCAGGCCCACCGGTGGGGTGTACATCCAGGCGCCGATATCGTCCAGGTCGCCATTGCGATTCGCAAGGGTAGGGATGTTCGTGTCAAATGCATACAAAGGAGACATTGTGCTCATGCTGTTGTTCAGGGCACCGGCCTTACCGATCAATGGCGAATTCGTGTCGGGTTGGAACACGTGGTTGTTGAGGTCTGTGAACACAGGGTCGGCACCGGTGAGGTTGCCGCTGATGTCGTTCACGTTGGCAGAGCTGTTGCTATGACTGACACGCCAGTTGCTGTTCAGCCAGTTGTTGCGCAGGTCGGCCTTTCCATCGCTGTCTACCAGGGCCAGTTTGGTTCCGCCTGCGGTTGCATAGATCACGTTGTTGCGGATGTCGGCCGATTCATCATTGGTTGATAAGCGCATCAGTGTTGTGTTGCCACTGCGGAAAGACACCACCGTGTTGTAATAGAAATGGAGCGTTCCTTTGCGGTACAGGGATGCATCGCCGTTGTCGCCACCATAGTGCAGTATCTGGCTGTTGCCGTCGTTGTCGAATTCAACCAGCACGTTGTTGTACACAAATGTTTCGCGGTATTCAGGCATGTCGATGAGTTCGCTGTAGTCGGACTCCACCAGGTCGAGCTGGCGGTTGCCGCCTTCGATCCAGTTGTAGCGGATGACCGTGCCGGCAGAGCGGTCCTTGAGGTTATTCCCGAGGCAATTCGCGCGCAGCTTCCCGAATACATTGAACTGGTAAACGATGCCCTGCGCTTCGGTGTAGGTGTTGTGTTCGTAGATGCTGTTTTCCTTGCCATTGTCGTAAATGTGACAATACTCAATGAGGATGTTGGACGATTGCCATGCCACGAAGATGCCGTTGCCACAGTCGTGTACGTCGCAATGGCTGATGGTGATGTGGTCGCCTTTTTCCACAAAAATAGCCGCGGCATTTCCGGCAAAGGTGGAAGCATTACCTCCGTCATCAGTGAATGGGATGCCTTCTTTTCCTGTTCGGATGTCGAGGTTGCGGATCTCCACATAAGCTGCATCGTCGGAAGGTGTGCTGGTGCCACCGACCTTGATGATGCCCCGGTTCTCCGACCAGAAGTCGAGCTGCTGCCGGGTAACCGCACCGTCCCCATCAATCACAGGTAGAATACCGGCCGAGTCCACACCCATGATCACCACCGGGCTGGCGGCGGTTCCGTGCGCACCGATCACAAACTTTTCCCTGTAAGGTGCACTTCGGTAGTGAATCAGTACGGAGTCACCCGCGTTCAGATTTTCAAGGGGCACATCGGAAATGGCGGAATACGTTTGCCCCGGACCTACGTGATACGTGCTGGCGCTTACGAATAGTGGTATAAGTATAATTCCGATGATGAAAAAAATGCGGTTTGGCATGCATCCCTAATTTAAAATTGAACGTATTGAAAGGTCCTGATATCGGTGTTTGTTGAATCCGATATTTATATCAAGGGTCACTTAAGGAATATTTAATTTCCTTCATCAAGTTTGCTTGTCCAATTTATTTATCTTGGACCGGAATTGCTACCTCCGAATGCGTCTTTTTTTTTTCTTATTAACCTAAACTCAAAAGCATGATCAGACGATTTACGCGCACACTCATGTCATGATGTTGGCGACGGGGACAACGTCCTTTGCGCAAACATTGAATGAAACGTTAGGGACCGGTGCCGGTTCAAACATCACATCCGGCGACTACAATGTCTTCATCGGGGACAGTTGCGGATACAGCAACTCCTCCGGCAGTTATAACTCATTTCTCGGGTATGAGGCCGGATTCAGCAGCACCAGTGGCACGGACAATACCTTCATCGGTTACCAGTCCGGGTATGCCAACACCACCGGAACAGACAATACCTACATCGGTAAGTGGGCGGGTCTGAACAGCACATCAACAGATAACACCTTTGTGGGTTCAGAGGCAGGGATGACCAACACCACCGGGTCAGACAATACGTTTATCGGTGAAACTTCAGGCTACCTGAACACCACCGGTAGTAGAAACACCTTTGTGGGTGAAGATGCCGGTTACAACAACACCAGCGGAAACGAAAACACTTTCGTAGGACGCACAGCCGGTCGTTCCTGTACCACCGGATATCAGAACACCGCGATGGGGAACGAGGCGGGTTACGACATCTCCACCGGCCACCATAATACCGCTATTGGCGACTCAGCAGGTACGGATGTCGGAGAGGGAATCTACAATACCTTCCTCGGTGCAGCGTCCGGTTCGGCCACAGAACATGCAAACTTCAATACCTTCATCGGCGCAAGGGCCGGTTGGGACAACAACCGCACCAACAGCACCAGCAATGCCAACCGCAACACCTACGTAGGTTACTACGCCGGTTACTCCAACCGTGAAGGTGAAGACAACGTGGGCATGGGTTGCAATGCCGACTTCGGCAATACCGCCCGTTACAGGAATTCCTTTTTCGGATCCGACGCCTATGTAAATGCAAACGATATCTGTAGCTTCGGATACAACACATATTGCAATGCCAACTATGGCATGGCCTTCGGTTCCGGATCGGATGTACGAAGCATTTACTCCATTGCCATGGGATACAATGTGGCCATTCCTTCCGGTGCCAATTATTCCATTGGAATCGGAAGCTCTTCCAATCCACGGGGTACATACAGCATCGGCATCGGCGCTTCAACCTACCTCGCTGATTCTGCAGATTACTCCGTGGCCATCGGGTTCAATGCCCAGGGCCTGCATGCAAATACATTCATCATTGGCGGCACCACATCAACAGATAGAATGACCGTGGGCATCGGAACCAGCTATCCCAACATGAATGCTTCCCTTGACCTGGCCGAATCCGACAAAGGGTTCATGATGTCGAGGATGAATGCATCTTCACGTACCACTTTCGGAAGCGGCCTCGGCTCATCCGAACAGGGGATGCTGGTATTTGATACCGACGACAACAGTCTTTACGGATGGACGGGTTCCAAATGGTGGGCCATCGGCGTACAGAACCTGACCCTTCAAAACGACAGCCTCTTCCTGTCGAATTCAAACGACACCATCGATCTCTCCGGTTACCTGGATAACACCGATGACCAAACGCTGTCGCTGAGCAGCAACACGCTGAGCATTGAAGACGGTAACAACGTAGATCTGTCCGGTTACATGGACAACACCGATGCGCAGAACCTGTCGCTGAGCGGCACGACCCTGAGCATCGATAATGGCACAGGTGTGGATCTGTCTTCTTTGCAAGACGGAACCGGTACCGATGACCAGACGCTGACTCTGAGCAGCAACACGCTGAGCATCGAAGACGGGAACAATGTTGACTTGTCAGGTTACCTTGATAATACGGATGACCAGAACCTGACGCTGAGTGGCAACACGTTGAGCATCGAGGACGGTAACAACGTAGATCTGTCCGGCTACCTCGACAACACCGATGCACAGAACCTGTCGCTGAGCGGCACGACCCTGAGTATCGACAATGGCACAGGTGTGGATCTGTCTTCTTTGCAAGACGGTACAGGTACCGATGACCAGAACCTGACCTTGAGCGGCACCACGCTGAGCATTGAAGACGGTAACAACGTAGACCTTTCTTCCCTGCAGGATGGTACAGGTACGGACGACCAGACCCTGACCCTGAGCGGCACCACCCTGAGCATCGAAGATGGAAACAACGTAGACCTTTCTTCCCTGCAAGACGGAACCGGTACCGATGACCAGAACCTGACCTTGAGTGGCAACACGCTGAGCATCGAGGACGGTAACAACGTAGATCTGTCCGGTTACATGGACAACACCGATGCGCAGAACCTGTCGCTGAGCGGCACGACCCTGAGCATCGATAATGGCACAGGTGTAGATCTGTCTTCATTGCAAGACGGAACCGGTACGGATGACCAGACGCTGACCTTGAGCGGCAACACGCTAAGCATCGAGGACGGTAACAATGTAGATCTGTCCGGTTACATGGACAACACCGATGCGCAGAACCTGTCGCTGAGCGGCACGACCCTGAGCATCGACAACGGTACCGGCGTGGACCTGTCTTCTTTGCAAGATGGTACCGGTACCGATGACCAGACGCTGACCCTGAGCGGCAACACGCTAAGCATCGAGGACGGTAACAACGTAGATCTGTCCGGTTACATGGACAACACCGATGCGCAGAACCTGTCGTTGAGCGGCACGACCCTGAGCATCGACAACGGCACCGGCGTTGACCTGTCATCCCTACAGGATGGAACCGGTACCGATGACCAGACACTGTCGTTGAGTGGTACCACGCTGAGCATTGAAGATGGCAACAATGTGGATCTCTCTTCTTTGCAAGACGGTACCGGTACCGATGACCAGACGCTGACCCTGAGCGGTACCACCCTGAGCATTGAAGATGGAAACAACGTAGATCTTTCTTCTTTGCAGGATGGAACAGGCACGGACGATCAGAACCTGACTTCCGCTACCCTGACCGGTACCACCCTGCAGATCGACATTGAAAACGGTTCTTCCGTTTCTGTGGATCTGGCACCGCTGCTCACCGATCTCTACAACAAGATCAGTGCACTGACCGATCGCCTGGATACCCTGGAAGCACGTGTGACCAATTGCTGCGGTCCGACTGCCATCGATCCGGTAAATCCGAACGGTACACAGCCAAACAAAAGCACCTTGTTGCAAAACATTCCGAATCCCTGGTCACAAAACACCCAGATCAGCTTCTACATCGACAAGTCGGTGAAGAGCGCTTCGTTGCAGGTGTTTGATGCCAGTGGTAAACTGGTTCGCAAGGTTGCCATTAACACCCGTGGTTACGGTTCGGTGGAACTTGATTCCAAGACCTTTGCTCCGGGTACATACATGTACAGCTTGAGCCTGGACGGACAGCAATCTGAAGCCCTGAAAATGGTGCTTGACAGATAAGCCTGTTTACTGTTAAAACTGAAAAAGCCCTGCCTTTCCGGCGGGGCTTTTTTTATGCTATCTGGTTTGTGTCAGTTGGTGCTGCCGCTCCCTGTCCTTAGCTGCAAGTGCCGGACGTCCGGTTTCGTCATACAGCATGGCGCGCATTTCATACAACACCGGACTTGTCGGGTTGAACGACAGGGCGGTCTCCACATCCTGCATGGCCATATCAAACCTGCCCATGGCGCGCCAGAGTGCGGCTCGTTCCTGGAGGGCAGGGATGTCTTTGGGCATCCGGTTCAGGTAACGGGAAAAATCCTGTATTGCAAGATCCTGTTCTCCCATTTCTTTGAATAGCAAGGCCCGGTTGTAATAGCCGAGTGCATAGGTGCTATCCGATTCAACAGCCATGTTGAGATCGCTCAGACTTTTCCGAAGTTTGCCGGTGTTCAGATAGATCAGGCCCCGGTTCACATAAGCTTCGGTGTGATGCGGATTCAGCTGAATGGTTTTGTTGAAGTCTGCCAGTGCTTCTTTCAATTGATGCCTGTCCATTAAAATACATCCTCTCCGGTAGGCTGAAATGGGAAGACTGGGATTGAGTTCAAGTGCTTTGCTGAAATCAAGGAGGGCCACATCGGGTTCGTTCATGTCCAGCCGTGTCAGTGCACGTTCTTGGTAGAAAGAACCCTGGGCAGGAGCCATGTCAATGGCTTCATTGAGATCCGATAATGCCTGTTGGGGTTGGTTGTTGAGGTGGTATAGGTGGCCGCGGTTGAAGAGGGTGATGGGGTCTTTTTCCAGTTTGAGTGCATGATTGAGATCCGCGAGCGCTTTGTCATAGTCGTGCGATGCAATCCAAAGCAACGCCCGGTTGGTATAGGCATTCGGAAATGTGCTGTCTATGCGTATACAAGTGTTGTAGTCATTCATGGCATCCCCGTACCTGCCCATGGCTTTGTACGCCATGCCGCGGTTGTTGCGGGACTCTACAAAGGTTGAGTCGAGTTCGATGCTTTTGTTGTAATAATTGAGTGCCATGTCCCGCCGCCCCGTTCGATCATAGTACAGCGCCAGGCTGCCATAACCAAAAAAGTGATCGGGGTCATTTTGGATCACTGCCGTCCACAATGTTTTACCATTTTTCCAGACGGTGGCTCTCCGGTTGGAGATCCAGGCTAAGCAAAGGAAACACACACCGATCAACCCCCAGGTGAGTTGTTTCCGGAGAGGATTGTGAATGAACCGTTCAGGCTTGAGTTGAGCCATGCCGGCCACGAACAAGCCGAAATAAGGCAGGTAGGTAAATCTTTCCGCCTGCATGGTGATACCGAACGGAATCAGTTGCAGTGTGGGGGCAATGGTGAGCATGAAAAATGCAAGACCGAATCCGGCCATATGTTTTTGCCGGATCCATCGGTAGCCGAGATACATCAATGCCAGAACCAGCAAGGACGCCAGGTAGTAGTGCCATGGAAGAGCTCCGTGATAAAACGATGGGGGGAACGGGTGATAGGCACTGAGATGAATGGGAACGATGCATTTGAACAGGTACGTGAGAAGGTTATGCGATGCAACAAACACATTCAGATAGGAAGGAACGTCTGTGAAGTGATCCAGGGCATGTCCCTTTTCCTGACCCGCATAGGATATCCATATGAACAAGAAGGCAAGGATCCAATATGCAGTCTTCCGAACGGACATTTGTATCATGTTGCGCCGACCGAATACATAGTCGATCAAGAGAAGAACCACCGGTAATGTAATGGCAACACCTTTTGACAGCAGGGCGGGAACAAAGAAAACCAAGCTCAGGTGACGCTTCCATCCGTGGTGAATACACGTGGGTGAATGCCACCTGGCATAGGAGATCAGTGAAGCCAGGTAGAACGCCGTCATCAGCAGGTCCTTCCTGGAAGATATCCATGCAACTGTTTCCACATGCATGGGATGGATTCCAAACAACAGGGCCACGCAGGCAGATTGCCAGTAAGATTTCAAGAAGTAACCAGCCAACACAAACACCAGTGCCGTATTCAGCAGATGCAGCAACAGATTGGTGATGTGAAATGGAAAAGGACTTCCGTTGCCTGTGCGCCAATCGATGGCCCATGATAGAAGCACGAGCGGGTTGTACGAACCGTTCACCTGGGGCGTAGTGAAGATGTCAGATACTTGTTGCCACGAAATACTGTGAACCAGCATATTGTCCAGGATGTATGCCGGATCGTCCCATGTCACCCAACCATTGTACAAACAGGGCCATAGCACAAGGGCAGTGATCAACACCACACCGGCACACCATCCCCATTTTGAGAAAAGCAATTGTTTCACGCGATTCATGTATGTCTTCTAGTTGTCTTCACCCGAAGCGAACAAGGTTTTTATTTCATCCAACCGGTCCTTCTCTATCAACCGTTTTCTGACCTCCTGCATCACCGGACTGGCGGGCCACTTGCGAACATATTCGGTTGCCAGTGCCAAAGCATCCTGGTACAATTCGGCTTCCAGTGCACAATGAATGGCAATGCTTCTGGCCCTTTCGTCCGATGGGTATTGTCTGTCTGCCAATTTCAGGGCGGCATAATAAGCTTCTTTGAATTGATGCAGTTCGAAGTGTGCTTCCATCCGGTACAACCAAAGGTTTTTTCCAATGGAGTCGTAATAAGCTACCTGGTCAAGCACCTGGAGTGCGCTGTTGTATTCCTTGCGACTACGGATGAGGTGCTTGGCTTTCAGGGACAGAATCCAGCCATATTCGTAATCCACATCCGGCGTGGCCCACGGTTGTAGTTCGGTCAGTACCTTTTCCCTGCGTTGCTCGCGTACATCCTCGCTTTCCTCAAGGCTCAAGGCATCATCCAGCCGCCGGCTCGACCATTCGTAGTATGCTTTGAAATTGTCTTTCATGAGTACTTCCAGTCGTTGCGACAACCATTCGGTTTTGGCATTCACACATACAACCGGGAGGAGGAAAAGTGCGAACATACCCGCCCATCGTGTGTGAATGGGGCGGAGCAAATCTCCCTTCATGGTTGCTGCAGCACCGGTTACCAGCAAGGCAATCCCCGGGATGGAAAACAGATCCGAGTCAAAAGGCATACCCAGCAGCGGATTGATCATGAAGAAGAACATGATGAATGTGACCACCGTTCCGAAAAGGATCAGTAGGTGTGGCGTGGGTTTTATGGTTGCCCTTTGACGTGCCAAAAGTCCAATGGCCATCCATGCGGCGGGTGACCATATCCATAACTGATTGAGGTAGTCGGTAAGGTGCGCAACCGACAGAAGGTGGTAGCGATGGAGGGGCGGATCGGGTGGAAGCAAGGGCAAGAATAAATGTTCCAATCCGCTTTTCACATTCGTCATGCTTCTAGAGTCGTTGTAATCGCCGAATACAAAAAAGTACAGAACGAGTCCGCCAAATACCAGGGGGAGTAACCAGAACCGGATGGCATTTTTCAAGGTGAAGTAGCGGGACGTAGCAGGTCGGAACAGGATGATGGCAGACAGCATCCAGGCAGGTACAAGTAGCAACGCCGTGTTGTGAAAACGCAAGGCCATCAGCAACACCACAAGTGATAGGGACAGCCACCTTTTGCTCTGGCGGATATGCGCCATTGAAAGCGACATAAGAAAGAGCCCCTGGGAAAGAATGACGATGGGATAGAACTCAAGGTGCCGGAAGAATATCCACATCCATGGTGCGCTGCATCCGGCGATCGACCAGAACCACCTGGCCATTTCGGAAGTTTGCGTGTTGCGAATGAACAGCATCCATGCAATCATCAACAACACACCGCATACAAGGCCGATAACGCCGAATGCATGCTCATAGCTGGTATGGAATAGCAGGGCCACACCGTTCGCAACGGCAAGACCAGCCAGTTCCGGCGCCCATACGTTCAGCGACCCGGAAAGCAGAGATGCTTTTGCCTCAGGTTGCATTTGGGTGGGAACCTGGTCTTTGAAGGCGTTCACTTTGAATCCATCGCCATAATAATCATGGGCGATCGGAAACAGGAGGATGAGGGCGGTGATTACAACAGGCAGCAACCAACGGGTACTGTTTGGTATGTTCGGGTTTGAACGAATGGGTAGAAAGATGAGTGTGGCACAGGCGGCCCAGAACAACAACTGGTCTGCTACGGGCAAAAGGGTAATTTGATGAAATGCCCAGGTTCTGCCGGGGAAGAGATACAAACACCCTGCAGCCAGCACAAGAAATAGAATGCCCCAAGCCTTCCGTTTGCTTTTCATGGTTGTGTTTGGGTTTGCACCCTGTGGCCAATGACTTGGGCGATGCTGCGTATGCTTACCATGTTCAGTGGGAATTCAACAAAGATGTGAAGGGTGCTGAGGAAGGTGACCGATAGGATGCCGATGCGGTAGTTCCATGCAAACAGGGCGATACATGTCAGCCATATCATCAGAATGATGAGGCTGCGTTTTTTTGTGAGACCCTTGTGCCAGCCGATCACCGTGGTTTTGGAGAACCAGTTCAGGTAATGGTACAGGTAGGCAAAGGCAATGAATATCTGCACTTTCAGGTCGGCAACCTCATAAAAGAAAAAACCCTTGCCGTTTGAAGTGCCGATCCATTTTCCAAGTGTGGCACCGAGTATATGAAAGCGGGTATCCAGGAAAGCCTGCTTGGTAAGATCGGAGAAATGGTACCAGTCGGATCGCACGGGGATAAACGAGATTACCAATGGAACAGCAGCCAGGCAAAGGATGCTGATCATACCTGTTTGGCTTTTGTCCTTCAGTACACCGAACAGCATGAACAACCCCGTGAACACGTACACATGCACCACGGAAGGCAGGAACAGACCCATCCATATGTTATAGGTCAGTGAACTTCGCAACAGAACCGCCAGGATCACCGCCATGCCGATGGTGATCCAAAGCTGGTAGGGTTTCTTGGTGAAGACGAGTCCGCCCGCTGTAACAAAAGCGATCAGGATGGCGGCGTTGATCCAGGTGAAAAGCGCTGCAACATGTTCCTGCAAGTCTGAAAGGAATGGCAATTGCAGGAGGTAGGGGAGGGCGAAGGCCAGGGCAAGAACTGCGAACAGCCAAAACCATCGCTTGTCTCCCACAAAGTACTGGCGTTGTTCAAGCCAGCTGATCTCTGTCAGGTAATGCAGCGGCCCTAAGATGGCGAATGCAATCAAGAACAGTTCGAATGGCAACAGGCAGGCCAATATCAGGGAAACGGCAATCAGGCCGATGTTCAGAAGATGGACGCCTTTTGTTTGCATGGTGAAAATGGTCACGCAAACATAGCCAAATTTGACTATTGGGGATCTTCCGGTAAATCGGATGGGTGCACTTCCTTCCGTAACATCCGTTTAAGAAAATAAAACATCCACGCAGCTACCAGGAGAACACCTGTCATGATGTACCAGGTGACTTCATACCCGAAGAAGTGAATCAGGTGCATGCCTGTATTGTGCCCAAGGATATGTGCGATGCTGAAGATCATGGCGAACATGGCCATGTAGGCGCCAGAGCGTCCGTATGCCGAGCGGTCCATGGCAAAGCGGTTCATGAATGGGAAGTTGAGCATCTCACCCACGGTCATGAAGACTACACCCATAATGGGCAGCCCGATCCAGTGGCCGAGGTTCAGCACCAGGAAGCTGGCGGCGAAGAGCACGGTACTGAAGGCAAGCACACCGATTTGCGAAAAAGCAGGGCGTTCCACGAAACGGATGAGCGGCATTTCAAACACGAAGATCAGGAATCCGTTCAGCCCAAGCAGCAGTCCGATTTCTGCTTCGGGCAGGTGATATACTTCCTTATAATATAAAGGAATGGTGGAGAAGTGTTGTACGAATGCAAAACTTATCAGGATGCCGGTCAGCAAGAACCACATGTACGGCATATCGGTATGGGGCTCTTTGCTGCTGTTGATTTCCGACTCCTGGTTATGATCCGAGTCGCGTTTGTCAAGCAACATGATGAAAAGAATTCCGCCCGCCAATGCGCTGAGTCCATCCACCCAGAAAAGACCGGCATAACCCAGTTGACTGATGATCACACCGCCGATCGCAGGCCCCATGGAAAAACCCAGGTTAATCGCCAATCGGATCAGGGTAACGGCCCGTGTCCGGTTCTCCGGTCTGCTGTAGGTACGCATGGCCACAAAGAGTGCGGGCCGCAACGTATCGGCCACGCACATCAGGAAAAAGACCCCGGCGCAGATGCCTCCGATCGTTTTCAGGTATTGCAAAGCGATAAAGAAGAATGCCGACCCGATAAGACTTCCCCACATCACCGGGTAAAAGCCTAGCTTATCGGTAAGCTTTCCGCCGAGCCAGGAACCTACGACCGAACCTGCACCGAATGCGGTGAGCACCCAGCCGGCATCTTCCAGGGAAAAACCCAGGTCTTTGGTCAGGTAGAGGGACATGAAGGGAACGACCATGGTACCCGCGCGGTTGATCAGGGTTACCAATGCAAGGAACCACACTTCGCGGCGGAAACCTTTGAATGAGTCGAAATAGTATTTGATGGATCTTGTTAACATGGCAAAAAAAAACCCGGACTGTTTAAAGGTCCGGGTTGTGTATATATGGGATACTAGACTAATGTTCTCATCGTGTACAAACATGACCGGTGCCTCGCTGGCATAGCTTCGTCTGGTAGACGAACTGCCTTTGATCGTTGGATTGAATATGACACCATGTGGTTTGCATGCGGCAAAGATAGGAAGCGGAAAGGAAACGGCAAAAAAAGTCTTAAGTCGTGGGTCTTGAGTCTATAGCAGGCGGTGGTGTGTGAGTGGCGGCCTGCTCCGGAATAATTACGAATGAGAATTGCGAATGACAAATGGGCATCGGTCGGTTTTTGTGGCTTCCGTCAGAAGGGATGTGATTTCTTGCATGGGAAAGAATCTGCATCGGTCCGGTTCATTTTGCATGGCAAATATGTCTACCTTGAACCGGGGAGGGGATTCGTATCCCCCGGACGATGCCCTCTAGCATCTAATGTCTAACATCTAATGTCTAACATCTAATGTCTAACATCTAATGTCTAACATCTAATGTCTAACATCTAATGTCTAACATCTAATGTCCCGCCTCCATTCAACATTGAAATCGCTAACCCATATACCGACCCTGATCATGTTGCTTGCGTCTACGTCTTATGCGCAGACCACAGATGCAGGTGATCAACATCCCGACCTTATTTACGATTGTCAGTTCCACCTGCCCGAAGCACTGGAGCAATGGTACAACCTGAATCATACATCTGTAAATCCTTTCGGCACGTGGACACTTGCCGGCATTTATAAAACACCCGACCGTACATCCGAAAAACGGGGAGACCTTATAGCATTGTACGATTCCACTCAATCCAATTTTGTCCTGCGGTTCACAAACAACGGGAAACAAGTGGTCAGGGAAGTAAGTGATGTGGGCGACTGGGGATACGGCATTCATCTCCATGTGATCAACTACGCAGGAGATTTTGTCAAGCTGCCAGATGCATACTTCGGCGGCGATGCGTGGCTGGAGGTGAAAGGTCTGAACGCCATCACCGCTTCATTCAAGGGCGAAATCGTGTCGTTGTGTGATGTAGAGGCGACAGGGCAAACAACCGGTAAGCAAGTGATCCTGCCGTGCGACAATTACCTCGTTGAAGACATAAAGAACGGCCGGTTCGTGATCCGGAAATCTGTACCAACCGACATGCCCTGTGGCGATATCCTCGAAAACAGCGAGAACCTGGAGGCGCTACCCAGGTACTACCTGCAACCTTTGATGCTTAAAACAAAGAATGGAGACTTCCACATCTCCCTCGCTTACCCCAGGGGTTGCTGAAGACCACCGCTGATCGCTCCGTTCAACGGCCTTCGGGCTTTCCATTTCTACGCGCCCGAACATGCGTTCACCCGTGATACACCCGCCCGGTGGCATACATACGTGTTGCCCGTGCATACCCGAAGGCGGGTATCCATTCCAATCCCGTCTATGCTGGATGGTCCGGGCGTTGTATGATGCGGGTGGTTGTGGATACCAGATTTTAGATATTGGATTTAGATGTCAGACTGTCGCGGCCACTCTTGTGTATGTGACGGTCCGGTAGACTAAAAAATAATTTCAATAATAATTGAAAGTTCGAAAACTATATGTATGTTTGTACCATGGATTACGAAGAAGCCAAACGCACATTCATTCAAACCTGGGGCAGCCTGGGCAGCCAGTGGGGCACCAACCGTACCATGGCTCAGATCCATGCCCTCCTGCTGCTATCTCCGGAGGCATTGTCTACCGAAGACATCATGAAAGAGTTGAACATTTCCAGGGGCAATGCGAACATGAATGTGCGCACGCTGATCGACTGGGGCATTGTTCGAAAGGAATTGAAACCCGGTGAACGCATGGAGTACTTCGTGGCCATCAAAGACATCTGGGAAGTGGCACGCCGCGTATCCAGGGAAAGGAGAAGGAGGGAGCTGGAACCCATGATGCAGGCGGTGAGTGAGCTGAAAGCGCTGAAAGATGACGGAAGAAAAAAGGAAGTACAGGAGTTGAAGAAGATCGTGGCAGACGTGAGCGAATTCTCAGGCAACATCGACAGCATGCTGGTGAAATTTGAAAAGAGTGATAACAACTGGTTCACACGCACTTTCATGAAACTGCTCCAGTGATTTTTTTTGATACAAACTTTCAATAAATATTGAAAATACAATAACATGAATCTTGTCGCATATATGATTTACCTGCCCTTTACCTACCTGATCACGGTACATGTGGGGTGGGTTTTCTACCGGAACGGGGAGGTGTATATACTGGATATGTTTCGCGGTGACAGCAAATCAGCGATCGCCATGAACAAATTGCTGCTTACCGGTTATTACCTGTTAAATCTTGGGTATGCTACGGTGGCACTGGCAGGATGGGGAGATGTTGTGAACTGGCGGATGCTTATCGAGCAGGTCGGGAGCAGCATCGGGGGCATTGTGCTGCTTCTGGCGGTCATGCACTACATCAACCTAGCGGTGATCGCATTGTTAAGTAAAAAGTTGTCCTCCTCGGCCAACGCTACGGAGGGCAAATAAGTCGGAAGTCGTTAGTTAAACCAAATACACACAATCATGGAAACACAAACAATTGAACAAGTGCTCAGGGAGGCACTGGAAAACAAACTCATCGTGCGGGCCTATCTGGTATACTTGCCGGTGGTAATAGGGTTGACCCTCTTCGTATCCCGCATCCTGTTCCGAAACGGCAAGGTCTTTTTGTTGGATATTTTCAATGGGCGGGAGGACATATCCAATTCCACCAGCCGCCTCCTGGAGGTGGGCTTTTATCTGCTGAACATCGGGTTTGCCTTGCTGGTGATGAAAATCGGAACCGGCAGCTATGATCCGATGGACACCAACCGCGAGTTCACCGAAGTACTGAGTTACAAAATCGGCCGGTTTGCGATCTACCTGGGCGTGATGCTGTTCTTTAACCTCTACCTCTTTTTCCGGGGAAAAAGAAAATCGCGCGAAAACCGCATGCGTGCTGAGATGGTCCGCCAGCAAGTGCAGGTACACCCCGTTCCACCCGTTACCGGAAAAAGATGAGACAGATCGTGATAGCAGGCGGCTCCGGTTTCATCGGAAATGCCCTGGTTTCGCACTTCCTTCAACAGGGCGACCATGTGATTGTGCTGTCACGTGGTCGCGGTCCGGAACGGAAAAACCTCACCTGGTGCCGGTGGGACGGTCGCACCGTGGGCGATTGGAGTTTCTACCTGGAGCAGGCGGATGCCCTTATCAACCTATGTGGCCGTTCGGTGGATTGCCGTTATTCTGCCAAGAACAGAAAGGAGATCCTTGAGTCGAGGTTGTTCTCCACCCGGGTGCTGGGAAAAGCAGTAGCTGCTTGTAAACGCCCGCCGGGGGTATGGCTGCAAATGGCATCGGCCACCATCTACCGGCATGCGGAAGACCGCCCGATGGATGAGGTTACGGGAGAGATCGGAAGCGGCTTTTCAGTAGATGTTTGCCAGGCATGGGAAAGGGAATTCAACCAATTGAACCTGCCGGAAACACGCAAAGTATTGATGCGTACTTCCCTCGTATTGGGTCAGAAGGGAGGAGCATTAACCCCGCTGCATCATCTGGTGAGGTTTGGTTTGGGAGGAAAACAAGGAAGTGGTCGGCAAATGTTCAGCTGGATTCACATACACGACCTGGTACGTGCAGTTGAGTTTCTATTGCAACGGGAGCAACTCGCCGGTCCGTTCAACGTAACGGCTCCGGAGCCGTTACCAAACAGGGAAATTATGCGGGCATTGCGCACTGTCAATCGACGTCCTTTTGGCATTTCTCTCCCTGTCTGGGCGCTGGAGGTGGGTGCTTTCTTCATCCGTACCGAAACCGAGCTGATCCTGAAAAGCCGTTGGGTGGTTCCGAAAAGGTTGACGGATGCAGGGTTTCGCTTTGCCTTTCCTGATCTGAAGACAGCCTTGTCGGACATCACCGGACGTTGACGGTCAACCATCCATTGGCATATTCCGCCGGGTATTGTCGAAATGCTACCGCCGGTTGATTGGGGATTTGAACCGACCATCCGCCCGTCTTCCTTTGCGGGTAAAATTCAACCAACCCAAAAACAACCGTTATGAAACTTTCACTTCATGCCGTTGCACTTGCAACCGGAGCACTGTTCTGCTTTTCATTTTCCGCCTACGCCCAGGTAACCACTGCGAGTCCGACCAATGACTACAGCAGTTCGGCTTATGTGGGATCCTCCTCAACCAGTCCGCTGAAAGATATCCTTTTCAAAACCAATGGCACCGAAAGAATACGGGTCGGCGGAACATCGGGATACCTGGGTATCGGAACAACGCTTCCCAACCGAAAGCTGGTAATCAGCAATAGCGGTGCGGAAGGTATGGAAATGCATCCCTGGTCGGGTTATACCCAGATCATCTCTTACAATCGCAGCACCAGTACCTACATTCCGCTGGTATTGCAGGACGCCAACGGCGGTTATGTAGGGATCGGCATCAATACCCCGAAAGACAAACTGGATGTAGGAGGCAACATCCGTCTGAACAACAACACCCTTTACCTGAGAGCCGGTACCGATAACAACCATGGATTGGCATATACAAACACTTTTGCCGGAAAAGCCGTTGATGGTCCTGTTTGTTTTGGATGGAACGGCGGAGTACTCGCTACAAAAAACGGCGGTGATAAGATAGCGCTCAGGTGGGATTCCAACGGCAAGGTTATTATCGGTAATGTGAGTACACCCGGCAACTACATGCTGTATGTGGAAAAAGGCATCCTGACGGAGAAATTGAAAATCGCTTCCTCCACCACCTCGTACTGGGCCGACTATGTATTTGCACTTGACTACCAACTGAGATCCATTGAAGAATTGGAAACTTTCGTCAAAGAGAATAAGCACCTTCCGAATGTGCCATCAGCAAAAGAAGTTGCCGCAGATGGGATTGATATTGCAAAGATGGACGCAACGCTGTTGGAGAAAATCGAGGAACTCTCGCTGTATGTCATCCAACTCAAAAAGGAAAACGCGGAACTGGTGAAGCGACTCGATAAGATTGAAAACAGGTCCTTCTGATTTACGGGAATTCCAAAACACCCTTTTCTCATGAAAAAGATAAGATACATGCTATGGGTAATGGCGGTGCTCATTACCCGGCAAGGCATGGCGCAAACCGATTGGGAGTTTGTAGGTCCTCGTTCAACCAACAAAACCGCAGACAACGGGTTTGAGACAGCTCAGTTCAATAACATCACCATCGATCCATACAACCCTTATCACCTGTTTGCCGGAAGCTGGTGGGGCGGCCTGTGGGAAAGCACAGACAGGGGCGCCAACTGGAGCCCGGTGGACATACGCCCGATGAACTGCAACGGCGTATCGGCAGTGACCTTTATCAGCAATACCCAGGTCATCATCGGGGATTCGTACCAGGAAAGCCGCTATGGTTCGAACAACGATATATGCAGAACCTATTCGAAAGCCGTATGGCTTTATAACTTTCAAACCTCAACCTGGACCAGCCTGGGAAGCTTACCGGCTCCTCCGGTAATACCGTTCTGCATCAAAAGCATTGCGGTATATCCCGGTAATGCAAACTATTTGTTTGTATGTACATCCGGTGGTTTGTTCCGGTCTTCCAACGCAGGTGTATCTTGGTCGGCCATTGCTGCGGCAAATGACTGGGTTGAAAACATCCTTTTTGTGCAGCAAGGCGGTTCCGGGAACTACAGTGCCTACATCGCTGGATCTTCGGGTGGAGCTATGCACTTGGGCAATGACTTGTTTCCCGGTGGAACCGTCATGGTCAAGGAATCCACAAACATAACCGGTGGTAGTCCCACGTTCACCGATTTATCTTCGAATTTCAGTATACCGGATTCTTTATCGGTTGCCAAAATGTGCAAGGCACCTGCGGATGCTTCCAACAATGTTCAGATCTTCCTGTATACCCTGACCACTGATACTGCGAGTTTCTCTAGAGGACAGGCATATATTCTCTCATTTAAAAAGAATATAAGCAGTGGGGTCTTATCCGGCTATAACAACTTAACGCCAAATGGGGCCGGTAGCCATGGTTCTGCCACCCGGATAGCGGTTGCCTATGATTCAACCAATAATGCGGTCTGGTTTGGAGGGGTAACCCTTTCCTATTTCAAGGTGAACACATCCCAGTTTGAAGAGGCAGTATACCCTTATTATTGGTACGCGCCAGGTTATTTGCATACGGATCTGCACGATTTCCAAATACAATCTTTTGATTCCCAACTGGAAATATATGTAGCATGTGATGGTGGAATTTCAAGATCGATCATCGGAACTTTTCTTAATGGGGTGCCTCCTCCAAGCCCTGATACTTTGAAATTGTATTTCAAAAACATCAACAATGGTCTTCATATGAGCATGGTGCGTGGTTTTTCAGGATCGGAAGCCAATCCCAACGTATACGCTTTAGGTGGGCAGGACATCATCAATGCAGACATATACGACGCTGCAACAGGCAAGAACCGGTACACCCATCAAACATGGGAAAATGATGGTGCGTTGATCGATAAATATGATGATAACAACATGTTTTTTGATGCGCGCTCTTACGATGCCTTGTATTATACATCAGAAAATGGTGGTGCCACTATTGAAGGCACAAAAAGTTTTTACCACCCGGCGCCTGGAAACACCTTTACCCAAGGTAACGCGGAGGGGCACATCGGTGGTCCTAATTTTGCCTTTCGCCAGTTCTTCCAAGATCCGTACAGACCGGGAAGGATCTATCATTCCAAATCACACCGGGGGATCAGTCAGTATGACCCAGTAAGCAAGACGTTTGTATACAAGATCGAACCCTGGTTGATTCAGCCGAACCTGGATTGGAATTGCTATATGGGTGAATGGAAGATCAAATCGTGGGATGCCGTGAAGGGCATGTCGTTCTCCCCGGAAACACCCAATAGCTTTTATTTCATCACCAATGGAGATGCAGCCTCCGCCACTTGTCCGTCACGCCCTTCGGTGCTGAAGTACATCGGAAACAACTTTGATGATTGCTGGAACGGACACAACCTGGCTACTTACACGGACGGAGCCGGTACCCATTCCCAATGGCAGAACATCACCCCCTCCTGGCGCGACCTGGGGATCACGGCAGACAAGGACAGCCTGGGCATCAACTTCATTGAAATCGCCACGAGCCCCTGGAACAAGGATGTTATTTATGTTATGCTGACGGTTCCCCACCACCCGGAATATGCCGTGCTGAAATATGATGGTGCCTCCTGGAGCAATTATAGTCAGGGCCTGCCGGCAGATGAAGTCGGCTTTTCTATGATCATGGACTACCAGAGCAACGACGGCTTGTATTTGTCTACCAACAAGCGGATATACTACAGGGAAGCCAACCCGGTGAGCCAATGGACGCCATTTAAAACAGGCATGCCCTATGTGCCGGCTCCACAGGTTGAGGTCAATTACTCCGAAAATACGGTTCGCGCCGGAACATTCGGGAGGGGGATCTGGAAAACCGGCCTGAAATGTCCGGACCTGGAAATCCTCAGTTTTAATAACACCACGGTGGCGCCCGGATATTCCCAGGCAATGACGATTACTGCCACCAATACCACCATTGTTCCGGGAAAAACCATCTTCAGGGCTGCGAATTCCATCACCCTGAACCCGAATTTCATTGCGGACGCCTCCGCAGGGGACCTGATGTTCTTCGGTTACATTCACGGCTGCTCAGGTCCGGGAAATTCACTTGAAGTGGTGCACAATGACCTGATGGATGTGATCCAGGGAATGGAGGAAGAAGAACTAGAAGCAGAAGGAGGTGTGGTAGCCATTCCCAACCCCAGCAACGGTACATTAACCCTTTCCTTCGACGGGGAAGGGGAGAAGGATGTATTTATCTACGACCTGAAAGGCGGGCTCGTTTTCAAGAAGGAAAACATATGCGGAAGTTCATTAAAAGTGGATATTTCTGATCAGCCCCGGGGCGTGTATGTCACAAAAGTGGTTGCCGGCAATCACATCTTCACCGGGAAAATATTGGTGCAATAAGGATGAAGTTGTTTTAACAACGGTGTGATTGAGGATTGCCCTCCGACAAGAAACCCTCCGTATGGTACCAACAGCGGAGGGTTTCTGCTTTATATACATGATTGTTTTTGATATGAAATGCCGGCAGGACTGTGTTCGGGTAGGTAGGGTAACAAAGTTTTCGAAACGGCATATGAAGGATGTTGTATCTTGAGTGCAGCAAACGACTTATATGTTTAAAGCACCGAAGGGTTTTGAATACAACAAAAAATCACATCATGAAAAACTGCATGGCCATATTATGTCTGTCGCTGCTATTGCCTGGTCCAGCCATCGCACAAGACATGCCATACGCAAGGGAAGTTGTTCAAACGTTGGCATCGGAATCGTTCCAGGGCAGGGGATATGTGGGATACGGAAACAAACGGGCGGCGGAGTATATGTGTTCGCAATTTGAACAGATCGGGTTGAAGCCATTGAAGAAATCATACATCCAACCCTTCACCACGCCGGTCAACACGTTCCCGGGCAAAATGGAATTGACGCTGGATGGCTCCGAAAAAACACCCGGGATTGATTTTCTGATTGATGCCGGGTCGCCGGGTATCCAGGGAACCTATCATACGGTTACCCTCACCATCGAGCAGATGTTGGACCTCAACCGGCTAACGGCACAACTGAAGACGGCATCGGGAAAATTTCTTGTGATCCCGGCCTATAATAAGGATGATTATTCCAAGGAACAACAGAGCCAGATCGCGGATGTAATCAACTTTGTTAAATATGGAAAGGATTGCCCGGCCGCCGGTTCGATTGTATGCACCAACGACAAACTCACCTGGGATGCATCAACCACACGCTCCTTGAAGCCATCCTTCACCATTGTCAATGACAGCACCCACCTGAACATACAGGAAGTGAAGGTGGATGTGGAGAACACATTCATCCCGAAGTTTGAGTCACAAAACATCATTGGATACACGGAAGGCGAGAACCCGGATTCTCTGATCGTGTTTGTGGCCCATTACGACCACATCGGAATGATGGGGGAGAGTACGATATTTCCCGGCGCCAACGACAATGCCAGCGGTGTTGCGATGTTGCTCAACATGGCGAAGTACTATCAAACGAAAAAACCGAAATACAATATGGTGTTCATTGCTTTCGGCGGTGAAGAGCTCGGTTTGGTGGGATCAAAGTATTTCGTGGAGCATCCGCTGTTCAAACTTTCTAAGATCAAATTCCTGATCAACTTTGACCTTGCCGGCACAGGGGAAGAAGGGATCCAGGTGGTGAACGGCAAGCAATACAAAGACAGGTTCGATCGCCTGGTTGAGATCAACAAGGATCACAACCTGCTGGCCCAGGTGAAAATCAGGGGCGAGGCCTGCAACAGCGACCACTGCTTGTTTTACATGAAGAAGGTACCCTGCTTTTTCATTTACACCCTCGGCGGCATCAAAGCCTATCACGACGTTTTTGATAAGTCCGAAACGCTTCCGCTGACCGAATTTGAAGATTATTTTAAACTGGTTACGTTGTTTGTTAATGGGTTGTGAGGGAGATGAATGATGGCGAATGAGGCATTGAATACATCTATGAAAAGAATTCTATCTGTCAACCTGTGTATACTGCTGCTTTTTGTGGGCTCGGGTTGCGTTAAAAACAACAAGCCCCTTGTTACAAGAGGATTTTACTATTGGAAGAGCAATGAATATTCGCTGGATGAACAGGAACTGGATCACATAAAATATCTGGATGTCCGAAAGCTTTACGTGAAATTTTTTGAAGTGGAACCGGATCCGGTCTTCGGCGCCATACCCGTTGCAAAGACGGATCTGAATGTGTGGGATGATGAAAATACCGCCGAAAAATATCTTCCTTATCATGCCAACATGCGGACGCTGGAGATAGTTCCCACGGTGTTTGTTCGCAACGATGTACTCACTAAATTAAACCCAAACGAACTGGATACGTTGGCAGATAACATGAATTTCCTGATCAGTAAATATTTCAATAAAAATATTCATACCGGTCAATTTTTTCGTGAGATTCAGGTGGATTGCGACTGGACAAAAAGCACGCGGGATAACTATTTCTACCTGTTGCGGTCATTAAAAAAAATATCCCACAAAACCATCACGTGCACCCTCCGCCTCTATCCATACAAATACAGCGATGTGATGGGAGTTCCGCCAGTGGACCGGGCAACTCTGATGTGTTACAACCTCATCAATCCATTGCAAAATGAAAACAAGAATTCCATCCTGAACACGGAAGAACTGGAGCCATATTTGCGGCCGTCAAAAAAGTATGACGTTCCTTTGGATATAGCACTACCGGTATTTTCGTGGATGCTGGTATATCAGAATGGCGAGTTCTCCGGTCTGGTGAAAAAGAACGCATCGGAGCTTCATGGAGCGCTGGACTCCATCCGACCCATGTGGTACACCGTTAACAGGGATATTGAACTGGATGATATCTACCTGCGCCAGGGAGACCGGATCAAAAAGGAAGAAGTGACCCCCGCCACCCTGATAGAAACCATCCGGTTGTTGAAAGAGTATGTTCCGCTGGGCGATTCCGTCACGGTTACTTTCTTTCACCTGGATGCGGACAACCTCAAATACTTTGCCGATGAAACGTTGGATTCCTGTTATAGCCATTTTTCTCGCTAGCCTTGCCGGGCCCGCGAAAGCGTGCGTGTTCTATCCCGACGATGAATCCATACGTTTTACGTTGTTAACGCCTTCTGATTTCGGATTCAAGGATTACACTCCTCTTTTCTATTCCTCCAAGTGGTATTATGATCCGTACTGGTTCTCTGACAATGTTTCCGGTAAAGAGACAAACACTGGCGACAGTATGAATATGGCGATGTGGAGGCGTAGATGCGGCGATGTGCCCGCTTTTGGTGATGTACATGAAGCGGTATACGGCACATCTCCATTGAATGATCCCAAAACACAGAATGCCTTTGTTCACTACCTGCATCAACACCACGATACCGCTGCCCTGGGATATCTGTCCTTCGCCAGAAAATGCAGCCCGTTCAATCAGATCATGGATGATCCCTGGGAAAGAGGCAGTGCCGTTCGCATTCCGAAACGAGATGAACTCATTGCTATGGCGGTTAAAAAGAGTAGAACCGTAAACGACGCTGATCTGGCCCGACGCTATACATTCCTTGCGATCCGCCTGGCATGGTACAACTGCAACACAGATGTGGTTCGAACACTTTGGAAACAACGTTTTGAGGGGCAAAACAACAAAGACATCATCTATTCCTGGGGCCTGCACTTTTATCTGTCAACGGTGAAAAATCGGGAAGAACGGAACTACCTGGCCGCTCAGGTCTTCACTTATGCGCCTGATAAACGCATGGCTGTTCATCGGGTATATGAGAATTCCATTCCTATTGCATCCACCCTTGCATATGCAAATTCCGGAGAAGAAAGAGCCGCAGTGTGGTTGCTTGATGCCATCAGGAATCCGGCAAAGGCGTTGGACAACATTCGCCACATGTATGCCGAAGACCCGGGCGCAGAAGGGCTGGATTTTCTTTTGCTGAGGGAAGTGAATAAAATCGAGGATTGGCTGGGTACGCCCTATTACAACAACTACCGCCCATCATTGGCCGATAATGATGGAGTAAATTGGGATGTGCCATGGCCTGAAGAACGGATACAAAAAGACAAAACCTACGCCAGGGAAATCATAGAATTTATCGCCTCTGTAGATAAGAACAAAATCAGGAACCCGGTGCTCTGGAAGGTGTCCTCAGCATATCTGCAGCTACTTGCGGACCAGCCGCTGCCTGCCTTGGCCGCATTGGATGAAATAAAGAAGGACCGACGGGTGACAAAAAAAGAAGCCCTCTATATAGATGAGATCCGGGTGCTATGTATGATCCGGGGACGTGTTGGGGAACAGCAAAAGATCAACCAGGTGGCGGTTGATGTTTTCAAACACCGGCGCCACAAAAAGTTTTTCTTTGCCGTCGCCCGTGAATTGGAATATCAAGGCAACACCACCTATGCGGCCCTTTACCTTTCGATGCTTAAACATTGCCAGGTAACTGCAATGGATGGAGATGGGGAATATTGGAGATCAAAGAAGCATCAGTATACACTATGGGATGACTATTTTAACGAGTACTTCTTATACATGGATGCGGCTTATACGGTGACACAGATTGAACACCTGGTTGCGAAGATCAGGCAGCCGAACCTTTCGGAGCCGGACCGTGTGCTTTGCTGCCAGGTGAAATTGGACCTGCCCAGATTATATGACTTGTTGGGCACAAAATACATGCGACTCAACCAGCTCGAGAAGGCATTGAAGTGTTTCAGTATGGTGAATGATACACTGTGGACATCCAGTCATTACCAGTACAGGAAATACCTTGATGCGAACCCGTTTTATACCGATATGTATGCCGAACACCGAAAGACGCCAGCAGATACCATTACCTATGATAAGGAAAGCATGGTTGGAAAACTGCTGGAGCATTTGCGCGCTGCCGAAGATGTGAATCGCAAAGACAGGGCTTATCAATATTTTCTGGTGGCCAATGCCTATTTCAATATGACGCAATATGGCAATTCATGGATAATGAAACGGTACTACTGGACAAAGCAGCAGACCAAATCCAACCTGGAAGATGACGATGATTACTTCGGATGCAAGCGGGCCAAAGCTTATTATCTGAAAGCACAGTCGGTAAGCCGCAACAAAAAGTTCGCAGCTTTGTGCCTGCGAATGGCTGTTAGATGCGAGAACTACAGGTTGTGGTATTTTGATCCGGGCAAAAAGAACAACATATATGAACGGAAGTTGGAGCAGCAATATCCAGACGACTATTTGGAACTGACCAGTAACTGTGAGTCATTCTCGCGGTATTTAAGCTATGGCCGAACCGGTGGGTAAAGCCCGGGAATCCGGTTTGTTTAACAACCGCGCGCCATTCGGCCTCATCCCTGACCAATGATTCCACGTGTCCACTGTATGCTCTTGCTGTATGCAGTTGCTGGATCAGGATTACTTCCAGTGATCCCGGGGTGGGGGAGCCTGCAGTGAAGTAAAGGCCCGACCTCCGCGTCGCTACGGTCGTGCTTTTTGTTTTCAGGGTTCTGCCATCTCAAGCAAGCTTGGATGCTGGGAATGCGCGCCATTCGGCCTCATCCACGACCAATGATCCTACGTGTCCACTGTATGCTCTTGCTGTATGCAGTTGCTGGATCAGGATTACTTTCAGTGATCCCGGGATGGTAGCCAGCAGTGAAGTAAAGGCCCGACCTCCGCGTCGCTACGGTCGTGCTTTTTGTTTTCAGGGTTCTGCCATCTCAAGCAAGCTTGGATGCTGGGAATGCGCGCCTTCCCGCCTCATCCCTGGTCAATGATTCTACGTGCCCACTGTATGCTCTTGCTGTATGTAGTTGCTGGATCAGGATTACTTCCAGTGATCCCGGGATGGTAGCCAGCAGTGAAGTAAAGGCCCGACCTCCGCGTCGCTACGGTCGTGCTTTTTGTTTTCAGGGTTCTGCCATCTCAAGCAAGCTTGGATGCTGGGAATGCGCGCCATTCGGCCTCATCCACGACCAATGATCCTACGTGTCCACTGTATGCTCTTGCTGTATGCAGTTGCTGGATCAGGATTAACTCCGCTTCGCTTCGTTGATCCCGAAGTGGGGGGCCTGCACCCTGAAGTAAAGGCCCGACCTCCGCTACGCTGCGGTCTCGCTTTTTGTTTTTTGGACTTCTCCATCTCAAGCAAGCTTGGATGTCTACGTCCAAAAAACAAAAAGCCCTGTAAAAACAGGGCCTTTTACTTCACTGCGGAGAGAGGGGGATTCGAACCCCCGGTACCGGTTTCCCAGTACGACAGTTTAGCAAACTGTTGGTTTCAGCCACTCACCCACCTCTCCGTGGCTGGACTGACCCTGCATCGGCAGGGGACGCAAAAATAACAAAAATTGGATATGAGTGGAACCCAACAGTGAATGATTCGTAACCATATTCCAAACTTGTTGCCGAATGAAGTGGTTGCTGGCCTTGATATGTACGCTTTCTACACTGTTACCTGCCCATGCCCAGGAGGTGGATTCCGTCCTTTGGTCGGCTGCCAGACCGCTTACCTGGGACGACTTCAAAGGCCCCGTACCCGAAAACACAGCATTCAAGGCGCTGACCGATTACAAGATCAGCTTCAAAGGACACGTAGACCCGAACCGGTATACCAAAAAGGGTTCCAAGCAACCGCTGGTTGTGTATGATGTGATCTGCCAGTTCAATACGAACAACTCATGGGTTGTGAAAGGATCAGAAACAGATGTTTTGCTGAAACATGAACAAACACATTTCGATATCGCCGAATGGCATGCAAGGGACTTAAGAAAAAAATTAGCAGAACTGGACCCCGATGAAGCGTCAGGAGGAAGGGCCGTTACCAAACTGTTCCAGCTGGTGTCCCGGGAATGCCGGGCCATACAGGACCGGTACGACAGGGAAACGGACCATGGAGTGAACGCCGAGAAACAGAAGGAGTGGGAGAGCAAAGTGAGCAAGGAGTTGAAGAAACTCGACAAGTATGCGTTGTGACGCGCTTTGGGGAAGTGCAACAAAAGCCCGGTACGATACAAGTGCCGGGCTTTTTTGTTTTTATCCGTTCGGTGTTGTTACAATTTTGAATATATCCGGTGGTGCATTCATGACAATTTGTATTTTGGTCGCGAAATTGTAAGTCACTGATATATAGTGAATTTACCTATGTTTTTTTGCGAGTCAAGAAAAGGTGATTACCCAGGTTCCAGATAGAAATGCGAACCACCGGGTGTCAGCAAAATCACCCTTTCATGCATTGCGCCAATGCCCTTTTGAATGAGAACACTTCGCGGTAAAATCATTTTTCTCACCTGCTGCATTGTGGCGGGTGTGTCTCTTCTGATGGGTGTATACAACTACCTGCTGACAGTTGACAACACCATGAAAATGGCCATTGAAGGACTCGCAGGTGAAACACGCCTTATGGCCGCTCACTTTCGCAACGGGTACGATGAAATGAAAAATGACCTGTTCGTGGTGTCCAGAACGCCCCCTGTCCAAGGGATGATCAGAAGCATGAACAACGGCGACCTGGATCCATTGGATCAGTCCACCACCAGCCTGTGGCGTCACCGCATGGAAACCATTTTCAAGTCGGTTATGGACAAACGACCGCATTACACACAAATGCGCTACATCGGAATGGCGGATGGCGGATTGGAACTGGTGCGGGTAAACCGAAACGACAGCCTTTTGGAGTCTGTTTCTCCAGACATGTTGCAAATGAAAGGTGAAGAACCATACATGAAAGCCACAAGTGGACTGGATGACGGACAGGTTTATTTCTCAGAGGTAACATACAACCGTGAACATGGGAAAGAGGATGGAACACATTTACTTACAGTAAGGGCAATCGTGCCCGTATATGACGAAAGGAATGTTCAGTTTGGCGTGATTGTGATCAATGCCGATTACCAGTCGCTCCTTCGGTACGTGTTCGCTGAAATAGCAACCGATAAGCAAACCTTCGTTGTGAACCAGGCCGGTGATTACATGCAGTACATGCCGGGTAAAGGCGTTACCGCCTTTGAATACCACAATGGTTATTCCACAGCTCCGCCTGATTTCATACAAAAGATCTTAGGGCATCCTGTGAAGGAAAACTATTTCCTGGATGATGTTCATGTGGATTATGTATACCGGATGGGCATTCCAAATGCCAGCCGGAACGCATACTTGGATGTGGTGGTAAGGGTGCCGAAAAAAGAACTGCTGGCGGATGCCTATCAGGCACAGCGGGAAACGATGGTGCTTGCCTTGGTTCTGTTGGGGCTTTCCCTGTTAGCAGCTACGTTGTTTGCGCGTAGGCTGACTGTTCCGCTTCGGCGCATGACGGAAAACATCAAACACGCTGCAACCAGTGGTGAGAGTCCTGTGTTGCCGTTGGAGTTACGCGACGAAATCGGTGAGCTGGCACGTGCATTTCATAGCCTCGCCAATGAATTAAAGGAAAGTGAAGCCAAATCAAGGGCGTTTCTTCAGTACGCCAATGACGGATCATTACCATCAACGAAAGGGCAATCATTGAAAGCTACAACCCCGCCAGCGTCCGAATTTTCGGGTACACGGAGGATGAGGTGGTGGGTAAGAACATCAACATGCTGATGCCCGAACCTTATCACGCTGAACATGATGGATACCTTCAGAATTACTACAACACCGGTGAAAGAAAGATCATCGGCATCGAACGGCAGGTGAAAGGTAGACGCAAAGACGGATCCGAGTTTCCGTTGGAACTTTCCATCAGCGAAGTAAAACTGGACCACAACCGCCGTGTGTTTACTGGTATTACCCGTGATATCACAGCGAGGAAAGCTGCGGAAGCGGAACGCGAACGGCTGATCGCAGCATTGGAACGAAGCAACAAAGAGCTGGATGAATTCGCCTATGTGGCTTCGCATGACCTGAAAGCCCCTCTCCGCGTGATCGACAATGCGTCCCGCTGGCTAGAGGAAGACCTGGGCGATAGCCTTGATGAGGATAGCAAAGAAAACATCCAGCTCATGCGCAACCGGGTAACACGCATGGAAAAGTTGCTGGATGACCTGCTGGCTTATTCACGCGTGGGAAGGAAAATGAACCGCGACTATCAGGAAGAGGTGGCAGGTGATGTGTTGTTGAATGATGTTCTCGCTCTGGTTATGATGCCCGAAGGATTTTCTATCCGTGTAGATCCCGGTTTTAATGAATGTAAGTTGATGCGAATGCCCCTCCAGCAAATATTCTTGAACCTCATCAATAACGCCATCAAGCATCACGATAAGAAAACCGGCACCATCGATGTGTCTGTGGAAGACCTTGGCAATCAATACCGGTTCTCGGTCAAAGACGACGGCCCCGGTATTCCTCCCGAGTTCCATGAGCAGGTCTTTAAGATGTTTCAAACCCTCCAGTCAAGGGACCGGGTGGAAGGGAGCGGAATGGGACTGGCGATCGTGCGGAAACAAATCGAACATTTCGGCGGAACCATGACCCTGGAATCAGAGGAAGGCAAAGGTGCAACCTTCCACTTCACCTGGCCCAAGAAAACCATTGAGAACCCGATAAACCTGAACTAACATGTCTATACTTCTTGAAAACAACAGTCGACCCATCAATATTTTTTTGGTGGAAGATGACGACGGCGATGCAAAAGCCGTCAATCGCGCATTTAGCAAAGCGAAAATCGCCAATCCCATCATTCGTGCAGAAGATGGAATAGATGCCCTCGAAATACTCCGGGGTGAAAACGGTAAAGAAAAGCCACCCGTGCCTTTTATCCTTTTCGTTGATCTGAACATGCCCAGGATGAACGGCATTCAGCTCATTCAGGAAATGCGCAAGGATCCTGAACTCAAAAAGTGCATCGTATTCGTGCTTACCACTTCAAAAAGCGATGACGATAAAATCAAGGCATACGACCTGAACGTTGCAGGGTATATCGTGAAGGAAACGGCAGGTCAGGATTTCCTGAAGCTGGTGGATCTGGTGGATATCTATTGGCGGATCATCGAACTTCCCACTCCCCGGTCATAACTCTTTCCCCAATCATGCTGAACATACTTATTATTGACGATGACGACGGTGATCGCAAACAGATCAGCCGTGCATTGAAACAATCCGGAATTCCCTGCCTTGTAACCGAAGCGGAAAATGTTGAAGATGCACTGGAAAAAAGTGAGCACCACCTTTTCGATTGTGCCTTCATTGACTACAACATGCCGAAGTTCAATGGCCTGGCAGGCATTGAAGCATTGCGTGAGAAATTCCCTTATACCGCACTGGTGATGTCCAGCGGTGAGGGAGATGAGATGGTTGCATCCGAGGCGATCAAAAGAGGTGCCGTGGATTATGTCCCGAAAAGATTCATTACCAAAGATTCCATCCACCGCATTGTTAAACATTCCCTGGAAAAAGTTGATCTCCAGCAAAGGGTGGATGAGCAAAGACAGGCATTGGAAAACTTTGCCAAGATACTGGCCCATGACCTCAAAGCTCCCATCCGTAATATTTCCGCCATGGGCGCGATGATGCGCAAACTGGTGGAGCAGGGCGATTTTGAGAAGGCCTTTCAGTTGTACGAACAGGTGGAGAGACTGGGCAACCGTGCGGTGGAACTCATCGATACCCTGCATGAATACAACCAGGTGTCCGGAGGAGAAGTATCCTTCGGGCATGTTGCCATGCAAACGGCACTTAACAATGCAAAGGAAAACCTGGCAATGATCATCGGGGAGCGCAATGCAAACGTCACCAATGAACTTTTACCGCACGTTCACGGAAATGAACCGCAACTTTCGCAGCTCCTTCAAAACCTGATCGCCAACAGCATCAAATTCTGTGATGCGGAGGTTCCTGAAATTCACGTGAGCGCTGAAGACCTGGATCTCGAGTGGTTGATATGCGTGCAGGACAATGGAATCGGCATACCGCAAGACCTGCAAAAAGTGGTGTTTGAGCCTTTCAAACGGGCGCACACGGGCCGCAAATATGCCGGAACCGGACTTGGGCTTTCAACATGCCGGAAGATCATTGATCGACACGAAGGTTCCATCTGGTGCGAGTCCAAGGAAGGGGAGGGAACATCCTTCTATTTTACACTGCCCAAGAAATAGGCAGGTGTTTTCGAACCTGTGACCTTCCCGCCACAAGCGGGACGCGATACCGGGCACGGACTTAAAAGCGTCGGTGAGAAAAAGAAAAAAAGGATTTTCAGAGAAGGAGTGCCAGTGTGAGTATTGAGGTAAAACAGTGTGTGGAGCCTTCTCCAAACTCAAGCTCCACACTCACACTGTTTATGTCGGGGTGGCAGGATTCGAACCTGCGACCTTCCCGCCTGAGCGGGACGCGATACCGGGCGTGGAATAAAAGTGTCGGTGAGAAAAAAAGGATTTTCAGGGAAGGAGTTCCAGTGTGAGTATTGAGGTAAAACAGTGTGTGGAGCCTTCTCCAAACTCAAGCTCCACACTCACACTGTTTATGTCGGGGTGGCAGGATTCGAACCTGCGACCTCCTGCTCCCAAAGCAGGCGCGATACCGGGCTACGCTACACCCCGAGAAGAGTAAAGAACAATTCCATTCATTTCACCAGGGCGTCGAACCTGCGACCTTCCCGCCAAAAGCGGGATGCGATACCGGCCGTGTACACCCCATTCAATTCGGGCCGCAAGATAATACAATTGCCTTAAATAAATCACATGTTGTTCAATCTGGCATGTCTTTCGTTCGGATGTCTAAAATGCCGGATTGCAAATTTGAGTTGCGCAACAAGCAAAATAAAATTTTATCACGGTTGAAAAACACTGACCTGGTGTAATTTAAAATTTACCCATTGGATTTGCGCAAGTATTTTGACTCCAAGTTTTGGATGGCAATTCATCCATATTTTGGTTGCTCCGCGTGTACCGAATGCCTAAGTTGGGTTTAATTCCTCCAAGCCTGATTCTCTCCCGCCTTATTTTATCGCTTGGGCAAGTTTAATCCTTATTAAGCCTAATACTGAAAGTTATGAAAAACACACGCTCAAAACTTTTCACCGGGCTGTGCACAGTTGCCATGCTGTGCGTGGGATCTGTGGCTTCCGCACAATCCCACGACAAACGATGTAGCCTCAAACCCTACTTCGATGCAAAGGTTGACAGTTGTACAGTGAACTTCACGGATCAAAGCACCGCCGGATCCAAAACAACCATTACCTCATGGTCATGGGATTTCGGTGATGGTTCAACAGATGGAGTACAAAATCCATCACATGCCTATCCTACGGGAGGTACATACAAAGTTACGCTTACCATCACCGGCATGGACGCAGACAGCAATGTATGCGACCGCAGCTATGACCGGTACATTACCCTTAAAGGATGCGGAAACGATTGCCACGTAAAAGCAGGTTTTTACGAACGCGACAGCTGCCTGACCGCAAAATTCCACGATGTCAGCGATGCAGGTTGGGGATCAACCATCACCGCATGGTCATGGGATTTCGGTGACGGTACCACGTCATCTGATCAGAACCCCGAGCACCTGTATGGTGCCGGCGGAACTTACACCGTGTGCCTTACGGTGACCGGACTGAACAAAGACAGCTCCGAATGCACCCGCCTGTACTGCCGCCAGGTAACGGTTGAAGATTGCAGCAATGCACCCTGTCACATCAAACCCTACTTCAAATCATTCAATGATACCACCTGCCTGACCGTGAATTTCTTCGGTTCGGCCAACGCAGCACCCGGCACCACCATCACCGGTTGGTTGTGGGATTTCGGTGACGGCACCACATCCACCAGCCAGAACCCGGTGCATGTGTTCGCAAACCCGGGTGTATACAACAATGTATGCCTGACCGTGACCGCAGTGGGTGGCAACGGTTCTCAATGCGATCAAACCTACTGCGGTAGGGTGGAAGTGCGCGACTGCGGTACCAATATGTGTTACATCCGTCCGGGCTTTGGTGAGCGCGACAGCTGCCTCACGGTTCGCTTCCGCGATTACAGCAGCACTGCAAAAGGGACTGTGATCACCGATTGGTCATGGGACTTCGGCGATGGCACAACTTCCGCTGATCAGAACCCCGAGCATGTATATGCAACCGAAGGAACCTACGATGTATGTCTGACCCTGACCGCCATGGATCGCGACAGTGCCCAATGCACACGTACCTATTGCAAACAGGTGAAGGTTCGCGATTGCAGCAACGCGCCATGCCATGTGAAACCTCACTTCAAATATGAAAAGGATACCACATGTCTGACCGTGAATTTCATGGGCGATGCCGAAGTTGTTCCGGGTACCACCATCACCGGATGGTCATGGGATTTCGGCGATGGATCCACATCAAACAGTCAGAATCCTTCCCATACCTACGCCAATGCCGGCGTGTACAACAGTGTTTGCCTGACCGTGACCGCCATCGGTGGTGACAGCTCGGTTTGTGAGCAAACTTACTGCCGCAGGGTAGAGGTGAGGGACAACTGTTCGAATGATGATTGTTACATCCGCCCCTCATTCTGTATGCGCGACAGCTGCATGACGGTTTCCTTCCATGACAACAGCGGTACCAGGAATGGAACCACCATCACCGGATGGTCATGGGATTTCGGCGACGGAAGTACATCCACCGATCAGCACCCGGATTACACTTATGCCACCGAGGGTACCTACAACGTATGTCTGACCGTAACTGCTATGGATCACGACAGCGTTGCATGTACAAGGACCTATTGCAGGCACGTGACCGTGAACGATTGCAGCGATGCGCCCTGCTACATCCGTCCGGGCTTCCGCACACGCGACAGCTGCATGACAGTGAAATTCATGAATTTCACCTTTGTGATGCCGGGCACCACGATCAACAGCTGGACATGGGATTTCGGTGACAGCACCACATCCAATGTCAAGAGTCCGACCCATACCTATGCCGCCGTCGGTGACTACACGGTCACGTTGACAGTTTCAGGTACAGGCGGCGACAGCACTACCTGCGATCGTTCTTATACGAGAAAAATCAAGGTGGATCAACAATGCGCACCCCGCGCCGAAGGCATGGCAGCGGGCAACAGCAACTTGTCAGGCCTGACCATCATGCCGAACCCTGCCAACAGCCAGGCCAGTATTCGCTTTGAGATGAGTGAAAGCGGACAGGCCAGCGTGAAGGTCTACGACCTGCAGGGCAAAGTATTGTCAGTGATACAGGATGGCTACCTGCAAGCGGGTCAGCACCAGATGCAGTGGAATATAGATGTCCCCCCGGGCGTGTATATGATGGTGGTGAACACGGGAGCCGACATCCGTCACCAACAGGTGATTGTGAAGTAAGCACTCGCGTATACCCCCGCGAAAATCAAAGCGGCTGCTCCACATGGGGGCAGCCGCTTTTTGCTTTATGATGTTAGTTGAATGTAAAACAAAAAACCTCCACTGCTCAAGCAATGAAGGTTTTCTCATGAGTGATCGCGGAAGGATTCGAACCTTCGACCCACAGCTTAGAAGGCTGTTGCTCTATCCAGCTGAGCTACGCGACCATTTGTGTTTGATTCTTTCTTTACCGATCCCGCTTTTCCAATACTTTTCTCTAACCCCTGGCTTCTGAACGACTTGAATATTGTTCAACAAAAAACAACTCCCAAGGTACATATCCTTTGGTCGATTTTGTGCTACCGGTGTTGTGCTCCCTAATTCGTTGCGGGACGTCTTGTGTCATGCCCACGTAGAACCGTAGGCCTTTGGTTTTACTGACTAACACATATACAAAGAACGTTTTCATCCTGCTTAGAAGGCTGTTGCTCCCTGCCTGCCGTCGCTTTTGGCCTTAGGGCCGGCAGGCAGGTATCCAGCTGAGCTACGCGACCGGTTTGCAAGGGAGGCAAAAATAACTTTTTCTGGTAACTTTGAAGCGCGAAAGCCGGGAACATGCTGCAAAAATCTGAAAAAATAAGACTGGTGTCATTGGTTGTGGTTTTAGCCGTGGGCGTTGCCATCGGTTACCGTATCAATACCAGCAGGGAAACAAAACAACTTCCTATTCTCAGTCCGGCTGATATCAATCCTGAATTGGTGGATACTTCAATGCAGAAAGTAACTCATGATCACACCATTCAGGATTTTACCCTGGTTAATCAGGATGGAAAGCAAGTGCATCTGGAAAGCCTGGAGAATAAGGTATACGTTTCCGATTTTTTCTTTACCACCTGTCAGGGTATTTGTTTGAAAATGGCCGTGCAGATGCAGCGGGTTTATAAAGCCTTTGAGAATGATGACCGTGTGATGTTTGTGTCACACACGGTCATGCCGGAGCAGGATTCGGTTGAAGCCTTAAAAGCATATGCCGACAAATACCATGCACATACGGATAAGTGGATGTTTCTCACCGGTGACAAAAAGCAGATTTATGACCTGGCCCGCAAGTCTTATTTTGCCGTTACCACCAAAGGAGATGGCGGTAAAAGTGATTTTATACATACCGAGAACTTCATTCTGATTGATAGCCATCATCGCATCCGTGGGTTTTATGATGGTACGGATCCCAAACAAATCGATCAGTTGATAGACGATATACACTTGCTGCTTGAAGAAGAAGGTAAGCAGCGACGTTCCTGAAATGCCATCCCATCGGGTTACTAATCCTCGCCTGCAATACATTTACCTTCCTTTGAAATTCCCCGGGATTCCATCTTATCTTTGTCCGTTCAACTATGTAGTGTATGGAGCAGATTAGTGTATTTGATATGTTCAAGGTGGGGATCGGCCCGTCCAGTTCCCACACGATGGGGCCATGGAAAGCCTGCCTGAGAATGCTGGAGAGCCTGGGCGAACGGGTAGGTCAGGTGACCGAAGTGAAGGTGCACCTGTTCGGGTCGCTGGCCAAAACGGGCAAAGGACACGGAACCGGCCGGGCGATCATGTTGGGTCTCGCCGGTGAGAACCCTGCGGAGATCAGCGCAGATAAAGCCGAGAAAATCGTTCTCCAGGTGCGGGAAACCAAACAACTGGTGCTGGGTGGAAAACTTCAACTTGATTTTGATCCACAGCATCACATCCTCTATCACTTCGACCGCCAGCTGCCGTTTCACTCGAATGCCATGGAGTTTGAGGTGTTTCTGAAAGATGGCGGATTGCTGCGCGAAGTCTATTATTCCATCGGCGGAGGCTTTGTGGTTAAGGAAGATGAAACCCAGCAGGAACAATCCATTCAGCTGACCTATCCGGTTTCCAGTGCGGCTGACTTGCTCAGGTTCTGTAAAGAAACAGGCATGTCCATTAGCGACGTGGTAATGGCCAATGAGAAATGCTGGAAATCCGAAAGGGACGTGAAGGAAGGGTTGATAGGCATCTGGAACGTGATGCAGGAATGTATTTACCGCGGCTGCCACAAAACAGGAAAGCTTCCCGGCGGCCTGGATGTGCACCGCCGCGCTTATGACCTGGATGAACTGCTGATCAAAGGTGCGCATTACGACAACCTGCAGGAGTGGAAACAACAAATCGCCAAAGGAGAAAATACCTTCCGGCGTACCCTGAACTGGGTGGCGTGCTTCGCCCTGGCCGTGAATGAGGAGAATGCCTCCTTCGGCCGCGTGGTGACAGCACCCACCAACGGTGCGGCCGGTGTAATCCCCGCCGTACTGATGTACTATAATATTTTTTGCCGGAATGAAGGCGATGATGACATCGTCAGATTCCTCCTCACCGCAAGTGAAGTGGGCAGCATTTTCAAAAAGGGAGCTACCATTTCTGCAGCCATGGGTGGATGTCAGGCGGAGATCGGTGTGGCATCGGCCATGGCTGCTGCGGCACTGTGCGAACGCTTCGGCGGAACACCCAAGCAATCCCTGATGGCAGCTGAGATTGCAATGGAACATCACCTCGGCCTTACCTGCGACCCGATCGGCGGATTGGTACAGGTGCCCTGCATCGAACGCAATACGATGGGAGCCATGAAGGCCATCACCGCTTGCAACATTGCACTTTATTCAGATCCGGGCGTTGCCAAGATCTCCCTGGATGACGTGGTAACCACCATGTGGGAAACTGCGCAGGACATGAGTACAAAATACAAAGAAACTTCTGAGGCCGGACTCGCATCCCGCATTCCTGTAAACCTTCCCGAATGCTAAAGAAAGCGTACATTTAAAAAAGAGACTCCGGAAACCACTCAAGTGGAGGGCAGTCCATGACGCGGTTTCCGGAGTTAGTCTTTGTCCTTCAGGTAAGGAGGGCAATATTCTCTTTGTATACCCGTCGGACCTACGAAACAATCTGGAGCCAAAATTATTTGTGAAGTGAACGTGAATCCACGGTCATTTTTCAGCAAATTGTTAGTTTCCATTGTCTGGCAAGGGGTTTCCCGATGGCACATGTGCAATATTTGTTGAATTACCGAAACTCGTACCCGGGAATACCAAATGCCTCTGTTTCCTGAGTTTTTTGAATCGAAAGTCTTCCGCGCCACGAATACCGAGGTTTCGTTCACATTGATCGATTGGAAACGGTTGTATTGGAAGGGATTTTGCTTTTTGAATACCGGAGAAATGAGAGCTGAAATGCGCATCCTGATCCGCAACTTTGCGAAGGTGTTTTTATGCCTAAATCCCTTGATGCTGTTGGCGTGGAAAAAAAAGAACATTTGTTAGATTCAGTTTTGAAACGCTTGTTTGGTGCTAAATTTTATCAGGCCACACGGGCGAATTCATTACTTTTATCCGCATGAAAACACCAAAAAATATGAGTACGCACCTGACCTCTGCAGAAGCAATGGCACTGGAAAATACCTACGGTGCCCATAACTATCATCCGATACCGGTTGTGTTAGACAGGGGTGAGGGTGTGTTTGTTTGGGATGTGGAAGGCCGTCAGTATTACGATTTCCTTTCCGCCTATTCCGCCGTTAACCAGGGGCACTGTCATCCGCGCATCATATCAGCTATGCTCGAACAGGCGCAGAAACTGACCCTTACATCCAGGGCTTTTTACAACAGCAGCCTGGGTGAGTACGAGAAATATGTTTGTGATTATTTTGGGTACAACAAGGTGCTTCCGGTGAATTCAGGCGTGGAAGCAGTGGAAACCGCCATCAAGTTGTGCAGAAAGTGGGGCTATCTCAGGAAAGGAATTCCCGCTGACCAGGCCAAGATCATCGTATGTGAAAACAATTTCCACGGAAGAACCATCACCATCGTATCTGCTTCAACCGATCCGGATGCACGCAAAGACTTCGGCCCGTTTACGCCAGGCATCGAAGTCATCCCATACAATGATATGAATGCGCTGCAAAAAGCACTTGCCGATCCGCATGTAGCAGGTTTCCTGGTGGAACCCATCCAGGGTGAAGCCGGGGTATTCGTGCCTGATGAAGGGTATCTGTCCAAAGCCGCCGAATTATGCAAAGCGGCAAATGTGCTGCTGCTCGCCGACGAGGTGCAAACGGGATTGGGACGCACCGGTCGAATGCTTGCATGTGACTATGAAAATGTTCACCCCGATGTACTCATTCTGGGGAAAGCCCTTTCCGGTGGTGTATACCCGGTATCTGCCGTGCTGGCGGATGACGACATCATGATGTGCATCAAACCCGGTGAACATGGTTCAACGTTCGGTGGAAACCCGGTTGCTTGCAGGGTGGCCATGGCGGCGCTGCAGGTACTGAAAGATGAACAGTTAACGGAAAATGCCTATGCATTGGGAGAGATGCTGCGATCGGAACTCCGGTCCATCCCGTCAGACATGATTCTGGAAGTCCGTGGCAAAGGTCTGCTGAATGCCATCGTCATCGGTTCGAAGAACGGTAAGGATGCGTGGGATGTATGCCTGGCACTAAAGGAAAACGGCTTGCTGGCCAAACCAACACATGGCGACAAGATCCGGTTTGCACCGCCGCTTGTGATGACCGAAGACCAAATGGCCGAATGCATCGACATTATCAGGAAAACCATACTGGCCATGGCGTAAATATCCGGGTGCAATGCCTGGGGTTCAAATCAAACACATATGCGTTCAGGAAAAAATATCCTTGCCTTTGCAGGCAGCACCAGCAGTCAATCCATCAACAAGCAGCTGGTAACTTATGCCGCCGGTTTGATCCGCAATGCCCGTGTACACATCACGGATCTTAATGATTACCCGCTCCCTTTGTTTTCCGTGGACCTGGAAAAGGAAGGATACCCTGAGCATGCCATCCGGTTTGCCGAACTTATGAACTCAAACGATGCCTACCTGATCTCCCTTGCCGAACACAACGGCAGCTACACGGCAGCATTTAAAAACCTGTTCGACTGGGTGTCGCGAATCGAACCAAAGGTATTCGGAGAAAAACCTGTCTTGTTGCTAAGCACATCCCCGGGAGCAAGGGGAGGTGCGGGTGTGATGGAGGCGGCGCGCTCCAGGTTTCCCAGGCATGGCGGCCGGATCATCGGACACTTCAGTCTTCCTTCCTTCAACGAGAATTTCAATCCGGTGAATGGCCTTTCCGATCCATATCGCGCAGAATTGGAAAAGGTGGTTGGCGTTTTCGATGAGGAGATGGCGTTACCGCTTGCTTAAGGTGGCGTATGTTGCGACGGCGGACAAGCCGGCGGTTTCGGTTCGCAAACGCCTGCTACCCAATGAAACCATGCGGATGTTTTTGGACGTCGCCAATGCAAGTTCCTGCTGACTGAAATCTCCTTCAGGTCCGATCATCACCACGGCTTCTTCCGTTCCATTCAACACATCCGCCAGGTGTGGAGGCACATCTTCCTCACTTCCCCTGTGGGCCATGAAGGTTTGTTCGGGTAGTTTGCTGTTGAGAAAAGCCTGAAAAGTAGTTGCTTCATGCAGTTCCGGCAGGTAGTCACGCTGACATTGTTTCATTGCCGCAACCAATATCTTTTCCCACCGATCCGGTTTGAACCGGGCCCTTTCTCCATGCTGGCAAAGCAGTGGGGTAATGGCAGCCACTCCCATTTCTGTTGCCTTCTCAAGAAACCATTCGAAGCGGTCGTTTCCCTTCGTGGGAGCAATGGCAATGTGTATGCCCGGTTCGGGGCCGGCTGCATGTATCCATTCCCCTGTCCGGAATTGTACCTCCTTCTTGCCGGCATGAACAATGGTTGCAGCGGCCAGGTGCCCCAGGCCATCGGTTAGCACAATTTTATCTCCTGCTTTCATGCGCAGCACATGCAGGCAATGGTGCGCTTCCGTGCCATCAAGTATTCCTTCGCCCTGTTGCAGGTCGGGTTTGTAAAATCTTGGGAGTTGCGTCAGATCTGCCATAACCATTTGGCCAGTGTGAAGATCGCCAATACATTCAGAACAACGCCGATGATGTTCAGAATCAAACCGGTTCTTGTCATGTCCCTCATGGAGATCCGCTCACTGCCAAATACGATGGTGTTGGGCGGTGTGGCAACGGGAAGCATGAAAGCATAAGATGCGGAAAGCACAACGGGCACCATGAAAATCAGCGGACTGGCCTTGAATTGAGCTGAGATGCTCAGCAGAATGGGAAGCATCAGGTAGGTAGAAGCCGTATTGGAAGTGAGTTCCGTAAAGAAAGTCATGAAGACACAAAGGGTCACAACCACCTGGAAAGGTGTCCAATTCCCCGACAGGTTTTTCAGATGTTCCGTCAGCCATTCCGATAACCCGCTTTCGGTGATGCCGTTGGCCAAAGCGAATCCGCCACCGAACAGGAAGATAATGCCAAACGGTATACGCTGCACCTGGTCCCACGTGAGCAATCCCTCTCCTTTCCTTTGCCTGGAAGGAAAGAGATACAGTACACACGAAGCGATCATGGCGATGGTGCTGTCTTTGATGAACCCACCCACCGGCAGGAATCCCGACCATCCGGGTATGGTGAATGAACCCAAAACGATGTCCTGTCGGAAAAACCAAAGCAGTACGGTTGCGAAAAAGACAGCGGTTATACTTTTCTCCTCGTACGACATCCTGCCCAGCTGCTGATACTGCATGCGGCAGGTATCCATGGAGATGGTGGTGTGCTTCATGTGTCTCAGGAACCGGTAGCGCAGCACCTGGAAGCATAGAGCAAAAAATGTGAGTGATACGGGCAGGCTGAACAGGATCCAGTTGGTGAAGTTAACGGCGGGAAGGTTGGGAAAGTTGGAGTTGTAGAATCCCATGAATGCCATGTTGGGCGCGGTGCCGATCACCGTTGCCGTGCCGCCGATGGAGGATGCATAGGCGAGTCCGAGCAGAAACCCTGTCGCCATTTTGTTGTCACGTTTTCCTGTCTGGTCTTCGATCTGACCGATCACCGCCATGGTTGCAGGCAACAGCATCATGGTGGTAGCAGTGTTCACGATCCACATGGAAAGAAAGTAGCTGGCCGTCATGAAACCAAGCAACAAACGGGAAGGTGTGGCGCCGATCTTCAACAACAGGAACAGGGCCATGCGCTTGTGCAGGTTCCATTTTTCCAATGTAAAAGCGATCAGGAAGCCGCCGATGAAAAGAAATATGATCTCATTGGTGTAGCTGGGTGCGGTCTCTTTCATGTCCATGATGCCAAGCAGCGGGAATGCGACCAGCGGAAGGAGGGAAGTAAAAAAAATGTTGACGGCCTCAGTGATCCACCATCCCGCCATCCAAATCGCTACAAATGCCATTCTACCCATTGCGGGTGGATGCCCTTGCTTAAGCAGGTACCAACACGCGAGTAAACCCAGTAAAGGGCCAGATATGATGGCGACCGGCCTTGGTAGTTTCATGGCGCGGTAAAGCTAGAAAATTTAGCGGAGCTGTTGCAGGAAAGAAGGAAGCAACCTGGCTGTCAAGGCTTAGGACAGGATTGGGAAGAACAGGTACAGTGACAGGCAGGTTGCTTCAGTGGAAAAATTTATTTCTTGTCAAAGATCTCGTAAGTGCCTATATATACGGCGGCCATCGCACCAAAAATGGTGACCACCATCATGCCTGCGTTCAGCAGCATGTGATCCAGATTGATCTCGGAATACGCGATGTTGAATCCTACGATCAGAACAAAAAGGCCAATGAGCGATGCGATAAACTTACTTTTCATGATGAAAATCTTTATCACGAAGGAAGCGGTTTGCTTACGATCATACCATGACATTCGGCATGTCCGGATATGATAATTGTCAGGAATGAATCATAGATAGCCGGCAATCACTTGCGCCGAACGTTTCAGACCTTCGGTTTCTTCCCGTGTAAGATTGAAATCACCGTGAAGGGTCCATCCGTTCCGGTCAACGGTTACCGGCAGGCTGATGAACAGGTTCGGATTGCAGCGCAGCATGTGCATGTGTTGTTCGTCCACCGCAACGCTGAGCGGTACGCGTATGGGCTGGTCTTTCCGGATGGCGTGAAACACCTGGGATGCGCATTGGGCCACACCATAATAAGTGCTGCCCTGGGTTCGCCGGATGGTATTCGCGGCCTGCAGGGTTTCTTCCATACACTTGTCGAGCAGCTGCCGGGTCACCAATGGGAATTCATGAACCGGTATGCCGTTCACCTTGGTTTGAGAAAAAACGGGCACCATGGATGCGCCGTGTTCGCCCAGGATCCAGGCTTCCACATCTTTTGGCTTTACGTTCAGTGATTGTGCCAGGTAGTACGCCAGGCGTACGCTGTCGAGCAACGTGCCCGTGCCTGCGATCTGCCGGGAAGGGATGCCGGAAACCACGTGAAGGTGATGGCATACGATCTCAACCGGGTTGGTCAATACCACCACCATCGGGTTGCTTGCCCATTTCA
Organism: Flavobacteriales bacterium; assembly: GCA_020635855.1. Classification (NCBI taxonomy): domain Bacteria; kingdom Pseudomonadati; phylum Bacteroidota; class Flavobacteriia; order Flavobacteriales; species Flavobacteriales bacterium. The sequence continues at coordinate 1,702,729 of JACJYZ010000002.1, read as the reverse complement.
GTCCGGTGAAAATTTCCCTGGTTAATCCGATGTTCTGTTTGGCCACGCTTAGCCTGGATGCACCGGGAGCATTCCGGTAGCCGGCGGCCATGAAAATAAAGTCGGCCTGCTGAAGGGCATTTTTATCGTTGAGGGTAATGATGTGACGGTGATCCAGTGCAAGGGCGTGTGCCATGTCCAGCAACCGGCCTTCAATCAGCGGCGAAGGATCCATGATGTTCAGGTGGATGTTGACATCATGGCTGTTGATAAGCAGGTAGGCGAGGGTAGCGCCCACATCTCCGAAGCCAACTACCGATACGCGCAGGGTTTGCGCTTCCATTATCTGTGGGTAATGAATACGGGCACCTGTTGCGACCGCAGGATGGAATCCGACGCGCTGTGGTGGAACAACATGCTGAACAGGCTGCGTCCGTATGATCCCATCACCAGTATGGGGGAAGTCTGGGATTCCACTTCCTTCCTGATCTCTTCACCAGCCTTTCCCTTTTTTACAATGGAGGTCATGTTAATCCCGTGTGCATTCATCAGGGATTGTAACTGTTGCATCTGATGGTCTTCAGGAAGTGTTCCGTCTTCATCCACGGAGACCGAACGGAAAGGAACCTGCAGCACGCCAGCCGGCATCAGGTACAGGAATTGACGGAGTGCATAGGTGGATTCGTATTTCCCGTCGAACCCGAAAACAACGGAGCCGGGAACTTTCCACGCTTCCGGAACAACCACCACAGGGCATTGCGCTTCGGATAGCACGTCTCTTAGCAGGTGATCGTCTTGCCGCCCACCTATGTTTGCAAAGAAAGATTGGTACCCGATGATGATCAGATCGCAAAAAGTACTTTCATGAATAATCTCGGCTGGGGCGGATCCCTTTTCGAAAAGAACTTCAAAGTGCACGTTCGCTTCTTTGCAGCGTTGCCGGAATTCATCAATATAACCTTTGACTTTGGATTCACCGGCTTTCAGACTTTCCTCAACAAACCTGAAATTGAAGGTGTTCATCAACTCATCGCTGCCCATCAATGTAAGCATGCTCAGGTAGGAGAGATCCTGTACGAAAATGCCGGCCAGCTGAACATCCGAGCCCTTGTAAACTGCAAGAGCAAACTCGAGGGCGCTCTCAGAAAATTGTGATCCGTCGGAAACGATCAGGACCCTTTTGGCTGCCATAACAAGTACTTATTTAATAGGAGCGATGGTGCCGAACTTCACTTTGGGTTCCTTGATCTTGATGGTGAGCACGGGGCGGTGTGCGTGGTTGATCACATCTTCGGCAAGGCTGCCATTGATCAGGTGCGATAAACCCGTGCGGCCGTGTGTCCCAATGGCGATCAGGTCTGCGTTGGTGTCGTCACTGAAATTCAGCAAGCCATTCTCGATGTGTTCGTCATTGTACATGTTGATGGAGTAATGCTTGATCTTGTGTTTCTTGGCCATGTCTTCCATCAACTTGTGTGCATAACGGTTGGTTTCAAAATGGTAAGGGGTGTTGACTTTCAGCAGGTGAACATTGGCGCCGAACAACTCGGCGAACTGACGCACCCTCGGAACCACATGGTCGGTTTCCTTATAGAAGTTGGATGCGAACACAATGTTCCTGATCTCGAATTTCTTGTGTTGCTGTTTGATGGTGAGTACCGGGCAGTGGGCAATGCGGGCCACGCGTTCGGTGTTGGTTCCGATGAACTCTTCCCGAAATCCGCTGGTGCCATGAGATCCCATCACGATCAGGTCGATCTTGTGTTTTTTTGCCAGCTTGGTGATGCGGTCGTAGATAGAGGCGAAGTCGATCGCGTTGATCACCTTTACGCCTTTCAGATAAGGCTTCTTTAACAGCGTAGCGAAATTCTTCTCTGCCAGTTTGATCATGAACAAAGCTTCCGGGATCGACTGGAACTGCTGGTACCTGTAGTTCTCTTCCTGCACCGGTATGTTGATGATGTGGTAAATGTAGAGGGTTGCGCCGGACTTCCGCGCTATCTCCGCAGCTACTTCGGTTGCATAATCGGCGTGTTCGGAAAAATCTGTAGGAACCAGGATGTTTTTCATGAGGATGTTTTTTGCAATGTTAAAGATATTGTGGCGAATGCAAACTGATGCGTGTCATCACATCTGCTGATATTGATCAATGGTGCTGTCAGCGGGTAACCGGCATTCCGGCTTCCTTCCAGCCTGTGATGCCTCCTGACAGATCAACGACTGATTTGAAGCCTTCCTCGTGCAGCATGTCAGTGGCTTTTCCGCTCCTGCCTCCGGAATGACAATACACGTACACCGTTTTCTCCTTGTCGAGCCTGCTGCAGTTCTCCTTGAAATGCTCATCATAGAAATCGATGTTCACGGCGCCTTCCAGGTGTCCTTCGGAATATTCGTCAGGCGTGCGTACATCTACCAGCTGTCCCGGTTCGGCTTTCATTGCCTGATCAAAAGCGGCCGCATCCACATGCTGTACGCTGCCAGGGGCAGATTGGGCGTCCTGCGCATTGCTGCACTGGTTAAAAAGAAGAAGGGCGGATGCGATCATGCCCGCATGCATGGATCGTTGGAGAAAGCTTTTCATAGGTTGAATGGTTCAGTACATGATTTTTATTTGCCGGAGACAACGAATTTAGAAATATGATGACAATATGAAAAACATGTGGAGCATCGGAAAGGTCTTTTTTGTGTGATGCCAACATGAAGTTTTGCGATTTTCGCACCGGCACTTGCAGTTGTCGATTTCGTTTTCTTCCTTTGCTCACGAATTGTTATTGCAACACATGAAACTCATCAACATCATTTCTCAAATCGTCATTCGCGTGGTCATTATTACCTCGCCCGGTATGAGAATGGTGTAAAAGATCAGATACAAAGCGCAAGCGGCCATTCTCAACAGGATGGCCGCTTTTTTTTGTTGAAAATCATAGAAGGAATAAGAAAATTTGCCATTAAAATTAAATGTAATGACCAAAAATCATGCTTGAACATCGTAAAGTTTAATCTTTTCGAATGTATCCATAAAACCCAGTGGAAATACCTTTGTAAAAGATAAACGGAACCGCTAATCCGTAACATCATGTACTATACAGAAGACACCATCCTTTTTTATGACGGAGAATTTGCCAAAGCCGGCGAAACAAAAGCCAGTCTTTTCAGCCAGTCTCTGCACTATGGCAACGGTGCTTTTGAAGGTATCCGGTCATACAAAACGGCGGCCGGCCCTAAGATTTTCAAAGCAGCTGCGCATTTTCACCGCCTTCTGTTCAGTGCAGGTAAAATGCACCTGGCTTGTCCGTACTCCGTTCAGGAGCTGACGGACATTGCTTATGAACTGATCGAGCGTAACAACCTGAAAGATGCTTATATCCGCCCCATCATCTTTGCCGGCGAAAACATGAGCCTGGCGCCGGCGGCAGATACACATGTAATGATGGCGACCTGGCAATGGGGCAGGTACCTGGGAGATACCTTGTCCCGAGTGATGACATCCTCCTATCAGCGTCCCAATCCCAAAGCCTTTCACGTGGAGGCCAAAGTATGTGGCCACTATGTGAATTCCATCCTGGCCACACAGGAAGCCAGACAAAACGGTTATGATGAGGCATTGTTGATGGACCAACGTGGCTTCGTGGCTGAAGGCTCCGGTGCCAATATTTTCTTTGAAAAGGACGGCAAGCTGTTCACCCCCGCCAGGGGCAATATCCTTCCGGGTATCACCCGAACCACCATGCTGGAAATATGCAGGGATCTTGCCATCCCGGTGGAAGAAGCCGACATCACACCTGAGTTCGCATACAGCGCAGACAGTGCGTTTTTCGTAGGTACAGCCGCTGAAGTGGCCGGCATCCTTTCCCTTGACGAATACATATTCCCACTGGAGTGGAAAGATTCACTCGGATACCTCCTGTCCAACAAATACCGACAGATCGTGACCCACTCCGAGCGCATCATCCACAGTTCCGTATAGTTTATCGCTTCAAACATTCAATTTCAATTGCTACAACATGTCGAGTAAAGATTTAAACAAGTACAGCAGAGTCCTCACCCAGGACCCGACCCAGCCAGCCGCGCAAGCCATGCTTCATGCCATCGGACTTACAGATGAAGATCTGAAAAAAGCTCAGGTAGGCATTGCCAGCACCGGTTACGAGGGCAATCCCTGTAACATGCACCTGAACCACCTGGCAACTTTTGTGAAAGAAGGTGCATCGCATGCGGGACTGGTTGGGTTGATATTTAACACCATCGGCGTCAGTGACGGTATCTCCATGGGTACACCCGGTATGCGCTACTCCCTGCCTTCCCGCGATATCATCGCTGATTCGATGGAAACCGTGGTGGGTGCCATGGGATACGATGCACTGGTGGCCGTGGTCGGTTGCGACAAGAACATGCCCGGATCCGTTATGGCCATGTGCCGGCTGGACCGCCCCTCCATCATGGTGTATGGCGGTACCATCGCCCCGGGATGTTACCACGATCGCAAACTGGATGTGGTTTCCGCCTTCGAAGCACTCGGCGAAAAACTGGCTGGCAAACTCAATGAAGAAGATTTTCAGGGTGTCATCCATAACGCATGCCCCGGACCCGGTGCATGCGGCGGAATGTACACCGCCAATACCATGGCAACCGCTATCGAGGCGTTGGGACTGAGCCTGCCTTACAGCTCATCCAACCCCGCCGAAAGCGAAGCCAAGAAAAAAGAATGCGTGGCGGCTGGTGAGGCCATCAAGGTGCTGCTCGAAAAGAACATCAAGCCTTCCGATATCGTGAACCGGAAGTCGTTCGAAAATGCCATCACGCTCGTGATGGCCCTCGGCGGTTCCACCAATGCCGTACTTCACTTCCTTGCCATTGCAAGGGCAGCCGGACTCAAATGGGGCCTGGAAGATTTTCAGGCCATCAGCGACAAGGTTCCGTTCATCGCCGACTTGAAACCCAGCGGTCGCTTCCTGATGGAAGACCTCCACATCGTGGGTGGCGTTCCGGCAGTCATGAAAGTTCTGCTGGATGCCGGTTACCTGCATGGCGATTGCCTGACCGTTACCGGAAAAACCCTGGCCGAAAACCTGGCGGATGTGAAACCGCTGGCAGCCGGACAGGAAGTCATCCACGCCCTGGACAAACCCATCAAAGCCACCGGTCACATCCAGATCCTTTACGGTAACCTGGCGCCGGAAGGCTCGGTGGCCAAAATCACCGGGAAAGAAGGCGACCATTTTGAAGGAACCGCGCGCGTATTCAACAGCGAGTTCGAAGCAAATGACGGGATCATGGCCGGCAAGGTGAAGAAAGGTGATGTGGTGGTGATCCGGTATGTAGGTCCCAAGGGCGGTCCGGGTATGCCGGAGATGCTTAAGCCGACCTCAGCCATCATGGGCGCCGGACTCGGAAAGGAAGTAGCCCTGATCACCGACGGCCGGTTCTCCGGAGGTACGCACGGCTTCGTGGTCGGGCACATCACACCGGAAGCCATGGAAGGAGGCGCCATCGCCCTTGTTCAGGATGGCGACACGATTTCCATTGACGCACGCAACCGCGTCATGGAAGTAAAGATCAGCGAAGCGGAACTTCAGCAACGAAAAAACAAATGGGTGAAACCAGAACCCCTGCACAACCAGGGAATCTTATATAAATATGCGAAATCCGTTTCCTCTGCTTCGCAGGGATGCGTGACCGATCTCTAAGAAAATTGAAAAGACAAAAACATGAGTACTGCTGTTAAAACCAAGGCCCCCCAGGCACCAACCGCCCTTAAGAAAGGTAAAATGACCGGATCCGAAGCCGTGATCCAGGCCCTTTTGCATGAAGGTGTGGACACCATTTTCGGTTACCCAGGTGGCGCCATCATGCCCATTTACGATGCATTGTATGACTACCAGGATCAGGTGAACCACGTGCTGGTGCGCCACGAACAAGGTGCCACACACGCAGCCCAGGGGTACGCCAGGGTAACCGGTAAGGTGGGCGTTTGTTTCGCCACATCCGGTCCCGGTGCCACCAACCTGATCACAGGTATCGCCGACGCCTGCATCGATTCAACGCCCATGGTGTGTATCACCGGACAGGTGGTGAGCGCTTTGCTGGGAACAGACGCCTTTCAGGAAACAGACGTGATCGGTATCTCCATGCCGGTAACCAAATGGAACTATCAGGTGACGTCCGCGGAAGAAATACCGGCAGCCATCGCCAAAGCTTTCTTCCTGGCAAAATCCGGAAGACCCGGTCCGGTTGTCGTGGATATCACCAAAGATGCACAGTTCGGAGAACTGGACTTCCAGTATAAACCATGCAAACAGGTGCGCAGCTATGTGCCGGCTCCGAAGTTAGACATGGAGGAAGTGAAGAAAGCTGCAGAACTGCTGAACAATGCACAGCGCCCTTATATACTTGCCGGACACGGTATCCTCATCTCCGGTGCAACGGACGCTTTGCAAAAGGTTGCTGAAAAAGCCGGTATCCCTGTGGCTTCTACGCTGCTCGGATTGTCGGCATTCCCCCCTGATCACCCGCTGTATGTGGGTATGCTGGGTATGCATGGCAATTACGGTCCCAACATCCTCACCAATTCATGTGATGTGCTTCTTGCCGTGGGGATGCGCTTTGACGACCGCGTAACCGGAAAGCTTTCCACCTATGCGAAACAGGCCAAGGTGATCCACATCGAGATTGACCCGGCGGAGATACACAAGAACGTGAAAGCGGACGTGCCGGTGAATGCAGACGCAAAACTTGCACTCGAAGCGTTGCTGCCGCTGCTTGAGAAACAATCCCATCCCGAATGGCTGGCAGAATTCGAAGCTTGCACGAAGAAAGAAGAAGAAAAAGTAACCCATGAAGCCCTTAACCCAACGGGCGACGAATTGCGCATGTCTGAAGTGGTGAACATGTTGTCGGAAATGACAAAAGGGGAAGCCATTGTGGTAACGGACGTAGGCCAGCACCAGATGATCGGCGCCAGGTTCTACAAATTCCGGAAGCCCGACAGCAACGTTACATCAGGCGGACTAGGCACCATGGGCTTCGCATTGCCCGCTGCCCTCGGCGCCAAGATCGGAAGACCCGACAGGGAAGTGGTGGCCATCATCGGCGACGGAGGTTTCCAGATGACACTGCAGGAAATGGCAACCATCTTCCAGACCAAAGCGGCCGTGAAGGTGGTGATCCTCAACAACAATTTCCTTGGAATGGTGAGGCAATGGCAGCAACTGTTCTTTGAAAAACGGTACTCGTTCACGGAAATGACCAACCCCAATTTCGTTGCCCTGTCGAAAGCATTCGGCGTGGAGAGTGAGCGGGTGTCTGAACGTGACGGATTGCAGCAAGCCATCAAAAACATGCTCGACCACGACGGACCCTACCTGCTGGAAGTAATGGTAGAAAAGGAAGACAACGTGTTTCCGATGGTGCCGGCAGGTGCTTGCTTAACAGAAATCAAACTTGAGAAATAATACAACAAGGTAAACGAGTCATGAAAGAATTGACCATCAGTGTATACACCGAGAATTTCGCCGGTCTGCTGAACAAAATCACCATCATTTTCAACCGCAGGAAAATCAACATCGAAAGCCTGACGGTATCGGAATCGGAAGTCAAAGGTATCCACCGCTTCACCATCGTGGTGAACTCCACACGGGACGCTGCGGAGCGCGTTGTGAAACAGATCGAGAAAGTGGTGGAAGTGTTCCGGGCATTCGTGCATGAAGAACATGAAGTCATCCACCAGGAGATCGCACTCTACAAAGTGCCTACAAAGGTCATGTCCAACGGTGGCGACGTAGAACGCCTCATCCGCGATAACCATGCGCGCATCCTGGCTGTTGAACCCGACTTCATGGTGATCGAAAAAACCGGCCACAAGGATGAAACCCAGGCATTATATAACGCATTGCAACCCTATGGCGTTCTGCAGTTTGTCAGATCCGGAAGGGTGGCAGTCACCAAGCCCATCATGGCCCTGAGCGCGTACCTTCGGGAACTCGACAGCAGGGTGGAAGCATAACCGAATCATATTCTAATTATTCATCAATCAAATTAAAAAAGGAAATCATGGCAAAAATCAATTTTGGCGGCGTTGAAGAAAACGTTGTTACACGGGAAGAGTTTCCCCTGGAAAAGGCCAGGGAAGTAATGAAAGACGAGGTAGTAGCCGTAATCGGTTACGGTGTGCAAGGTCCCGGTCAATCCCTGAACCTGAAAGACAATGGTTTCAATGTGATCGTAGGTCAGCGCAAAGGTTCCAAGTCATGGGACAAGGCCGTACAGGACGGCTGGGTAGAAGGCAAGGATCTGTTTGAGATCGAAGAAGCCTGCGAGCGGGCCACCATCATCCAGTACCTGTTGTCGGATGCCGGTCAGATTGCTCTTTGGCCCACCGTGAAAAAACACCTCACCGACGGAAAAGCCCTCTATTTCTCACACGGCTTCGGCGTTACCTATAAAGATCAGACAGGTATCATTCCTCCGCCCAACGTAGACGTGATCCTGGTAGCCCCCAAGGGTTCCGGTACTTCCCTGCGTCGTTTGTTCGTGGAAGGAAAAGGATTGAACTCCAGCTACGCCATCTTCCAGGATGCAACCGGTAAAGCCCGCGACAGGGTGGTTGCCCTGGGTATCGGTGTGGGCTCCGGCTATCTTTTTGAAACCGATTTCAAGAAGGAAGTGTTCAGCGACCTCACCGGAGAGCGCGGCATCCTGATGGGCGCCCTGGCCGGTGTGTTCGAAGCCCAGTACAACATCCTGCGCAAGCACGGTCACTCGCCCTCCGAAGCATTCAATGAAACGGTGGAAGAACTGACCCAAAGCCTGATGCCGCTGGTGGCTGAGAACGGTATGGACTGGATGTATGCCAACACATCCACCACTGCACAACGCGGTGCACTCGACTGGCGTCATAAGTTCCGTGAAGCGGTAACGCCGGTTTTTGAAGACCTGTACCAAAGCGTGTCTTCAGGCAACGAAGCCAAGGTTGTGATCGAAGCCAACCGCCAGAACGATTACCGTGAGCGTCTTTCCAAAGAGCTTGCCGAACTGAAGGAATCGGAAATGTGGCAGGCTGGTGCGCAGGTGCGCAAGCTTCGTCCGGAAAGACAGAAGTAAAACAAATGGTTATAATGGATGTAAAGGAAAATGCCATGACGGCGGAGCTGGTCAGCCTTGATAAAGTCAGGGAGGCCCAGCTTCGCCTGAATGAAGTCGTCAACCGCACCCCCCTGATGCTCAACCTCAACCTGTCTGAAAAGTACGGTTGCCGGGTGTTGCTGAAAAGGGAGGATCTGCAAACCGTGAGATCATACAAGATCCGCGGCGCCTACAACAAGATCGCTTCCCTGGATGAAGCGTCCAGGGCCAAGGGTGTTATTTGCGCCAGCGCAGGCAACCACGCCCAGGGTGTGGCGTATGCCTGTCACCGCCTGGGCATCAAAGGCGTGATTTACATGCCCGCACCCACACCCAGGCAAAAGGTGAACCAGGTACGCATGTTCGGCCAGAACGCCGTGGAAGTGGTATTGCAGGGCGACACTTTCGACGACTCGTTCCGTGAAGCATTGGCGCGCTGCGAGCAGGATGGCATGACCTTTATCCATCCCTTCGATGACAACAAGGTGATCGAAGGCCAGGCAACGGTGGGCATGGAGATCCTGGAAGATCAACGTGAAACCATCGATTTCCTGTTTGTGCCCGTAGGCGGCGGTGGCCTGGCAGCCGGCGTGGGCAGTGTGTTCCGGCAGCTCAGTCCGAAAACCAAAATCATAGGCGTGGAACCCGAAGGGGCGCCCGCCATGAAAATATCCCTGGAAAAAGGGGAGCTGGTAACGCTGGATACCATCGAACGTTTTGTAGATGGTGCTGCCGTGAAGCGGGTGGGAGAAAAAACCTTCGCCCTCTGTAAGGAAGTGCTGGATGGCATGGCGACGGTACATGAAGGCAAAGTGTGCAGTACCATCATGAAGCTTTACAACGAAGATGCCATCGTGGTGGAGCCGGCCGGTGCACTTTCAATCGCCGTGCTCGACCAGTATGCAAAAGAGATCAAGGGCAAGACCGTGGTTTGCGTCGTGAGCGGCAGCAACAACGACATCACCCGCACCGAGGAAATCAAAGAGCGGTCACTGCTGTACGAGAACCTCAAGCATTACTTCATCATCAGGTTCCCGCAGCGGGCCGGTGCCTTGCGAGAGTTCCTTAACGATGTGCTGGGACCGAAAGACGACATCACCCATTTCGAATACTCGAAGAAGAACAGCCGTGAACGCGGACCAGCCGTCATCGGCATTGAGCTGCAGGACCCGGCCGACTTCGACGGACTCATCCAACGCCTGAAAGACAAACAATTTGTTTTTGAATACCTGAACAACCGCCCGGATCTGTTTCAGTTTTTGGTGTGAGGGTGAGGTAAAGGGGTAAAGGGGTAAGGAAGTAAGGAAGTAAGGAAGTAAGGAGGTAAGGAGGTAAGGAGGTAAGGAGGTAAGGAAGTAAAGGGGTAAGGATAATGAAAGGGCCGGGACTATTACGCGACCGGAGGGAGCTTGTTACTCATTTTACAGCGCAGCATATTACACGACCGGAGGGAGTAATTTACAGCGCAGCACCTTTACACGACCGAAGGGAGTCAATTACGCGAACACCGTGAGCTCTCACGCCACCAATCCTTCCGTGCTCACCCATGCTTTTCTGTGAAAAAGACGGAACACGGCACTGAGTGTTTCTGTTGAATTCTCGAAAACCCAGCATTGTTCTTTATCGTCCCACCTGCAACCCTGGATGATATCTGTCAGGTTGGGCGGAGCCACGGTTGGGTCACATTCAAGTTTGATCATTTTGCGACCGTCCTGTACAAATGAGTCGAGTCTTACGAGTGAAATCGCCATAGTCATATTTCGCCTCCTCCGGTTACACTACACGGGAACCTTGGTTTGTAGGGTTCTGTTTGATCATCTATACGGGTAGGGGAAGGATAAGGTGACAATGAATCGACAAACCTCAGAGAATGTCCTCCAAACGTCCCAATCCTTGTCGCAAAACCTCATACGTTCCGGTGGTGCAATCCACTACCGTTGATGCCTGGTTGTGTCCGAAGCCGCCCTCAATGACGATGTCCACTTTGTCTTTGAATTTCTCGTGGATGTCATACGGGTCGGTGATGTAATCAAGGATCTCATCGTCGTCGTGCACCGAAGTGGTCAGGATGGGGCGTCCCAGTTCGTTGACGATGGCCCTTGGAATCAAATGATCGGGGATGCGGATCCCGATGGTTTTCTTTTTGTTCTTGAAATGCTTGGGCAAACTGCTGCCTGCATGCAGGATGAAGGTGAATGGTCCAGGCAGCGCCCGTTTCATCACCTTGTACGTGGTGTTGTCCATGTGCCGTGTGTACTCGGAGATATGACTGAGGTCATGGCATATGATGGAAAAGTTCGCCTTTTCGGGTTTGATGTTCTTCAGCTGCGAGATCTTCTGAAAGGCTTTGGCGTTGTGAATGTCACAGCCCATGCCGTAAACGGTATCTGTTGGGTAGATGATCACGCCACCGTCCAACAGGCACTCCACAACTTTCTTGATCTTACGCTCGTCCGGGTTGTCTGGATGAATATCTAAAAGCATGCGGGAGGTCAGGCTTTGGCTTGTTCTTGACTTTTCTTATGATCCGCCAGGAATTTCTCAAGACCGATGTCGGTGAGCGGATGCTTGAGAAGTCCGGTGATCACGTTCAGCGGACAGGTAGCCACGTCGGCGCCCGCCTCGGCACACTGGATCAGGTGCATGGTATGCCGGATGGATGCAGCCAGCACTTCCGTGCCATATCCGTAATTGTCGTAGATATGCACGATCTGCCGGATCAGTTCCATTCCGTCTGTTGCCACATCATCCAGGCGTCCGATGAACGGAGAAACATAGGTTGCGCCCGCCTTGGCCGCCAGCAATGCTTGTCCGGCAGAAAACACCAGGGTGCAATTGGTTTTGATGCCATTCGAGCTGAAGTGCTTGATCGCTTTGATGCCGTCACGGATCATCGGAACCTTGACAACTATTTGCGGATGCAGGGCTGCCAGCTTCTCACCTTCGGCTATGATGCCTTTGAAATCGGTGGCAATCACCTCGGCGCTCACGTCTCCGTCCACAATGTCGCAGATCTCCAGGTAATGTTGGATGACATTTTCCTGACCACTTACACCTTCCTTGGCCATCAGTGATGGATTGGTGGTTACACCGTCCAGTACACCCAGGTCCTGGGCTTCCCGGATCTCCTTTAGGTTGGCGGTATCAATGAAAAACTTCATGCGATCATTTTTTGGTTCGGACCCCAAAAATAGAAACGTCTGCCAGATATTAGAAAAAAAGAAATTAACATACAGAAAGCTTTCTGTTTGCGCCGGGCATTTGCATGGCTTTGCAGAAGTCGGGCGAAAAAAGTTTATGTGCGATATCTTCCGATTCGTCGCCGATCACTTCAAATGCATCCCGGAAAACCTCTCCGGATAGGGGATGGCGTTCAATTGAGATTTGACTTTGATCGTATTTCTGACGATATTGCTTTATTCCACTCCCCGCGTATTTGTTCGTTTACCGCATCCTAAAAAACAGAATTCTTATGAGAAACCTCTGGACCCTCCTATGTGTATGCGCATGCAGTCTGACCGCTTTCGCCCAGCAAAGCAAAAACATGAACCTGCTGGGAAGCTTAACCTATAGCCAGAGCTTGAGTGATATCTGGGGCTATGTGGATACGGCCGGCAACGAATATGCCCTCGTCGGATGCCGCAGCGGCGTTTCCATCGTGGACGTGACGGATCCCACCAAACCCACCGAAGTGTTCTACACCGCCGGATCGGCTTCCACCTGGCGTGACCTGAAGACATGGAACAAGCATGCCTACATCACCAATGAGACCGGCAACGGACTGATGATCATTGATCTTTCCGGACTTCCATCCGCCACACCCAGCCCCAAGGTGATCAACGATACCACCTATTTCAAAAAGGCACATAACCTTTATATAGATGAAAATGGTATTTGCTACGTGTTTGGCGCCAACACCCACAACGGTGGGGCCGTTATCCTTGACCTGAACAACGATCCCGAAAAACCGCAATACCTGGGAGCCTTTGAAGATTACTATCTGCACGACGGGATGGTGCGCGGAGATACCCTGTGGGGATCCGCTATCTACGACGGGAATTTTGCCGTGATCGATGTGTCCGACAAATCAAAACCAAAAGCACTCGCCACCCAGCAAACGCCCGGTGCCTTCGCTCACAATGCATGGATTTCCGACGACAACAAGTACCTCTTCACCACCGACGAGATCAGCAATGCATTCATCGGATCCTTTGATGTGTCGGATCTCGGGAACATCAAGCTGCTCGACAAGATCCAATCCAACCCCGGCTCCAATGCCGTGGTTCACAATACCCATTATATCAACGGCTACCTGGTAACGTCATACTACCGCGACGGAACCACCATCCACGACGTGAGCAGACCCAATAACATCGTGCAAGTGGGGTATTATGATTCAGAGCCGTTGAGCGGAAACGGATACGACGGTGCCTGGGGGGCATATCCCTGGCTGCCTTCCGGTAACATCATCGAAAGCAACATTGGCGAGGGGTTGTTTGTGTATGGTCCTACCTATAAGAGAGGGTGCTACCTCGAAGGCAATGTGAAGGATTCCCTTACCCTGGCACCCATCCCGAATGTGAGCGTGGATATCGTTTCCTCCGGCATTGTAAAAAACAGCAACATCAGCGGCGATTATGCCACCGGTACCATCGATGCCGGAACCTACGACGTGACCTTCTCCGAACCCAGCTACCTGCCCAGGACCGTGAAGGGTGTGGTGCTGACCAATGGCGTGGTGACCAATCTGAATGTAAAACTGATCAAGCAACATCAGTTTGAATTCACCGGCATGGTGGTTGAAGAGGGGAGCGGTAACCCGGTGCCCGGTGCCAATGTGAAAGTGGTGAACCAGGATTTCGACTTCAATCCGGTGACCGATTCAGCCGGTACCTTCACCATTTCCAACATGACCAATGGTGCCTATGATTTCATCGCAGGTAAGTGGGGGTATGTGAATGATTGCATGACCGTCTCAGTTGATTCCATCAACAACACCGTTACCCTGACGCTTCCTGTGGGTTATTACGATGACTTCACCTTTGATAACGGTTGGGCGGTCACAGGTGACGCCTCCACCGGTGCATGGGTAATCGGCGAACCTGTGGGTACGGTTAACGGCAGCACACCTGCGAGTCCGGATGAGGACGTATCCACCGATTGCTATAACCAGGCTTACGTAACCGGCAATGGTGGCGGCAGTGCCGGAACGGATGATGTGGACAACGGGTCCACCATCCTCACCTCACCCGTGTTCGATCCGGGGTCCGGCAATTCTCCATACATCAGCCTCTACTATTGGTTCTATAATGGTGGCGGCAGCGGTGCACCCAATGATACCCTGAAGATTCAGCTGACCAACGGTTCGGTCACCAAAAACATCGATGTGATCACCCCTGATTCCATCCAAAGCCAATGGGTGAAAAGATATTACCGCATGAAGGACTATATGACCATGACTTCTAACATGAAACTGATCGTGACCTGCAGCGACCTGGTCAGTGGCGGCGGGCATTATGTGGAAGGTGGCATTGACGAGTTCAGGGTGATTGATTCGGTGGATGTAAGCACAGGTACCGACCTGCAGGCACACGGCGGTGAACTGGTGTTGTACCCCAACCCTTCGCAGGGTGAGTTCAGCATCCGTTACAATTACGGCTCACTCAAAGGGAAGAAGGAAGTCCGCCTCAATGACATCACGGGTCGCACGTTGCTGGCCAGGGAATTGGAAGGTACGAGCGGAAATGTTCCCGTAGCATCCGGCCTGGCCAACGGAGTATACATGGTGACCCTGATGCTGGACGGCATTCCCCTTGAAACGGGTAAAATCATGGTGCTTACCCCGGGGATACGATAAAATTTGGTAAGGAGTAGGATTGTTGTCAAACTATCGCTATCTTTGCGCCTCAAAATTTTACGATCATGGCCAAGAAAGGAAACAGGGTTCAGGTGATCCTCGAGTGCACAGAACACAAAAACAGTGGTCTGGCAGGCACTTCCAGGTACATCACAACCAAGAACAAGAAAAACACCCCTGACAGGATTGAACTGGTGAAATTCAACCCTATCCTGAAGAAGCGGACCGTTCATAAAGAAATCAAGTAAGATATCCCATGGCTAAAAAGACCGTCGCAACGCTGAAAACCGGACAGGGTAAAGATTTTACCCGTGTAATTAAAATGGTGAAGTCCGACAAGACCGGTGCTTACACCTTCCGGGAAGAGGTCGTACACAATGACCACATCAACGATTTTCTGAAAGGAAAAGATCCAGCCGCCGAAACAAAGGAGGGTTAGTCTTTTCCTATCTACCACTTATAAAAAAGCTTTCTTCACAGGAGAAGGCTTTTTTCATTTTCCATAATCTCACAGATCCATGTTCGGTCTATTCTCCAGGGAAAAAAAGAAAAGTCTTGACGAAGGCCTTTCCAAAACCAAGGAAAACCTATTCACCAAACTCAGTCGCGCCGTTGTCGGTAAGTCACGCGTGGATGCCGAAGTACTCGATGAACTCGAAGGCATCCTGGTATCTTCCGATGTGGGTGTGGAAACCACACTCAAGATCATCAACCGCATTGAGCAACGCGTGGCCCGCGATAAATACATCAATACAACGGAGCTGAATGGCATTCTGCGTGAAGAAATACAAGCCCTGCTGGCAGAACACGGCGGCGAGGAATCCGATCCCTTTACCGGCACCCTTCCCAACAAACCACACGTGATCATGGTTGTAGGTGTGAACGGCGTGGGCAAAACCACCACCATCGGCAAGCTGGCCTGGCAGTTTTCCAGGAACGGCAAAAAGGTGCTGCTCGGCGCCGCCGATACCTTCCGCGCTGCTGCCGTTGATCAGCTTAAGATATGGTCGGAAAGGGTGGACGTGCCCCTCGTGAACCAGGGCATGGGCGCCGACCCGGCTTCGGTGGCGTATGATACGGTACAGTCCGGACTCGCACAGGGCGCCGACGTGATCATCATTGATACAGCAGGACGTTTGCATAATAAGGTCGGACTCATGAACGAACTCAGCAAGATCCGCAAGGTGATGGATAAGGTCATCCCGGGCGCGCCCCAGGAAGTGCTGCTAGTATTGGATGCCTCCACCGGCCAGAATGCCATCGAGCAAGCCCGCCAGTTTACCGCCGCCACCGATGTGAATGCCCTTGCACTCACCAAGCTCGACGGCACGGCCAAAGGTGGCGTGGTGATCGGTATCTCCGACCTGTTCAAGGTACCCGTTAAATACATCGGCATAGGAGAGAAGAAGGAAGATCTTCAGCCCTTCAACAGCCGCGAATTTGTAGAATCCCTTTTCAGTCATGCGAACCAAGGCGGGTGAGAAAAAAGTACACGTGATCACCCTCGGATGCTCCAAGAACATTTACGACTCGGAGATCCTGATGGGGCAATTGCGCGCCAATCAGATGGAGGTCGCCCACGAAGAAGCCTTCAAACAGGCAGGCACGGTGGTGATCAATACATGTGGCTTTATCGAAGATGCCAAACAGGAATCCATCGATACCATCCTGCGCATGGCCGAAGCCAAAAAGGCCGGCAAGGTACGCCGCGTGCTGGTGACCGGCTGCCTGTCGGAACGCTACAAAGACGACCTGCGCAAGGAAATCCCCGAGATAGACGAGTGGTTCGGGACCCAAGACCTGCCCCAGCTGCTGAAGTCACTCGGCGCAAACTACAAGCAGGAACTGATCGGTGAGCGGCGACTCACAACCCCAGCCCATTTTGCTTACCTCAAAATCTCCGAAGGCTGCGACCGCGTCTGCTCATTCTGTGCCATTCCTCAAATGCGCGGCGGACATGTGTCCAGGCCCATGGAAAGCCTGGTGAAGGAAGCTGCCTCGCTGGCAGAAAAAGGAGTGAAAGAGCTCGTGCTCATTGCACAGGACCTTACCTATTACGGCCTCGACCTCTATAAGAAAAGAGAACTGGCGGCACTCCTCGAAAAACTGGCCGATGTGAAAGGCATCCGCTGGATCCGCCTGCACTATGCATTTCCCCAGGGTTTCCCCATGGAAGTGCTGGATGTGATGGCCCGCCACGACAACATCTGCAAATACATAGACATCCCCCTGCAACATGCCAGCGACCGCATCCTGCATGCCATGCGCCGGGGTTCCACCAAAGAAAAAACCGCCCGCCTCATTGCCGCCATGCGCGAACGCGTTCCGGGCATCGCCATCCGCACCACACTCATCGCCGGGTATCCCGGGGAAACCGAAGAGGATTTCAATGAAATGCTGGAGTGGGTGCAAGACATGAAGTTCGACCGCCTCGGATGTTTTGCCTATTCCCATGAAGAAGACACGCATGCCTACAATGCTGAGGATGATGTGCCCGCCGAGGTGAAACAGGAACGGGTGGAACGCATCATGGATGCCCAACGGTCGGTTTCGCTGGAAAAGAACCGCGCCAAGGTGGGACAACGTCTGACCGTGATCATCGACCGCGCAGAAGGGGAGTACTTCATCGGACGCACCGAAGCCGATAGCCCGGAGGTAGACAACGAAGTGATCATCCACGCACCCGGTCAATACCTCCGCATCGGGGATTTTGCCGAAGTGGATATCACCGATGCCGGTGAATACGACCTCCACGCCACGCTGCCGAATTCATGATCCGATCCTGAACCGAACCACAGATAGTTGCTATCTTTGGCCGGCATGAAGATCACCCCATACCCCCTTACCTCATTACCCTCTACCAACCCCCTGGTAAAGGATTACCTGCAACAGGATGCAGGTTTATCCGACTATTTTACCTTTGCACCCAACCGGGAAGGATTGGCAGATGCGTTGAAGATCGCAGGTGAAAAGAACTGGAACCGGGAGGTGCTTGTCAACAGCCTGCTGCGTCAGTACCAGGAGGCTGGAATCACGGTTGAGGGCGCCGTGCATGACAACATTGAAAAGTTAAGGAACAACAACACGTTCACCATTACCACCGGCCACCAGCTGTGCATCTTCACCGGACCGCTCTACTACATCTATAAGATCGCAGGCATCATCCGCCTGAGCCAGACTTTACGTGAACAACATCCCGATGTGCATGTGGTACCGGTTTTCTGGATGGCCACCGAAGATCATGACTTCGAAGAGATTCGCTCATGTCACCTGTTCGGGAAAACATTCACCTGGGAGCGGGATGCCAAAGGGCCCGTCGGACGGTTAAGCACCGAAGGACTGGACCAGGTTTGGCATGCCATCGATGAAACGCTGGGCCAGGGCGAACATGCCGATGAACTGCGGGCCCTCTTCAACGATGCCTACCTCAACAGTCCATCCCTCGCCGAAGCAACACGCAAACTGGTGCACGGGTTGTTCGCTTCGTACGGCCTCGTAATTCTTGATGGCGACGACCCGGAACTGAAACAATTGTTTGTGGATGTGATGACGGAAGACGCGCTGAACCTATCTACCGAACCACTCGTCAAAGCAACATCCGGTCGGCTGGAAGCACAGTATCCCGCGCAGGTTTTTCCCCGCCCCGTGAACCTGTTCTACCTCGGCGCCGACCGATACCGCATCAAACCACCTGAAGAGACAGGCAACGATACCTACGACCTGGGAGATATGCAGGTCGGTCGTGACCAACTGGCCTCCATGATCCGCGAACAACCCGGAAGTTTCAGTCCGAACGTGATCCTGCGCCCCATCTACCAGCAAATCATTCTGCCCAACATCGCCTATGTGGGCGGTGGTGCGGAAGTGGCCTACTGGCTGCAACTCAAAGCGGCATTTAACCACCACAAGGCGTTCTATCCCGTGGTGCTGCACCGCGACAGCCTGCTGTGGATCGACAGGAACCAGCAAACGCGTTTGGATAAACTGGACCTGACGTGGCAAGACCTGATGCTGGACAAAGACGACCTGATCCGTCAATGGCTCAGCCGACATGAAGAAGCCGAACCTTCTCTGGATGAAGCGAAGAAAAAGGTGGAAGCATTGTTCGGGGAGGTGGCCACGCAGGCCGCGGTCGTAGATCCCAGCCTGGAGAAAGCGGTAGGTGCCGAAGGACAGAAGGCGGTGAAAATGCTGGAGGCGATCGAAAGCCGCATCCGGAAAGCAGCCAAGAAAAAACACGAAACCGAACTTTCCCAGGTGGAACAGGTGCAGGCCAAATTATTCCCCAATGGTGGCTTGCAGGAACGGTACGACAATTTCATTCCCCTTTACCTGAAACACGGCCGCGGTTTTCTGGATGCCGTGATTCAAAACGCCGACCCGGTAAGCGCGATGCTGAAAGTGGTGACGGATGATGAGTCGTAAGTCGTAAGTCTTTAGTCTTTAGTTGTCAGCCCGACGCAGGTATGGCTTACATCGTCAATGGAAGAAGCTGGCCAGGCTTTTGAACCACATAGACATATAGGTCACAACAGGCCTTCACATAGTCTGTGTGTGCTATGTGCCTATGTGTTTCAAATTTTATCCGTGTGTCGTAAGTCTTTAGTCTTTAGTTGTCAGCCCGACGCAGGTATGGCTTACATCGTCAATGGAAGAAGCTGGCCAGGCTTTTGAACCACATAGACATATAGGTCACAATAGGCCTTCACATAGTCTTGAAGACTTCCCTAAAAAACGTAGCGAATAAAAATAGAAATTAGTCGCTAACTTTAACAGGGAACAAAATGAAGAAGAGCAAATTCACCGAGAGCCAGATTGTAAGCATTCTCAAGGAGCAGCAATCGGGCAAAAGTGTCAACGACATCTGCCGGGAACACGGCATCAGTCAGCCCACGTTTTACCAGTGGAAGAGCAAGTACTCCGGGCTTGAAGTCAACCAACTCAAACGGTTGAAAGAACTGGAGAGCGAACTGGCCCAATACAAGAAGATCGTAGCGGAGCAGACCCTGCACATCACCGTACTGAAAGATGTGATTGAAAAAAAGCTCTAGGGCCTGCCGAGAAGCGCGAGCTGATCGGTTATGCAAATCATCAACATAAGATCAGCATCCGGCAGGCCTGTGTGTTGTTTACCATCCAACAGTCGGTGTATTACTACCACCCCAAACCCAAGGACGATCAGATGATCCGTGACCGGTTGGCGGAACTGGCCGAGCTGCATAGCCGCTGGGGCTTCTGGATGATGCACCACCGCTTACGCAACATGAACTACATATGGAATCATAAACGGGTATACCGCATCTATACAGAGATGGGATTGAACCTGCGCCGCAAAACAAAGAAGAGACTTCCACTGCGGGTGAAAGAACCGCTGCTTCAGCCACTGTATTCGAATGTAACCTGGAGCATGGACTTCATGCATGACGGATTGTACAATGGCATCAAGTTTCGCTCCTTTAACATCATTGATGATTACAACAGAGAGGTGCTCAATATCACCATTGACACCAGTCTGACCAGCAAGCGGGTGATCCGCCAATTGGATCAATTGATCGCCTGGCGGGGAAAACCTGAACGCATTAGGGTAGACAACGGTCCGGAGTTCATTGCCCAGGCCATGGAGGAATGGGCTGAGAGAAGAGGTATCCAGATGAAGTTTATAGAGAAGGGAAAGCCCCATCAGAACGGATATGTGGAGCGGTTCAATAAAACCTACCGGGAAGAAGTATTGGATGCTTTTTCGTTCACCCGACTGAAAGATGCACAGCTGTTGTCCCACGCATGGATGTGGATCTACAACAATGAGCGTCCGCACTCATCATTGGGATATAAGACGCCAGTGGCTTTTGCCCAGGAACGTCTTCGAGGCTACGCCTCTTCGACGTTCCTGCCCGATCAACAATCTGATTGGAAATCGTTAGTTTTAACTGCTACGAATTAAGGGGAGTCTTCAGTCTGTGTGTACTATGTGCCTATGTGTTTCAAATTTTATCCGTGTGTCGTAAGTCTTTAGTCGTAAGTCTTTAGTTGGCAGCCCGACGCAGGTATGGCTTACATCGTCAATGGAAGAAGCTGGCCAGGCTTTTGAACCACATAGGCACATAGGTCACAACAGGCCTTCACATGGTCTGTGTGCGCTATGTGCCTATGTGGTTCAAATTTTAGCCTATTACATGGTTCGTTAATGGACGTCGCTGGCGCCGATTTGCAATCGTGCCCGGGGATGCGCAGCCATCTAACATATCACATCTAAAATCTCAATCCCCCTGTTACTTTTTCTTCCTTCATGTGTTATAAGGCATAACAATCATTCAATCTGACGAACCGAATTCTTTTTCCCTGTGCATTTATAATATGAAGCACATATCTTCGTGAAGGAGCAAGTACATTCATTTTCTCATACATGAAAAAGAAATTACTCATCGGGGGCGGCATTCTGCTGCTCGTTTTTATTATATATGTTTTCATGAAGGGTGAAGACGGCGGACAGCACGACCTCTATGCCACCGTTGAAAAAGGCCCCTTCTCCGTCATCATCACCACCACCGGAGAACTGGAGGCCAAGAACTCCGTCAAGATCAGCGGCCCCTCTACACTCCGTTCCATCGGCGAATACAATGTGAAGATCGTGGACATGGTGCCGGAAGGAACCATGGTTGAAAAGGGCGCCTATGTGGCGTCGCTGGATAAGTCCGGACTGGCAGACAAGATCAAGAACCAGGCGATTGAGATGGACAAGATCATGACGGAACTTACCAAGACCAAGCTGGATACCGCCCTTGATTTGCGCCTGCTCCGCAATGACCTGATCAACTATCAATACGATGTAAAGGAAAAGGAAATCTCCGTGGAGCAATCCAAGTTCGAACCGCCCGCCATTCAGCGACAGGCGGAAATGGACCTGGAGAAAGCCCACCGCACCCTGGATCAGGCCAAGCGCAACTATGACCTTAAGATCAAACAGGCCCAGGCGAAAGTACAATCCGTCATGGCATCCATCCAGCAGATCCAGAGCCGCATTGACCTGTACAACGATGCCGACCAGCAGTTCAGGATCCTGGCCCCGGAAAAGGGCATGATCACCTATCAACGTGAATGGAACGGACAGAAGAAGGGCGTGGGTTCCATGGTGAGCGCCTGGGATCCTGTGGTGGCCACATTGCCCGATCTGAGCAAGATGCTTTCCCGGACGTATGTGAATGAAGTGGAGATCCGCAAGGTGGAGGAGGGTCAACAGGTCACCATCACCCTCGATGCCTTTCCGGAAAAGAAACTAACGGGCAAAGTGATCTCCGTGGCCAACATGGGTGAGCAGATGCCGAATTCAGATGCCAAGGTGTTTGAAGTGCAGGTGGAGATCAACGAACAGGATTCAACCCTGCGTCCGGGCATGACCACCGGCAACCAGATCCTCGCCAAACAACTCGACAAGGTCTGCTTCGCCCCGCTGGAATGCATCTTCAACAGCGAAGACACACTGACCTACGTGGTGCGCAAAAACGGCCGGTCGCTGGAAAAACAGGAAGTGAAGCTGGGTGCCACCAACGAAAACTATGTGGTGATCGAGAATGGGGTGAAGGAAGGTGATGTACTGATGCTCTCATCTCCGTCCGAACAAAACATGGATGTGATCCGGCTTAAAGACGAGGGAGGAAAGAAGTAGCATGCCGCTGAACCGAACAGCCGGCTTCCGTGCCGCCATCGAAGCGATCATGGCCAACAAGCTCAGGTCGCTGCTCACCACGCTGGGTATCAACTTCGGTGTGGCTGCCGTGATCACCATGCTGGCCATCGGGAAAGGCACGGAACGCCAGATCCTCGATCAGCTGAAACTGGTGGGCGTGAACAACATCACGGTAACACCCGTCATCAAGCAGGAAGAAGACAAAGTGGACCAGGAGCAGGGCACCGGCACCGAAAAGGAAAAGTTCTCACCCGGCCTCACACTGCTTGACGCAGAAGGCATCCGTGATGTGGTTCCGGGCGTGGACCGGATCAGTCCGGAGATCATCCTCAACATGAACCTGATCCACGGTGGCATTCGCAGAACGGCACGACTGGTAGGTGTTACACCTACTTTTTTTGACATGACCGGTTTTTCCCTGGAACGCGGCCGCATGTTTTCCCGCGATCAGTTGGTGGCCGGTCTGCCCGTGTGCATCATCGGCAAGAACATCAAAACACGTTTCTTTCCCTCCGAAGACCCCATCGGGAAATACCTCAAATGCGGAAAGGTATGGCTGCGCATCATCGGTGTATTGCAGGAACGCCTGATCTCGGACGATGCCGCCAGTCACCTCGGCATCCGCAACTACAACATGGATGTGTACACCCCGATGGAAACCGTACTGATCCGCTACCGGAACCGCGGCATGCTCACCAAAGCTGCGCTGGAACGGGCGGCCAACCCATGGGGGAACGATGATGAAACCACCAAGGATCCGCTCAACGCAAAAGACAATCACAACCAGATTGATCGCCTCGTGATCCAGGTGAACAGCACCGATGAACTGAAAGGCGCTGCCGATGTGATCTCCCGGCTGCTGGAACGCAGGCACAACGGCGTGGTCGATTTTGAGGTGGTGATACCCGAACTGATGCTGCGACAGGAGCAGGAAACAAAAAAGATGTTCCGGAATGTACTGGCTGCCATTGCCGGTATCTCGCTCCTGATCGGTGGCATCGGCATCATGAACATCATGCTGGCTTCGGTGCTGGAACGAACCAAAGAGATCGGCCTGCGCCTGTCCATCGGCGCTACCAAAGACGATGTGGTGATGCAGTTCCTGATGGAGTCGGTCACCATCAGCCTGGTAGGTGGCTTGTCGGGAATCATACTCGGCATCGGACTTTCCGTACTCATTGATGTCGGCTTTGGCATTGCCACCGTCATCTCCCCGGTATCCGTGTTTTTATCCTTTTTTATTTCCGCCATGGTGGGACTCATCTTCGGGATCGCTCCCGCACGCAGGGCCGCCATGCAAGATCCGATCAAATCCCTCAGGTATGAATAACAAGCTTGCCGGAATACACTTTCTGTTGTTCACATTTACCGTCTTCTTTGGACTTCCGGGTCGTGCGCAAACCGTTACCCTGCAGGAAGTGCTCAGCATGGCGAAAGAACAGTCACCGGCCGCATTGCAGGCGAAGAAGGCATTCGAATACAGCGAGTGGTCCTACAAAGCCTACCGGGCCGGCAACCTTCCGCAGGTCAACCTGGGGGGTACGCTGCCCGACCTGAACCGGTCCATCACCTCCATCACCCAGAACGACGGAACCGATGTGTTTCGCAGGAGAAGCCAGGCCACCTCATCCATGAACCTGTCGCTGGATCAGCAGATCGCACCCACAGGCACCCGCGTTTTTGTGGGTTCCCAACTCGACCGCATCGATGTGATCAACGACAGTACCGTTACGTCTTACCTGGCCAACCCGGTTACCATCGGTTTCACCCAACCGCTGATGGGATTCAACAGCCGCCGGTGGGATAACCGCATCGAACCTTTGAGATATGCCATCGCCAAGCAGTCGTACCTCTCCGCCATGGAAGACATATCGGCCACGGCATGCCGCCTTTTCTTCAACCTGCTGATGGCGGAGGTGAGCCTCCAAACCGCCCAGGCCAACAAGGGCAGCAACGATACCCTGTTCCGCATATCCCAGGGCAGATACCAACTGGGCAAGATTGCGGAGAATGATTTGTTGCAGATGCAACTCAATGTGATGAAGTCACAAAACGAGGTGGCGCAAACCGAGCTGGATGTAGTGAGCACCAATGCGCAACTGAGGGCGTATCTCGGACTGGCAGGTGATGAGGTCATGCAACTGGCCATACCCACGGATGTACCCCTGATGGAAGTGGATGAAAACAAAGCACGTGACCTTGCCCGCCAGAACAACAGCGAGCGCAGCAGCCTGGAACTGGAGGCGCTGCAGGCGGAGCGATCCCTTGCGCAGGTCAAAGGCAACAACGGTTTCAGCGGCAACCTTACAGCATCTTACGGCTTGGTGCAAAGCGCCGGCGACCTGGAAGGTGTGTATGCAAACCCTTTGGATCAGCAACGCCTGCAGCTGGGTATCAGTGTTCCGTTGCTCGACTGGGGCCAGGGGCGGTCCAGGATCAAAGCGGCAGAAGCGCTGGAAGAGCAGGTGCGATCCCGCACCACTCAGGAGATCGATGGAATTGACCGGAACATCGGTATCCTGGTAAGGCAGTTAAAAGTGAACCGTGAAAACCTGGATCTGACAAGCAAGGCAGACAGCATTGCAAGCAGAAGCCATGAAGTGACCGTGCAGCGTTACCTCATCGGCCGCATCAGCATCACCGACCTGAACATCGCGCTGAGCGAAAAAGACAGGGCGAGGAAGGCGTACATCGGAAGCCTGGAAGCCTATTGGCTTTCCCTGTATGCCTTGAGAAAAGTTACGCTCTTTGATTTCGAGAAAGGCGTGGCGATCGAGTAGGGGCTACATCCGCAAAGATACCCCGAACAACAACCCCACCGTGATGCTGTTGGTGCGCTGGTACTTGGGGTACAGGGAACTGTCCGACAGGTCGGTGCCCAGTCCGTCTGTTCCCTTCATGTCAAACAAACCGGTACTGGCCCTCAATCCCAAAGTCATCAGCAGTGTGTTGTCGATGAGTTTGATGTCGGTGCCGAACCCCATCACCGGCGACAGGTTGGCCTTGGCCCAGTCGGCCGTGGTGATGCCATTGAAAGCTTCAAACCCCGGAAGGTCGTTTTCATGTTCGGCGGATTTCACGATGCTGTACTGGGCGCCCAGTTCGAAATACCCCAGCGACTTCGACAGCAAGCGGAGCATGATCGGCACTTCCCAGGTGTGCAAGGTATTTTGCGATTCGTACTTGATGCCGCCGGAGGTGGTGCCCGTGTATTTCTGAAGGTGTTTGTTGATATGGATCTCGCCGGTGATCTCTGTGAACTCGGCGAGGAAAAGTCCGCCCATGATGCCATACGAATTGCCGATGCTGACGGCATAGGATTGGGCGCTTCCCTTGTCGGAAACATTTTTGTTGATCAGCCAGGTGGAGTTGACCGTGGCCCTTAGTCCGGCCTCAACTGTTTGCGCCCGCGTACCTTGTGCAGCGAGGAGCATACACACGAAAAGTACCGCACGCCTAAGGCTGCGGTAACACGGTTGGGTGAAAATACGGTGTGACATTTTCTGTTATATTTGCGCCACTACGAAAGTACATACAAGCAAGGGTTAAAATCAACACCAATTAAAATGAAACTTCTGGAAGGTAAAGTGGTCCTGGTGACAGGCGGTTCAAGAGGAATCGGTAAAACCATCGCCGAAACATTCGCTGATCACGGAGCATTCGTAGCATTCACGTACCTGAGTTCACAGGAAAAGGCACACGCCCTGGAAAAGGAATTGGCTTTGCGCGGCGAAGGCGCCCGTGCCTATCATTCGGACGCAGCCGACTTCAGGGCGGCGGAGAAGCTGATCGACGACATCATAAAGGAATTCGGCACCATCCATGTGGTGGTGAACAATGCAGGCATCACCCGCGACGGGTTGCTGATGCGCATGTCGGAAGAGAACTGGGATGCAGTGATCAACACGAACCTGAAATCCGTATTCAACATCACCAAAGCGGTTCAGCGGCCGATGCTCAAGCAACGCTCCGGATCCATCATCAACATGAGTTCGGTTGTGGGCATTGAAGGCAACGGCGGACAAAGCAACTATGCGGCATCCAAGGCCGGTATCCACGGGTTTACCAAATCCGTTGCACAGGAACTCGGTTCACGCAACATCCGCTGCAACGCCATCGCACCCGGATTCATCGAAACTGAGATGACCAAAGAACTGGATCCGGCGGTGACCGAAGCATGGCTGGGTGACATCCCCATGAAACGGGGTGGCAGCACCAATGAAGTGGCGCAAGCTGCGCTGTTCCTGGCTTCCGACATGTCGTCGTACATCACCGGCCAGGTGCTGAGCGTATGTGGCGGCATGCACACCTAGATCGTTGCCAGCGATACCCGAATAAGCTGTACCTTTGAACGTACCGCGGCAGGAACGCCGGCTTATTTGTATTTGGATTTGACACTCGACCTGGTTACCGAATACCCGTTGTGGTTTGTGATCTTCTGCCTGCTGGCAGGTGCAACATACGCCGTGTTGCTGTATCGCCGCGACCGGCGTTTTTCCGAAGCTGCTTCCTGGTTACCCGCATTGCTGGGCGTGTTCCGGTTTCTGACCGTGAGCCTGCTGGCCTTCTTCCTGCTGGCGCCCATGCTGAAGTACACGACGTCTCATCCCGAGAAACCCATCGTGATCCTGGCGATGGACAATTCCTCATCCATCGTTCAAACCCGCGACTCCAACTATTACCGTCAACAATTTCTTCCTGCCTTTCAAAAGCTGGCGGAAGACCTGAAGGCCGACTATGACGTGGAGACCTTCCGCTTCGACGACGCCGTACAGGATGGACTGCAGGCGGATTTCAAGGGCGTGCAAACCGATTTTTCAGCCCTGCTGAACGACCTCGAAGACCGGTACGCCTACCGCAACGTGGGCGCCGTGATCCTGGCCAGCGACGGCCTCATCAACAAAGGCCTCAACCCGCTTTACGCCAATGGCGGCCTGCATGCCCCCATGTACACCGTGGCGCTGGGAGATACCAGCGTGCAGAAAGATCTGCTGGTGCAGAATGTGAACTACAACCGGCTAGCCTTCCTGAACAACGAATACCCGCTGGAGATCGTGGTGGCGGCCACCGAATGCAAGGGAGAGAACCCCGTACTAACCGTGGAGGAAGACGGGAAGGCGTTGTTTACGCGCGGACTCACATTCACCGAAGACCAGCAGGTGGCCACCATGTCATTCAACCTCACCGCAAAAAAACTGGGCATGAACCACCTCCGGGTGCGACTGTCCCGGCTGGAAGGAGAAGTAACGTACGTCAACAATACATCCGATGTTTTTGTAGATGTGATCGACAGCCGCCAGCGCATCTTCATCGTGGCGCATGCACCGCACCCCGATGTAGCGGCGCTCAAAACAGCCCTTGCCAAGAACTCGCAGTACGAAGTCACCTCGGCACTGATCAACGATGTGTCTGTGGCCGGAGGTCAGGTGAAGATCGGCAATGAAGCAGTCGACAAGGCGAGCCTGGTGATCCTACACGACCTGCCCATCCACGACGCCACCTTATCCACCTTCAACGGTTTGATGAACAAGTTGAATGAACGCAACATCCCGCGTTGGCTGATCATATCCGACCGCGTAGACCTGCCCGCCTTCAACGAACTCAATACCGGCATCGCCATTACCGGCAACATGCGGGGCAATGCCAACGATGTGGGCGCAGAAGTGAACCCCGCCTTTTCCTTGTTCACCATTGATGAAGGGTGCGCCGCTTTCCTGAAAAAGGTACCGCCCCTGCAGGCGCCGTTCGGTGAATACCAAACCCGACAGCAGGTATACACGCTCATGAAGCAGAAGATCGCCAGCGTGTCCACCGAGTCGCCGTTGCTGTATTTCATGGAAGACGGCGAGCGGAAATGGGGCGTGCTCACCGGCATCGGCATCTGGCGGTGGAAGCTGCGGGAATTCGCCGCCACCAACAGCTACAAGTATTTTGAAGAATGGGTAGGGAAGAGTGCACAGTTCCTCGCAGTGAAAGCCGATCGCAGCTTGTTCCGCATCACCTCCCACCAAAGGTTCGGCGAAAACGAAACCGTTGAACTGGATGCAGAACTCTACAACGAATCCTACGAGCTGGTGAACGACCCCGACGTGAGCCTGGAGATCACCAGCGAAGACGGAAAGAAATACAACTACATCTTCTCGCGCACATCACGGGCCTATCACCTGAACGCCGGTGTGCTGCCGCCTGCCAGGTATACCTATGTGGGCACCGTGAACCATGGCGGCAAGGTGCATACGGCCAGGGGCGAGTTCCTGATCACAGCGCTGCAGGCCGAAGCGTTGCGCACCCAGGCCGACCACAGCCTGCTGCATGCCATGGCCGGCGAAAGCGGCGGACAGCTCATCTACCCGGCCGACCTGAACCGCATCCCCGAACTGCTGAAAGCCCGCGGCGACATCGCCTCCATCCTCATCAGCGAAAAGAAACTCCACGAACTCATCACGCAACCCTGGCTGATGGGCATCCTGATCCTCCTGCTGGCGGTGGAGTGGTTTTTGAGGAAACGGAATGGGGTGTACTAATTAGAAATTAGAAATCAGAAATTAGGGATTAGGAATTGAACCACATAGACTATGTGAATGCCTATTGTGACCTATGTGCCTATGTGGCAAAAACATTTATCACAACCTATCACTTCAACCATCCATGGTGACCAACAAAACATCCACCCATACCAATGCCCTGATCGCGGAAAGCAGTCCGTACCTGCTGCAGCACGCCCACAATCCCGTAAACTGGTTCCCATGGAGTGATGCCTCCCTCGGCAAGGCCAAAGAAGAAAACAAGCTCATCATCGTCAGCATCGGTTATGCCGCGTGCCACTGGTGCCACGTGATGGAGCATGAGTCGTTCGAAGACACGGATGTGGCGGACGTGATGAACCTGCACTACGTCTCCATCAAAGTGGACCGTGAAGAGCGGCCCGACATCGACCAGGTGTACATGGATGCCATCCACCTCATGGGACAACAAGGCGGATGGCCACTCAACATCGTGGCGCTGCCCGACGGCCGGCCCGTGTTCGGCGGTACCTATTTCCGAAAAGGCGACTGGCTGCGGGTGCTGGAGTTCTTCGCCAAGCTGTATGCCGACAAGCCGCATGAGATGGTCACGCGCGCCGGTGAGATCACAGCCGGACTTCAACCCAGGCCGGTCGGTGACCTGCCGCAAACCGGACCGGTTCAGTTGGATGACCTGCACGATGCGGTTCAGTCCTGGCTGCACCACATTGATTTTGAACGGGGAGGCAGTTCCGGCGCACCCAAGTTTCCCATGCCGAACGGATACCGTTTCCTCCTGCATTACCACCACCTGACCGGCCACGAGATGGCGCTGGAGGCCGTGCACGTCACCCTCGACCACATGGCCATGGGCGGCATCTACGACCAGGTGGGAGGCGGCTTTGCCCGATACAGCACCGATGCCGAATGGTTCGCCCCGCATTTTGAAAAGATGCTGTACGACAATGCCCAGCTGGTAAGCCTGTACGCCGAAGCCTGGCAGGTGACCGGAAACGAACGCTACAAACAGGTGGTGGAAGAAACGCTGGCTTTCGTTGAAAGGGAACTGGACCAGGAGGAAGGCGGGTTCTTTTCATCCCTGGATGCCGACAGCGAAGGACATGAAGGACGGTTTTACGTATGGACGGCAGACGCATTCAAAGCGGCGCTCGGAGAAGAAGCCGATGCCGCCATGCAGGTATTTCATGTGCGCGACACCGGCAACTGGGAAGACAATCACAACATCCTCTACCTCGAAGAGCTGATGCCCGTGTCCACCGAACAGATGCAAAAGTGGAAAGAGAAACTGCTGCAGGCACGCAGCACATGCGAGCGACCCGGCCTGGACGACAAGGTGCTGGCATCCTGGAACGCACTGATGATAAACGGATTTCTGGATGCATATCAAGCGTTGGGTGAAGAGCGGTACTTAAACCGTGGCTTGAAGTGCGCACGTTTCATCCGTACCCAAATGATGCAGGACGGAAAGCTGTTCCGGAACTACAAAAACGGCAAGGCCACCATTCCCGGTTTCCTGGACGATTACGCCCTGGTGATCGAGGCGTGGCTGAACCTGTTCCAGGTCACGGGTGATGCCACCTGGCTGGAAGAAGCGGACCTGCTCACCGGACATGTGGAGCGTTCTTTTGCGGATGACAGCAGTCCGATGTTTTTCTATACCTCCGCAGAAGACACACCGCTGATCACCCGCAGCAGGGAGATTTCAGACAACGTGATCCCCGCATCCAATTCGGTGATGGCGCGGAACCTGTATGTGATCGGTCAGCTCACCGAAAACCAGCAGCGGGTGGACCGTTCCGCCGCCATGCTGGAAAGCGTGAAGCCGATGGTGCTCAAGCATCCCATCTACCATAGCAACTGGGCCATCCTGATGGCGTGGCTGGCAGCAGGAACATCCGAGGTGGTTGCGACCGGACCGGAAGCTGTTGCCCGCATCCGCGCCATGATGCGCACCTATCACCCCGATGTGTTATATGCCGGAGCGACATCCGAAAGCAACCTGCCCATCTTCCAGAACCGGTTTGTGAAGCAGGAAACGTGGATGTATGTGTGTCGGAACAGGGTGTGCGGGTTGCCGGTGAGAACGGTGGAGGAAGCGGAAAATGAATTAGGAATTAGAAATTAGGAATTAGGGATTTAGATCGTCGGTTTATCTGTGCTATGTGCCAGTATAGTTAAGCATTTGTTCATCTAAACCAACGATTTGGTTGGCTGATTGCTCCATCGGAGCAACACATTGGTAGCAAGCAATTCGATGGTGGATTTCAGCGTGCCATAGGTACGCTACGTTTAATTAATAATTAGAAATTAGGAATTAGAAATTAGAAATGTAGATCGTCGGTTTATCTGGGCTATGTGCCTATATGGTTCAAAGCTTTTGCCTGGACATTCGCGCCTGCTCCTCCATAGACAAATGCCAACCTCCGCACGCTTGCCCATTCGTCATTCGTAATCCGTCACTCGTAATTATTCAATAAAACCACATAGGCATGGAGGCCACAATAGGCATTCACATAGGCTGTTTATGTGTGCTATGTGCCTATGTGGTTCAGGACTTTTACACATATACGGTGTCTCATATCTTCCGGCAGTATAAGCGAAAAGCCCGACGGAGGGGGAATTAGAAATTAGAAATTAGAAATGCTCATCGTCGGTTTATCTGTGCTATGTGCCTATACAGTTCAAAGCTTTTGCCTGGACATTCGCGCCTGCTCCTCCATAGACAAATGCCAACCTCCGCACGTTTGCCCATTCGTCATTCGTAATCCGTCACTCGTAATTATTCAATAAAACCACATAGGCATGGAGGCCACAATAGGCATTCACATAGGCTGTTTATGTGTGCTATGTGCCTATGTGGTTCAAAGCTTTTGCCTGGACATTCGCGCCTGCTCCTCCATAGACAAATGCCAACCTCCGCACGTTTGCCCATTCGTCATTCGTAATCCGTCACTCGTAATTATTCAATAAAACCACATAGGCATGGAGGCCACAATAGGCATTCACATAGGCTGTTTATGTGTGCTATGTGCCTATGTGGTTCAGGACTTTTACACATATACGGTGTCTCATATCTTCCGGCAGTATAAGCGAAAAGCCCGACGGAGGGGGAATTAGAAATTAGAAATTAGAAATGCTCATCGTCGGTTTATCTGTGCTATGTGCCTATACAGTTCAAAGCTTTTGCCTGGACATTCGCGCCTGCTCCTCCATAGACAAATGCCAACCTCCGCACGTTTGCCCATTCGTCATTCGTAATCCGTCACTCGTAATTATTCAATAAAACCACATAGGCATGGAGGCCACAATAGGCATTCACATAGGCTGTTTATGTGTGCTATGTGCCTATGTGGTTCAAAGCTTTTGCCTGGACATTCGCGCCTGCTCCTCCATAGACAAATGCCAACCTCCGCACGTTTGCCCATTCGTCATTCGTAATCCGTCACTCGTAATTATTCAATAAAACCGCATAGGCATGGAGGCCACAATAGGCATTCACATAGGCTGTTTATGTGTGCTATGTGCCTATGTGGTTCAGGACTTTTACACATATACGGTGTCTCATATCTTCCGGCAGTATAAGCGAAAAGCCCGACGGAGGGGGAATTAGAAATTAGAAATTAGAAATGCTCATCGTCGGTTTATCTGTGCTATGTGCCTATACAGTTCAAAGCTTTTGCCTGGACATTCGCGCCTGCTCCTCCATAGACAAATGCCAACCTCCGCACGTTTGCCCAATTCCTAATTCCTAATTTCTAATTCCTAATTTATTTTCAGTAGCTCCAACTGTTCGTAAACGAATTAAAGAAGTCAATCCCGAACTTGAAGTTGCCTTCCATGCGTGAGTGGTTGCTGTCGGCCGCCACGTAGTAGGCACCGATCTTCATTAGCTGGCGCCAGAGCACGAACTCCTTTTCCAGTCCGACATACGCCTCGGCATGGCGGAACGGTTCGCGGTCGAGGGTGGATACATCGTCGATGAAAAGGATGCTGGCGCCGCCGACGGATTTCATCCTGAGCTTTTTCACCAGCGGCACCTTGTTCATCAGGGCGCCGTTGAAGTGGTGGATGTAGTGCGCCTGCAGGAACGACTGACGCGTGGCCAGCGTGGGGCCCAGCAGCTGGAAGGACTTGATCGGGTTGCTGTAGAAGAAGTAATCCGAGCCGCGGAAGAACTTCTGGTCCACCAGGCGGATGTCTTCGCTGCGCAAAAACTTACCGGCGTAGATCGCCACCTTGGATTCGCCCAGCGTACCGATCTTCATCTTGTCTTCCACCGACAGTTGCAGGAAGTCGTAGTCGACATCGCTGTTGAAGATGCCGTTTACGCCTTTCTTGTAGTGCAGGGTGAAGGTCGGGTATTTGGATCCCACGATGATCTTCCGGTAGGGCTCGGTGTAGAATTCCTGTTGGGGGGTGAAGCTCAGCTCCACATCCAGCAGCAGTTCGTTGTAGGCTTCGAAGTTCTGGGGTGAGTTCAGGCTGTCGCCGAACAGCTCCTGCGACCATTGCGACAGCACCAGGTCGGTGATGGGGCGGCGGGCCGCATACTCGGTGGCCACATCCAGGAAGAGGCCGTTCACCAGTTCCATCTCGTGGCCCACACCGCCGAAGCGTTTGTGCACATAGTTGCTGCGGCTGAACGTGGCGGCCAGCGATTCATACCCGTTGATCATTGAATAGGTATCACCGCCCTTGACATAAAACTTGCCGAAGCGTTTCGGGTGGTAGAGGTAGTTCACCCGGGCATAGCCTTTCACCACGCGGTTCACGAAGCCGTAGTCCACCTCGCCCGTGGTTACCAGCTTGGTGGCCTTGCTCCATTCTTTGGTGAAGGTGCCGCCGAGGGCATGGTGGTAGCCACCCACGCTGAACGGTCGCACCGACTGCATCAGGGAATAGATGAAATAGGAGGTACCCTTGTCGCGGTAGTACAGTCCGACGCCGTTCGCCACCACATCCCAGAAGGTGATGCGGTTGCGGATGCTGTCTTGCTCCCGGAGGTAGGGCACGCTGTTGTGGTAGGTGCGGATGCTGTCCTGCGTATGAATGTATACCTTCTCTTCCGGCTTGAGGGTCACGGGGCGGAGGTCGTTCCAGTAGGTGGTGTCCTTGTCGTAGGCGGTGTCTTCGATGCGCCGCAGCTCGTTGTCGAAAAAGCGGGGCGGGAATTCGGGACGGAGGTTGTATTGCGAATACACCACCACGGTGTTGCCGATGAGGCGCATGCGTCCGTTGCGGGCGTCGTAGAAAAACGACTGGCGGCCGATCACCCAGGTGGAGTCGGGTGTTTGTTCATAGTTCTGGATGATGCGGAAGTTGCGGTAGAAGTGGGTGCTGGCGCCGGGCAGGGTGAGGTCCACGGCCTTCAGGGCCCAGCTGTTCTCCTCGATGTAGAGGTAGCCGGAGAAGAGGGCGCCTTCCGAATTGCGGGGCACCACTTTGATCTTGTTGATCTGTTTGCCGTCTTCGAAGAACGACTCCTCGAAGTAGTACTTGTAGGATACGGGCGCCATGGCGGCGATGGGGGAGATGTAGGGCTTGTCGCCCAGCCTGGGGATGTTCAGCAAGTTCTGGTAGAAGTTGAAGTTGCCGTCGGAAACAGATGTATAGAACAGGTAGGGGTTGTGCTCCATGTAATTGTCGGGACCGCGGCGGTCGTCGGTGCTCACGTGCACCTGCACGGTGGCGATTTTCTTGTCGGCCAGGTCGCGGTAAGCGGTTTTGATTTCTTTTACCTGTCCGCCCGGGCCCACGTTGGTTTGTCCGTACGACTCAATGAAGTTAAGGCGCTCCCGTTTGACGAGGCCGGGGATGAGGCTGTCGCGCATGTCGGCGTATTCTTTCTCGAGGGAAGCCTTGATGTAGGTGTCGCAGGTGTAGGCGGTGTAGGCATCCAGGTAGGACTTCCGTTTGTCGATCGCCTTGCGGATGATCTCCATGGCGATGTCACGCTTGTCTTCGGTAACGGTCACCTCGCCGAGGTTCACCGGAGCCGCTTCCAGCACCACGTTCAGCGACAGGTCATGGTCGGGCATGGTCACCTCCCTTACCACCGTGGCAAAGCCCACCGCCTGGAACACGACACGGTACGTGCCCGGCTGCAGCTCCAGGTAGTACCAGCCCCTGGCGTTGGATGCCACGCCATAGGTGGTGTTCTCCAAATAAATACTTGCAAAAGGCACGGGAAATCCGCGCTCGTCCTTCACCTCACCCGACAGCTGGTGGGCG